>NZ_BMJB01000001.1:1605975-1927170 GCF_014642855.1 Edaphobacter acidisoli | reverse complement strand
TTCTATACCTTTACCATTCGAGTCGGAGCAGGGATATTGCCTGACGCGGCAGTTTGGTTGTGATGATGACCTGGCCGCTGGTGACAGCGAGCCACTGCGGGGAGTCGAGAAGCTGTAGCTGGCCGGCGGCTTTGAGCGTGGCGTATTGCTCGGGCGTGGGCTGCTGTGGAGAGCCCATCGCCTTCCACACGGTGTAAGCGTTGCTGTGGTGCTCGTCGATGCGGTAGTGATGCAGCAGAACTCTGTGCACGCTGGCGGGTATGCCTGAGATAGTTGTCTGTACCTGAGCGGCTTCGGCGGGAAGGTTGTCGTCGTGATAGTTCCAGAGCATGACTGCGGCGTTGTGAGTGGATTTTGTGGCGAATGCGTCGATGTCTGGCGACTGTCGTATGCCGGAGGCGAGGATTGCGTCGAGCGGTATCTGGGCTGTGCTGGTTGTGCTGACGCGCTCGCCGGACATGAGTCCTGCCATACGGAATATGTTCAACACGGGCTTGTCGATGCCGTTGGTGGCCAGCGAGCGAAAGCCTTCGAAGTAATCCTTGTTTTCAAATTCGAATGCCCAGCTCAGCATGGCGAACAGGTTGGTCTGGTGGCGGTCGCTGAGATCGAAGATGGCTTTCATCGCAGTGGCTGTGTATGCCGGATAGAGTGTGCCGTTGCGATAGTTGTTTGCCGGATTGACTTTGGCGGAGCAGGCGGCGCAGCCTTCGGGGTCGGCTTCGCTGATGATTACGGGAAGGTGTTTGAAGGCTGGATACTTTGCGATGATCGCAAATCCTTTGTCTACGTCGTTCAACTCGTTGCTGAGGCCCATCTGTACGTGTGTGCCGATGACGGTGGGATGACCCTTTGCGTGGAACGAGATGAAATTGAGTGGTATGGGGCCGTCTGTGGCAGCGCTTTTGCCGGTCTGGATGTGTTTCAGGAAACCATTAAGGAAGGCTGCCGCGTGGGTTGAACCGGGGCCTGTGCTTGCGGGGCCCCCGACTCTTGCGCCGGGCAAGGCGGCGCGTACGCCTGCGACGGCGTAGTCGTAGAGCTTGTAGTAGTTTTCCGGAGTCGAGTGCCAGTAGGCGATGTCGGGCTCGTTCCAGACTTCGAAGTACCATTGGAGGACTTCATCTCGGCCGTAGCGTTCGACGAGATGCTGGGTGACTTTGCGGACCAGTTCGCCCCACATGGCGTAGTCTTTGGGCGGATTGTTCGAGCCGCCTGAGATGGTGTTTTGCGGGTAGTGGACCTGATACGGATCGGGGTTGATCGCGAGGTCTTTCGGCATGAAACCAAGCTCGACCATGGGGCGAACGCCGGCGGCTTTGTAGGCGTCGAAGATGCCGTCGAGGATTTTGAAGTCGTATGCCGGCTTGCCGTCGGGGCCGATGGTAAAGACGTTGGTTGAGCTCCACTTCAACTCCGGCACGCCGTTGCCGGATGTCAAGAGGTGGTGAGCGCGGATGTAGACGGGTACTGGACTGAGATTGTGCAGCTCGGTGAGCAACTGCCGTCCATGAGTCATCGTGGTGTAGTTGGCTTCGTCATAGCCGAACCAGCGGTAGATGGGAGTGTATGCACCTTGTGTTTTTGCCAGATCGACATGGATGGAGACTGGAGTCTGTGCTGTCAGTTGCAGAGCGACGGAGCAGAGCAGGGTGATGAGAACAGAACGCATCTTCATGACATCTCCTGAGTATTCCCACTGTAAACGTATTCTCGGGATGATGGGGAAGATGAATGCAGGTTATTGAGTGATTAGCTTGCTGCCGCGTGACTGCGGGTTTTGACGCCGGCGGCGGCTTGCTCGGCGATTTTCTGGCGGGTGATGTCGGCGACCGCGATGGAGATGCCGATGACCTCATTGGCTTCGTCGCGAGCCGGTTGGAAGGAGAGCAGGAGTGTTAAGTGATGGTCAGGCTTGCGAGCGTTTGGCTGTCTGCTTTCGACATTTGTGACGGCTTCGCCTCCGAGTGCGCGGCGGAGATACGGTTCGAGATCGGGATACCAGAGGGGGAGGACGTCGGCTATGTTGCGTCCGAGATGACTGGAGACGGGAAGATTGTTGATTCGCGCGAGTTGCTTGTTAATGCTGATGTAGCGGAGATCGCGGTCGAGGAAGCAGAGGCCCATAGGGGCGCCATCGTAGATGGCCTGGAGGTGTGCGAGCCGCTGCGTAGGCAAGGCTTCGAGCCGTAGCGGCATGGTGTCTTCGAGCGTGGCTGTGCGGAGTTGGTGCGAAGGAAAGATGGTCCGGATCATAAGCAGTTCCTGGAGACCTTCGACCGGAACGGGGCGGCCGTAGAGGAAGCCCTGGCCGCGCTGACAGCCAAGCCATAGAAGCATGTCGGCGTGGGTGGCGCTTTCGACACCTTCGGCGACGGTGATGAGACCGAGACTGTTGCCGAGGCCGATGATGGCAGCGGCGATCTTGCGGCTCTCGCGGGTGTGGGTCATGGTGCGGACGAAGCTGGCGTCGACCTTGATCTCGTCGAAGGGCAGGGCTTGCAGGTGGCGAAGGCTGGAGTAGCCGGTGCCGAAGTCGTCGAGCGCGAGGTGGGAGCCTTGCTCCTTGAGCTCGTTGGCGATGAGGTAGGCGTGCTCGGTGTCGCCGACGAGTGCGCTTTCTGTGATCTCGAGCACGAGACGATTGAGCGGGAAGCTGG
Organism: Edaphobacter acidisoli; assembly: GCF_014642855.1. Lineage (NCBI taxonomy): Bacteria > Pseudomonadati > Acidobacteriota > Terriglobia > Terriglobales > Acidobacteriaceae > Edaphobacter > Edaphobacter acidisoli. The sequence continues at coordinate 1,924,510 of NZ_BMJB01000001.1, read as the reverse complement.
ATTGCTCGGCAGCCTGGCGGATGTGGCGGGTGAGGGTTCGATCGGTGAGCTGCGTAAGAGAGATGTTGACCGAAAGAGTGAGATGAGATGGGATGTGGGCAGAGATGGCAAAGGCTGAGCGCAGCAGTTTGCCGAGAAGCAATCCGTTGAGACCGGCTTTTTCCGCAACCGGGATGAACTCATCGGGCGCGACTGTTCCGTGGCGAGGATGTTGCCAGCGAGCGAGGACCTCGAAGCCAGTCAGCAGGCCGGAGCGCAGCTCGACGATGGGCTGGAAGTAGGGGACGATCTCATCGGATTCGATCGCGCGCCTGAGGTCGGTTTCGGTGTGAGGGGCCATAAAGGAAGCAGACGTGTGCTCCTATACAGTTTGAGGAGAGATAGTACCCGTTTTATGACTAGGCGGCAAGAGAGTTTTTGGGCTTGCCGGATGAGCGGAACGCCTGTTCCGCGAATGTTAAAATTTGAACTTTCTCGGAGGAGCTGTGGAGGGCTGTCCGTTGTCGTTTGTGAGCTGGAAACTGGCGTTCTTTCTGGCGGTGGTGCTTTGCGTGTGCTCATTGTCGGAGGCGGCGGCTCAGCCTCAGATGGTCTTCGCGAATGGAACGCGCGGGTACTCCTGTTTTCGGATACCTGCGATCGTACGGACGCCTCGTGGAACGCTGCTGGCTTTTGCTGAGGCTCGGAAGTACGGCTGCGGCGATTTCGGCGATGTCCGGCTGGTGATGCGCAGGAGCCGCAACGGCGGAAAAACCTGGGGGTCAATCGAGACCGTTGCCGAGTTTGGGACACTGAAGGCGGGCAATGCCGCGCCGGTTGTCGATACGATGGACTCTCGCTACCCGCAGGGCAGAATCTTTCTTGTTTACACGACAGAAAATGCTTCGGAGTCGAAGGTGATGCAGGGTAAGGGCGCGCGGCGGGTGTGGTATCGCACGAGTGTGGATGATGGCACAACGTGGGCCGCGCCGGTCGAGATAACCACGAGTGTCAAGTTGACCGTGTGGCGGGCGTACGCGACAGGGCCAGGACATGCGCTGGAGCTGACCGAGGGACCGCATGCTGGGCGTATCGTGGTCGCTGCGTATCACTCGGAGGGTGAGCCTCAGCCGGAAGGGCAGAGTTATGCGGCCAATGCGTTCTTCAGCGACAACCATGGGGCGACCTGGCACGCGGGAGCCGCGGTGAATGTGCCAGGTAGCAATGAGAGCACGACTGCCGAGTGGCCGGATGGGACTGTGGTGATGAACAGCCGCGACCAGAGCGGAAGATCACGTGCGCGTATCGTTTCGATCAGCAAGGATGGCGCACAGAGTTGGGAGACGACCTTTGTTGCCCATGATCTGACCGATCCTGTGTGCGAAGGCAGCGTGATTGACTACTCGCCTGCAAAGGGCGAGCGCGCGCTGCTGTTTAGCAACGCGGGAGATCGCGAGCACAGATGGGATCTGACCCTTAGCGTGAGTAAGGACGGAGGGAGAACCTGGCCTAAGCATACGGTTCTCTATGCCGGGCCGAGTGCATATTCAGACATTGTTCTGATGCCGAAAAGGCGACTGGGCATTTTGTGGGAGTTGGGCAATGAAGGCGGCATTGCTTTCATGGTGCGAAAGATAGCGCCGCTTCTCTGATACGGTTGAGCGATGAGTGATTTTGTAAAGACAGAAGATGCGCCAATGTTTGCGCCTGAGGAAGGAATGAGACGGCAGGTGCTGGCGCATAATAACCAACTGATGCTGGTGCGCCATTATTTCGAGAAGGGGTGGGTAGGAACGCGGCACAGTCATCCGCATACGCAGTTAGTGTACGTAGTGAGCGGGGCGATTCGGGCGGAGATGGATGGCCGTGTGATTGAAGCGCGTGCGGGGGACAGCTTTGTTGTGGACGGAGGTGTCGAGCACCAGGCCTCCGCTATCGAGGTAAGCGAGGTGCTCGATGTGTTTACGCCAGCGCGTGAGGACTACCGAGAGCTAGTGAATAAAACAAGCCCCGCATTTTAGATTTTGGGTCGGGGCGTTGCTGCGGCGGATTCGATAGTGACGTTGCTGCTTTCGAGGTTGGATGAAGATGCCTGGATTGTGATGGGGCCGGCGGTCTTTGAGGCTTGCACGATGCACATGCAGAGGCCATTGAAGGCGCTGCGCGCGGTGGCGTGGTCGGCTTCGTAACTGCTGGGGTCGCCGTTGCCTACGCCGATGATTTTGCCTTCGCCGGTGAGGGTGAAGGTGACTTTGTTGTCGGCGAGCGGGACTATGCGGCCCTGAGCATCGGTGATGGTGACGTTGATGACGGAGACGTCTTCGCCGTCTGCGCTGATCTTCGTGCGGTCGGGCTGGAGTTGGATTTTTGCGGCGGGGCCGGTGGTCTCGCGTTTTTCGACGAGTGTGACTTTGCCGTTCGAGGAGGCGCGGGCTTCGATGGTACCGGGTGCGTAGTTCACCTTCCAGACGAGGTGTCCGTTTTTTTCGACGGTTTGTGAGCCGAGGCTTTTGCCGTTGAGGAAGAGTTCGACGCTTTGCTGATTGGAGTAGCACCAGACTTCGATAAGTTGGCCTTCTTTGCCGGACCAGTTCCAGTGCGGGAAGAGATGGAGCGCGGGTTCGGTGCGCCACCAGGTGTGGTAGTAGAAGTAGTTGTCCTTGGGGAAGCCGCAGGTGTCCATGAGGCCGAAGTGCGAGCTGATGCAGGGCAGGTGGTAGGGCGTGGGTTCGCCGCGATAGTCGAAGCCGGTCCAGACGAAGCCACCTGAGAGCCACTCGCGCTGGTCGTAGAACTTCCACCAGTCTTCGGCGGTCTCGGCCCAGCGGGGTTTTTCTGTGTCGTAGGCGGCGACGTAGCCTCGTTTGGGATCGTTGGCGTAGATGCCGCGCGTGGAGACAGTGCTGGCGGTCTCGGAGCCTACGGTTGGCTGATCCGGGAAGCTCTTGTGGAACGCGTCGATGTCAGGGAGGTTGTAGTTGAAGCCCTGCACATCGACGACGCCGGAGATGCCTTTGCCCCAGGAGTGGTTCATAGCGGCGGTGACGGGGCGGGTTGTGTCGAGGCGGTTGAGAGCTTCCATCATGGAGCGGCCCATGCGTGCGCCGCGCTCGGTGCCCTGCTGCGGCTCCTCGTTGGCGATGGACCAGAGAATGATGCTGGGGTGGTTGCGGTCGCGCTTGACCATGCTTTCGAGTTCTTCGAGGGCTTGCGGGCTGGAGGAGAACTCGCGCGTCTCGTCCATGACCAACATGCCGAGGCGGTCGCAGGCGTCGAGCAGCTCGGGTGTTGGTGCGTTGTGGGAGGTGCGGTAGGCGTTGGCGCCCATTCCTTTCAGGAGCTCGACGCGGTAGTACTGGAGGCGGTCGGGAAGGGCGGCGCCGACGCCGGCATGGTCTTGATGGTTGCAGGTACCCTTGATTTTGACGGGCTTGTCGTTCATGAAGAAGCCCTCGTCCTTATCAAAGCGCGTGGTGCGGATGCCGAAGGTGGTTGAGTCCTGGTCGACCGGTTTGCCGTTGAGCAGGACAGTGGCGACGAGACGGTAGAGGTGCGGGGTCTCGATCGACCAGAGCTCGGGGTGGGTGACGGTGGCCTGCATCTCGACGATGCTGTTTGCCGCTGCGGCGATGGTGGCTGATTTGGAGCGCACGGTGGCGACGATTTCGCCGTTGGGGTCGAGGATGGAGGCGTGAACAGTGCAGTCGGCGGGCTGCCCGGTTGCGTTTTCGATCTCAGAGGTGATCCGCAGAGACGCGGGGCCGGTGATGCCGGAGCGTAAGCTCGATTGGACGTAGTTGCCCCAGGAGGCGATGTGGACTGGCGCGGTTTTGGTGAGCCAGACGTGGCGATAGATGCCTGCGCCTTCGTAAAACCAGCCTTCGCTGAGGGTCGCGTCGACGCGGAGGCAGAGGACGTTGTCGCCGCCGTAGTTGATGAAGTCTGTGACGTCGTACTCGTAAGGAGCGTAGCCGCTGGGGTCCTGGCCGAGGTACTGGCCGTTGATGAAGACCTGGGCGTTGCGGCGGATGCCGTCGAAGCGGATGCGGATGCGTTTGCCGAGGTCGGAGGCGGGGATGGCGAAGGGCTTGCGATACCAGCCGATGCTGGTTTCGGGGTAGGCGCGGCCGAGTGGTTTGCCGCCGGTCCAGACCAGGGTGTTGTCGAGTACGAAAGGGAGATCGACGGCCCAGTCGTGGGGCAGATTGATCTGTGACCATGCGCTGTCGTCGAAGTGAGAGCCGGTTGCTCCGCCGGAGTCGCCGGATTTGGCGAAGGTGCCTATGATGGCGGTCTTACCGAAGTTGAAATCTTTGACGGGGTCGCAGGCGTTGCCGAGATGGAAGCGCCAGCCGAAGTCCATGAGCAGGTTTTCGCGTAGAGTGTTGTCGATGGTGGGCGGTGCGGCGGGTTGGCTGGCCTGGTGGGTTGGACTGCTGGACGGAGTGGCTTCTGCGGGGAGGGTACGGTTGCCGATGACTGCGGCAGAGGTGGCTACGGCTGCTTTGACCAGGTCACGTCTTGTCCAGCGGGGCATTCAGGTTTTTCTCCTTCGAGAGAATTATGAGGCAAGTAAAACGATTTGGCGATTTCGATTTTGCGCAATTGCTGAATTGTTTTCTATATAAAATTTGTCTTTTACCATTGACAATCATATCTTTGGCCGTTTAGAACGCTGTTGCGGGTGGAAAATCGCCTCCGCATCAAACCAGGCAAAGGACGGAGTCATTCCAGAATGGATTCATTCAAGATCAACCGCAGAAATATGTTGATGGGCACGGGAGCTTCGCTGGCTTCGCTTGCCTTGAGTGGGCGCGCGGAAGCGGCGATGAAGGCCGCAGTTGCGGCGCAGGACGAAGCAGAGGCGCAGCCGACTCCGGACCAGGTGCGGCGCATGCAATGGTGGCATGCGGCGAAGTTCGGAATGTTTATTCACTTCGGCTGCTACAGCCAGCATGCGCGGCATGAGTGGGCGATGGAGGATGAGGCGATTCCGCTGGTGGAATATCAGCAGTTCTCACAGGAGTTTCGGCCGAAGCCGGGATCGCAGCGCGCGTGGGCGAAGCTGGCCAAGGCAGCCGGCATGAAGTACATGGTGATGACGACGAAGCACCATGAAGGTTTTTGTAACTGGGACACGAAGCTGACCGACTACAACGCGGTGAAGCAGGGACCGAAGCAGGACCTGGTGCGCGAGTACGTTGAGGCGGCGCGGGCTGAGGGAATGCGGGTGGGCTTCTACTATTCGCTGATGGACTGGCACCATCCGGATGGCGCGCGGTGTGCGACGGATGAAGATGCGCGGAAGCGGTTCGTCGAGTACACGCATGGGTTGATTCGCGAGCTGTTGACGAACTACGGCAAGATCGATGTGCTGTGGTACGACGTGGCCTGGCCGCTGGATGCGCAGGGGTGGGAGTCCGAGCGGATGAACAAGATGGTGTTTGAGCTGCAGCCGGACATCATTGTGAACAACCGGAACCATTTGCCGGGAGATTTTTCGACGCCGGAGCAGAAGATTGTTGCTTCGAACGGCGGACGTGCGTGGGAGAGCTGCATGACGCTGAACGATAGCTGGGGCTTTCAGCGCGCGGATGACAACTGGAAGTCGTCGAAGACGATTATTCGCAATCTGATCTCGTGCACGAGGGATGGCGGAAACTATCTGCTGAACATTGGGCCGAGAGGGGACGGGTCGATTCCAGAGGAGTCGGTGCGTGTGCTGAGCGAGGTTGGGAAGTGGATGGAGACGAACGCCGACCCGGTGCGGAACTCTGACCTGTGCCAGCCGCGGCGGTCGACCTATGCGAGCTTTACGCGCATCGGCAATACGCTCTATATGCACGTTCACTTCTGGCCGGGCGGGGATGTGGCGATCTCTGGCTTGCAGACGAAGGTGAAGTCTGCGCGGCTGATGAAGACAGGGCAGGATGTGAAGTTTACGCAGGACCCGTACCGCGTTCACCTGGTTGGGCTGCCGATGGAGGCGCCTGATTCGCCGGTGACGACGATTGCGATTGAGTGCGAGTCGGAGCCGAAGCAGGATACGGACTTTGTGCGCAAGAACAAGCCGCGCGGTGGAGTGGGTATCGAGGCGTAACGAGTATCTTCCAGAAACCCCGCCGAGTCTGGACTCCGGCGGGGTTTATTTTTTGCGCGTTTAAGTCTTTGCAACTTGAGGCTTTTGCGATTTGTGTGAGCGCGGCTTCTTGGGTGGATTTGGAGGCTCAGGGTTGACGAGCGGGGGCAACGCTCCGAGCGCTTCAGACATTTGTTGACTTGCTTTGCTCAGCGCGGAGATGATCTCCGTCATACTGAGCGGATCTTCGATGCGCTTGACGTAGGGGATGGTGAGGCCTGCCACGGCGGTTCCCTGCGCATTCAAGACAGGGAAGGTAATGTTGACGACGCCGCTGATCTCATAGCTGGCGCGGCGCTCGTATCCACGTGCGCGGATTTTGGCGAGATGCTCGTCGAGATCGGCAGGTTTTTTGTTTTTTGTTTCCCGGCTCCACTCCTCAACGGCGCGCGCGCAGGCGTCCTCGGTCAGGTGAGCGAGGATGACATGGCCGGTTGCGGCATGCATCAGGTCTACCCTGCGACCCACCTTGACGTAGAAGCCGGTCGCTTCGGGCGAATCGACCTGCGCGAGGATAACGACGTCTCCGCCGTCGATCACGCCGAGGTGGCACGACTGGCGGATCTCGTGCGCGAGTGAATGCATGATAGGCATGGCTTCGGTGACGAGGCGTTTGGTGGGCGGATGCTCCTGCGCGAGGCGGAAGAGACGGAGTGTCAGGTGATAACGGTCCTTGTTGGCCGACTGCGCGAGATAGCCGCGCTGTTCAAGGCAGAGCAGCATGCGGAAGATTTCGGAGACGGTGCGGTTGAGTCTTCTGGCGACTTCGCTGACGGTAAGGCCGGCGGGGGTGTTGGCGAAGAGTTCCAGAATGTCGAGGCCCTTTTCGAGGGCTGGGGTGGGGTAATAGCGCTTGGTTTCAGATTTGGCCATGAACGTTCCTGTACAGAAAGCAGCTCTGAACTAACCGTATCAAAGGTAACAAATGTCACTTTCGTTGTGACTGATATTTCGCATCATGGAGGCGCAGGGTGTATCTGTACTGATTCGTTTTATTCGCTGGGCAGCTTGTAGGGGATGGCGAAGCGGCCAATCTGTATTATCTGACGATCGGAGGGCGGCCAGAGACGGAAGGACTCGACACGCGAGCCGGTAGGAAGGCGGTGCATGACAACGTCGCCGATCTCGGCGCCGGTGGCAGCCTCGTAGAACTTGATGCGCAAAGAGTCCTGGTCACGCTGCCAACCGAAGACGTAGTTTCCGGGAGCGAGTGCAAGGGAGCCGATGGTGATGGGTGCCTGCACGAGGACGTAGTGGGAGTACTTGCCGTCTGCCGAGTAGCCTGCGGTGATTAGGACGACGCCTGCGATGATTTTGCCGTGAGCGTTGATGATGCCGGAGGCAGTGCGCATCTCGGTTTCGATGCGCTCTTTCACGACAGGGGCGCGGGCGGGAAGTGCGGCGGAGAGCTCTGCGGGAGTTGCGGAGCGCCAGTTGGATTTTGCCTGCGCGCTGATGGCGGGAGGGAGCGAGAGCGGAAGGAGGAAGCAGAGCAGGAGTCGTGGCAGGAGTCGTTTCATGGGCCGTCTATATGTTGGTTTTGCTGATTTTCTTTATGTGAGATGTACGATGCCGCGTTGAAGCGCGGCGGTTGCAGCCTGTGTGCGGTCGGTGACGCCGAGCTTGCTGAGCAGGTTGTTGATGTGGGTCTTGACGGTGGCTTCGCTGATGTTGAGGTCGGAGGCTATCTCTTTATTGGCGCGGCCACGGACGATGCGTTCGAGGACTTCGAGCTCGCGGCCGGTGAGTTCCTGTCCGCTCATGCGCTCGGCGAGTTTTTCGGCGATGGCGGGGGCGATGCGGGTTTTGCCGCTGTGGACGGCCTGGATGGTGGAGCGGAGTTCTTCGACGGTCATGCCTTTGAGCAGGTAGGCTTTTGCGCCGGCCTGGAGAGCCCGGTAGATGTCCTCGTCCCCGTCGAAGGTGGTGAGTACGATGAAACGCGCGGCGGGGGACTCGGTGCGTATCTTTAGGATGGCGTCGACGCCGCCGAGTTTGGGGAGTTGCAGATCCATGAGGGTGATGTCGGGTTGGAGTGTGCGGTGCAGCTCGATAGCCTGGAGGCCGTCGGAGGCTTCGCCTGCCACTTCGAGCTCGGGCATGATCTTGAGGAGCGCGACGAGACCTTGGCGGACGACATGGTGGTCGTCGACGACCAGCAGGCGGATGGGGCTACTCATGGTGTTTTTATTCCTTTCTCGGCTGCGATGGGTGCATCGAGTGTGACTGTGCTGCCTTGCCCGGGAACGCTGCTGACGGCAAGGTTTGCGCCGATTTGCTCGGCGCGCTCGCGCATGCCTTGGAGCCCGAAGTGACCGTTAGCAGGGAGCGTGGTGTTTGTAGTGTCGAAGCCGCGACCGTTGTCGGTGATGGTTAAGGTCAGACGCTTTGAATGATAGCGCAGATCGATAGCTGCGCGGGTTGCCTGAGCGTGGCGGGTGACATTGGCTAAGGCTTCTTGTGCGATACGGAGGACTTCAGTTTCGACCCCAGGCGCGAGTGGGCGGTAGGTTCCGCCGATAGTGAGGTTGATTTGGAGCTGTGGCGTTCCAGTTTGGTCGGCGAGGCGGGTGAGGCGCGTGGGCAGGGTGTCCTGCGCGGTGATGGCGCGTAGGTCCCAGATGCTGCGGCGTGCTTCGGCGAGTCCTTCGCGGACGTAGGCGCGGGTGCGGTCGATCTGCTCGTGGGCGGCGGTAACGTGCGATTGCGCGAGGAGTTGTGCGGCGAGTTCGAGCTGGACGGAGACGCCGACGAAGCTCTGCGCGAGGGTGTCGTGGATCTCGCGGGCCATGCGGTTGCGCTCGGCGAGGACGGCGTCGAACTGGCGCTGAAGACGGCGGACGCGCAGGCGATAGAGCAGCACGATGATGGCAGCGAGCAGTGCGAGGCAGAGCAGGATGAACCAGGCACGGCGGTAGAACGCGGGGCGGACGTAGAAGCCGATCTCGGCTCCGGGTTCGTTCCAGCCTCCGCTGTTGTTGGCTGCCTGCACGCGGAAGCGGTAGTGGCGCGGAGGAAGATTGGTGTAGTAGGCGGTGCGGCGGGAGCCTGCGTCTGTCCACTGCTTGTCGAAACCTTCGAGGATATAGCGGTAGCGGACCTTGGAGGGCGCGGCGAAGCTGAGGCCGGCATAGGCGAAGGCGAAGCGAGTGTGGCCGGGCGGGATGTCGATCTCTGTTGATGAAGAGGCGATCGTGGCGTCGTCTACGATGAAGCTTTCGATGACGACGGGAGGCGGGATGCGGTCTTCAGAGAGATGGTTGGGGTCGGTGATGGCGACGCCTTTGCGTGTGGCGAACCAGAGGAGGCCAGCGGTATCTTTCCATGCGGCGGGGTGGCCGATGGAGGAGGCTTCTTCGGTGGGCATGCCATCGGCGCGGCCGTAGGGCTCTGGATGCGGGTTGCAGCTTGTGGACGTGCCGCAGGCGATGAGGGTGTCGCGCGGGACCCGGGTGATGCCGTGGGTCGAGCTTAGCCAGAGATTGCCTGCGTTGTCTTCGAGGATGGAATCGATGGAGCGGGGGAGATCGGCGCGCTGCATGGAGATGAAGCCATTGGGAGTGGAACGGCTGAGGCCGCTGCCCTTAGTCCCTATCCAGAGCGTGCCAGCGGAGTCTTCGAGCAGCGAGGTGATGATGTTGCCGGAGAGGCCGTCGTTTGTGGTGTAGGTCGTGATCCTGCCGTCGCGCAGGCGGGAGATGCCGTCGAGTGTGCCGATCCACAGAGCTTGCGGGTCTTGTGCATTGCGTACAAGTGAGCCGATGAGATTGCTTTTGAGTCCGGTGGCTTCGGTGTAGATGGTGAAGGCGTTGTTCTTCCAGTGGGCGAGGCCGCGGCGGGTGCCGATCCAGAGTGAGCCGTCGCTGTCGACGAGGAGGGAGCGGATGAGGTCGTCGGGCAGGCCGTCGGCTGCGGTGTAGGAGTCAATCTTGCGGCCTTCGATGTGGTTGAGGCCGTCGGGCGTGCCGACCCACATACTGCCGTTGCTGCCGGGAGCGAGGGCGAGGATGATGTCGCTGAGCAGGCCGTTGCTGGCGGAGTAGTGCTGAGTCTTGCCGCTCTGCCAGCGGTCGAGGCCGTCTCCGTTGGTGCCTGCCCACATTGCACCGTCGGTGGACTGTGCTACGGCGGTGATGACGTGCTCGGAGAGCGCGGGGAGTGTGTGGAAGTTCTGGCGGCGAAGGATGTGCAGGCCGGCGGTTTCGGTGCCGACCCAGATGTCGCCTTCACTGTCTTCAAAGAGCGAGAGGATGCTGTTGGCGCCGAGCGCGGGTTCGATCTCGGCTGGTCCTCCGTTCTTCGACACTACGAACAGGCCGCTGCTGGTACCGATCCAGAGATCGCCGCGTGCGTCTTCGAGGAAAGACTGGAGCCTCGTGTTCGGAAGATCGCGACTGGTTTGAAGCGTACGAGGGTGACCGCTGCGGAGAAGAGTGACGCTGCTGCGAGTCATGATCCACGGTGCATTGCCATGGAGTGAGCCGATGCTTTGGATTGGATTGGCGAAAGGTTCTGTGCCTGATGAGATCTGCTTGAGTGAGCCGTCGCTGTATTCGAAGAGCTGGGTGGCGGTAGCGATCCAGAGAGCGCCGTTGCTGGCCTGGGCTATGGCTGTAGGGCTGATGTTGGATGGAAGTGGAAGCGGAGTGAATTTGTCGCCGTTCTCGACGAGGATGCCGCTGTCGGTGAGGATGTACAGGTTGGCGTTGTCTGCAGCGAGGGCTTCGATCGTGATCTGGCCGTCGCCGAGAGTGAAGTGACGGAATGCTCCGTTCGCGTATTGGACGAGGCCGTCTGCGGTGCCGACCCAGAGCGCGCCTTTTGCGTCCTGGGTGATGCAGCAGGTGTCGTTGGTGGTGAAGGCGGGGTTGTCTTCCTGGCTGAAGGCCTGGAAACCGGATCCGTTGAAGCGTGCTATGCCGCCCTCGGTTGCGGTCCAGATGTAGCCGTCGCGGGACTGAAATATCTGGTGGATGCTGTTTTGCGGGAGACCGTTTTCGGTGGACCACTCCTGGTGGCCGAGATTGTCGAAGCTTTGCGCGGACGAGTGCGCGAGGGGCAACGCGGCACATGCGAAGCAGACGAGCACAATGGCTCGGAGCCTGTCGAAGTGGGCGCGCCGGTGCATGTACTTGAGGGTAATTCAGGCTGCTGCGGTAGATGGTGGAAGATTTGCTTGAAGAAGATACATCACAATGCGATGCATATTGAATCACAATGCGATATAATTTGGGTATGAGACTGCGATCGGCAGTCGAGCAGGTCCCTCCCCGAACGGCCTCTGCTCTCGACGAAGATACAATCCGAAATCTGGCGTGGTTCCGCTACAACTTGCGAAAGTTTTTGCGCTTCAGCGAGAAGGCGGCGCGGCAGTGCGGCGTGACTCCGCAACAGCACCAGTTGATGCTGGGCGTTGCCGGGTATACGGGGCGCGGCTGGGCGACGGTCTCAGAGCTTGCTGAGTTTTTGCAGGAGCGGCACAACTCGGTTGTGGGCCTGGTAGACCGTGCGGCGCAGTGCGGTCTGGTTCGCAAGGAACACGATACGAGCGACCGCAGGTTTGTGTTCGTGCACTTGACGCGGCATGGCGAGCAGATGCTGGCAAAGCTTACGGAGATGCATAGCGAAGAGGTCGGCCATGCGCGGGAGACGTTGTTGAAGCCGCCAAAGGTTCCTCCGCAGACGCTTGCGTTCAAGAAGAGATCGTCGGGCGCGGAATAGGTATTCGAGCAGCACAGAGATTGAGCTGGAATTTCAAAGGATGGCAGTTTAGATGCAGACGATGGTTGAGAATCCGAAAAAGAGAAGCTGGGTGCTGAGACACCCGATGCTCCGCAAATATCTACCGCTGGTTCATGAGGACCTGACGGCGACCTATTCGCGCGACCTGCACAAGTGGTTGATTGTTGCGCCGATTATTGGCATCGTCACGGGCCTGTTCATTACGGGCCTGACGGTCGTGATCCTGGGCAAGATGTGGCCTGTGGTGCTGAGCTATTATCTGGGCCACCATTGGGCGATTGTGCCGAGCTTGACCGCCGGCTTCGCTCTGACGGGCCTCATTATGCAGTTTCTGACGCCTGATCCGGATACGCACTCGACCGAGGAGATTATCAGCTCGTACCACGAGCACAACGGCGACATTAACATGCGGCCGTTCTTTGCGAAGATTCTTGCGGCCATGACAACTGTGGGATTCGGCGGCAGCGCGGCGCTCGAAGGGCCAAGTATCTATGGCGGTGGCGCGATTGGTTCGTGGCTGTGGGCGAAGCTGAAACGGCTGCGTCTGGATGCGCGCGACCGGCGGATTATGCTGATCTGCGGCGCGGCTGCGGGTATGTCGGCGGTGTTCCGCGCGCCGCTGACCGGTATCGTGTTCGCGCTGGAGATGCCGTATAAGGACGACCTGGCGCATGAAGCGCTGGTGCCTTCGCTGATCGCGTCGGTGATCTCGTACATGACGCTGAGCTCGTTTGTCGGCGGACAGCCGCTGTTCGACTTTGCGTCGAACGTGACGTTCACGCGCCGCGACCTGGTATGGTGTGCGCTGCTTGGCCTGGTCGTTGGGCTTGTGGCGATGGCGTTCGTCATTACCTTCCGCCGCGCGCGGGTCTTCTGGGTGAAGTGGTCATGGCCCCATTGGATCAAGCTGATGGTTGGCGGCTTCCTGACTGGTGTCTGCGGTATTTCCTTTCTCGCGATCTTCCACGGGTCGCTCGTTCCTCTTGGCCCCAATTATGAGGCTGTGGGTTACATTCTGACCAAACACTACAGCTCGTTTGAGCTGGTGATGTTCAGCGTTCTGAAGCTGGCTGCAACTACGTTTTCACTGGCTGCCGGCGGTGTGAGCGCGATGTTCGTTCCGCTGTTCCTGTCGGGCGGGAGCCTGGGCGTGGCTTTTGCTCAGTCGGTGGTGCATAGCCCGGCAATTGAGCTCTATGCGGCCGTGGGTATGGCTGCGTTTATCGCTGCCGGTTACAAGACGCCGCTTGCGGCCGTCGTCTTCGTTGCCGAGGCGACGGGTGGTCACTCCTTCATTATTCCCGCGCTGATTGGCGCAGCGGTGGCGTATGCGGTTTCAGGTGATGCGTCAGCTTCGGGCGACCAGCGGCTCCATGAGGGCGTGCGTGTGCATGAGCTGAGCAACATTATGGTTGCCGAGGTGATGCAGCAGAATGTGATCTCGGTACAGGCTTCGCTGAGCCTGCACGGGTTTACCGATGTCCTCTCGACACATTATCGGCATGCGACCTATCCGGTGTTCGATGGCGAGGAGCTTGTCGGGATCGCGGCGGTGTGGTCATTGGCCAAGATTCCACGCAGCAAGTGGGACGCGATGTACGTGCGTGACATTGTGGACCGTCATGTGACGAGGGTGCCTGCAAATTGCGATGTGATGGAGGCGCTACGACTGTTGCTGAGCGAGTACCGCCAGCACATGTTGCTGGTGGTATCGCACACGGGGCGACTCGAGGGCATTGTGACGAAGAGCGATATTTTGAAGGCGCTTAGAACGCAGAAGCATACGGCGGCAAACTACAGCTATGACGAGAATGCCACCCACTATGGTCTGGAGGGATAGGGACTAAGTAGGTTCGGCATGATTTCGAGGGCGTCGGCGCAGTCGAAGTTCGGCTACGCTTCAGCTTGCACGAATGGATGTCTTATTGATTGACCGGAATGGATGGAAATTAGACAGGAGTAGCGAAGCGAACCAATAAAGACCGCCGGAGGTGATCGATGGCTGATTTTCCTTTCACGCAAGCCCCGAATGGCGCTGAGGTGAAGCTGCGGAAGAAGAGCCAGTTTGGTGTGGCGCTTGAGCCGGAGGTGGTCAAGATATGCGGCTACGCTGTGCTGGTGGGCTTCATCGGCGGCCTGGTTGCGCAGGGACTTCTGGAACTCATCTATTTGTTCACTAATATCTTTTTTTACGGCAGGTTTTCGTTCGCCATCACGAATCCTGCGTATAACCATCTCGGTCTTTGGGTGATCCTGATTCCGCCGGTTGGCGGGCTGGTCGTGGGCATCATGGTCCATTACTGGGAACCGACGCTGAAGGGGCACGGTATTCCGGAGGCGATGGAGGCTGTTCTCTTCGGGCATAGCAGGATGCGTCTTCGCGTCGCTCTTCTGAAACCGTTGGCCACAGCATTTGCAATCGGAACAGGCGGGCCATTTGGCGCGGAGGGGCCGATCATCCAGACGGGCGCTGCGTTTGGATCGCTGTTTGGACAGGCTGTTGGCTTGACACCGTACTATCGGCGCGTATTGCTTGCGTCTGGTGCAGCTGCCGGTATGGCGGCGACGTTTACCGCTCCACTTGCCGGAATTCTGGTGGCGGTGGAGTTGCTGCTCTTTGAGTTTCGGGCGCGCTCGTTTATCCCGGTAGCGCTAGCGGCTGCAGTGGCGACTGGGGTGCGCATCCATTTTGTAGGATGGGCTCCACTGTTTCCAACGCCTGCCTTTCGGCTGACCAGCATGAATGAGCTGTGGCTGTTTGCGGTGATGGGCGTGCTGATGGGCATCATCGGCATTGCGATGATTCGTACACTGGGATGGTTGGAGGATTTCTTCGATCATCTGCCGATTAAGCGTGCGCTCATCTGGTCGCCTGCGATTGGGGCGTTGTTTCTGGGCATCATTGGCTACTTCTATCCGCAGATATTTGGCACCGGATATGACACGATTCGCGACATGCTCAATGATCGCTTGCCGGGTAAGAAGCTGATCGGCGTTTCGATTGCGAAGTTTGTTGCGTTGGTGGTTTCGCTGGGATCGGGAACGACGGGTGGTGTGTTTGCGCCGTCGTTGATTGTTGGCGGAGGCTTCGGCGCTGCGTTTGCAATTGTCTGTAAGCATATCTTTCCGCACCTGGTTGGCGACCCGGCGTTCTATGCGCTGGCCGCGATGGCTGCGTGCTTTGGAGGAATTGCGCGCGCTCCGTTTACCAGCATCGTCTTCCTGTTTGAGCTGAGTCACAATCCGAATGCGCTGATGCCGTTGATTGTTTGCGTGATGGTGGCAGATGGATTTGTACGGTTGTTCAGCCGCGATTCGATTATGACGAGCAAGCTGGTGAAACGCGGGCTCATTATCCTTCAGGATTACTCTGTGCCTGTGCTGATGCGAGCGCGCATCGATCAGATTATGCAGAAGCAGTTCAGCGTGCTCGATGCGGATGAAGAACTGCGATCTGTACTTGGGCGCATCACGCCTGGGCATGTTGGGTTGATTCCGATTGTGGAGAAGGACGGGGCCCTGGTCGGGATTGTTGAGGCGCATGATCTGTTGAAGGTCGAGCCGCCGGACCATCACTTCAGGATGCGGGAGCTTGCGCGGCAGGACTATGTCATTGCTTATCCTGACGAGGCGGTGGACCAGGTCAATCGCGATATGCTGCTCAAGAACAACGAGAACATTGTTGTTGTGGAGTCGCATGGGTCGCGCAAGCCGATTGGCATCGCGCGCGCCAACGACCTGCTGCAACTGCGGCGCTGGCTGGTGCAGGAGGAGACACGCGAGGTAACCACAAATCAGGCTGCAAATGGAAATGGGGCAGGGAAGTAGCACTCCCGTGCCCCATAGTATTGTTCCCAGAGATGAGCCAGAAGCACCCAGGCTCTGCGCGCGGCAGTGTTAGAAGATGAAGCCGGTTTCGAGAACTCCGCGCGGCTGATTGGCGCTTTGGCCAGTGGGTCCGAAGGCATCGCCAAGGGTCATGTTCGTCGCATGGACCAGAGCAAATTCCCCACGCATGAAGAACGCATCCTTGTGATAGGTGGGAGTCAGCGTGAGGCCAAAGGCGCCGCTGCCTGGACCATACAGTAAGTTGATGGCCCCGCTCGTTGCGCTTCCGGTGGTCTTGATGTATTCAGGACGAACGGCGAGGGAGAAGCCGCGTTTAAAGTTGTAGGTCGCGAGGACTGCTCCGCCTTTTGTTCCTGCTCCCTGTATGATCCCGATTCTTGCGTTGGTGGGTACGTCGGTCAATTGGAAGTATGGCTGAATGACCCAGTTTCCCTTGGTGTAGGTGTAGATCAGGTTGTAGATCTGCTCGTTGTTCAGGTAGAGAGGAGTCGCTGCGGTGTTTTTAGCGTATGCGCCGGCGTTTCCTCCGGCGATGAACGCGAGGCTGTGCACGGGGTTAAAGGTGTAGGTGGCTGAGCCCCACAACCAGGTGTAGCGATTCGAATAATAGCCGTCGTTCCAGGAGACCGAGAGGGCCAGCTTCTTGTAGGTGTCGTCGAGTTGGATGCCTTTATTGACGGCGTTCTCCTGGTTCCATAGCAGGCCACGCTCGATGTTCATATTCTCGAAGCTGAAGGTGTATTCGGCGCCGATCAGAGTGGGCAGCGCTCCGATCTTGATGTCGTAGTTTCCTTTGACGAGCTTCAAGTATCCCTGCGGAAAGGGGCCGTAGATGTTCTTGACGGTGTCGGAGGTTGAGAGGAATGGCGTTCCAATTGCCGGAAGGTTGTAGGCACCGCCTTGTAAATAAAACTGCCACCATCCGTTGACCTTCTGGACGAAGACCTGTGCGTTACTGACGTCGTAATGAGTGGAGTTGTCGCCTGCGACGTGATCGCCTTCGGTCCATCCCATGCCGCTGAGAATGCCGTTGACGGCTATGCTTCCATTCTCAATCATGTGAGGCGGCGCAAGCTGTAATGGGCCGGACATGGAAGGCATGGCGAGGGGTGTTGGAGCGGCAGGTGCCGGTGCCGCGGCTGGGGCTGCCGGGGCTGGAGATGTGCTCTGCGCAAAGCATGCAGGGAGTGCAATCAGAGCGCAACTGGTCAGTATCGCAATGGCAATTCTCATGTGGGCCTTTTCGTTATGTGTGTGTGGCATCTTTGTCGGTCCTTTCAAAGGGTTGATTGCAGGCGTGGAAGGAGGCACAAAATGCGGTGCGGAAGACACGCAATGAGATAGGTGGCACGTCCTGGGGCCATGGAAATGCAGTGCGGAGCAAAAGACCGCAGCAGATTGTCAGGGCTTGCAGTTTGGGTATAGCACGCTCGTTTTGGGCCGACCTACATCATTCGCGCGTCATCAATGCATTCGATAGTTGTTATCAAAGAAAGTGATTGCGGGATGCGTTCGCTCTGATTTCCATTTCATATTGGCTTCCGTAAGAAGGTCATGAGGAAGTCATAAGAAGTCCGTAAAGTAGCACGAGAAAGTGAGCGTGTGGCGGGTCGATTTCGATAGCTAATCAGGCCGATAAAAAAATCTTTTTCCAGGAAATACAGTCTTGGCACATTCTTCTGCGCTGTGTAGGTTGCAACTATCACGTGTCAATTTTTGCCGTTAATGTCTGACCGGGTAGCCATGAATGCTCTCCGCCGGCACGGCGATAAGTGTCTCCAACCTGTCACTCTCGTCAATTTTTCACGATTCACAGCAGAAGGAGCTCTCTATGCCTAGAACCCTGGATGCAGGTTTACATTTGACCCTTTCACAGAAACTCAGCCGGTTTAGCGATCGGTTGCGCCAGCCGGAGTGGCGCAAATATGGCATGGTCACGCTCGCCGGCAAAGTGCTCGGCGTGGCTGCGGTGCTGTTTCTTGCGCACGCTGTGTCTGATCTGTGCTTTACCAAGGTGTTTGCAGCGGACTCGCCGGTGAAGGCAGCGGACATTGTCAATCCTGTGAATACGGCCTGGACACTGATTGCGGCGTTTCTCGTGTTTGGTATGCAGGTCGGGTTCACGATGCTCGAAGCCGGCTTCTGCCGTTCGCGAGAGACGGTGAACGTGCTGATGGAATGCGTGGTCGATACATGCTTGTGCGGCCTGCTGTTCTATGCGATTGGTTTCGCGTTTATGTTCAGCCATGGCAATGGGTTCATTGGATATCACTGGTTCTTTTTGAAGGACGCGCCTGCAACGTATGAAGGAACGGGCGTGGCGTTCCTGGCCTTCTGGATATTCCAGTTTGCGTTTGCCGATACGTGCTCGACGATTACTTCCGGGGCGATGATCGGGCGCACTGGATTCGTGGGCGATCTGCTTTACAGCGTGGCGGTGTCGGGCTTTATCTATCCGATTATTGGTCACTGGGCCTGGGGGCCGGATGGCTTCCTCGCAACGATGGGTTCTGCCGGATTCTTTCTGCCTGGGCTCGGCCAGAGCTTTCATGACTTCGCCGGATCTACCGTTGTCCACACGATTGGCGGTGTGATTGCGCTTGCCGGTTCGCTTGTACTTGGGCCGCGCCTTGGCAGGAAGTTCAAGCGCGATGGTGGCGGGCCGATGCTTCCGCATGACCTGACGATTGCTGCGTCGGGCGGCTTGCTGCTGTGGTTCGGGTGGTATGGATTCAACCCAGGCAGCACGCTTTCGGCGATGGACTTCGAGGGCATCGGCCGAGTTTCGGCGAACACCACACTGGCTGCATGTGCTGCTGGCCTGACTGCGATGTTTGTTGCGTACTTCATGAGCAAGAAGTGGGACATGAGCTTTACGGTGAACGGCTTCCTTGCCGGCCTGGTCGCGATTACGTGTCCTTGTTACTGGGTCAGCCCGACTGGGGCAATACTCCTGGGGGGTATTGCAGGCATCATCGTAGTTTACGGTGTCGAACTGCTGGAGTGGCTGCGTATCGATGACCCGATCGGCGCGGTGCCGGTGCATGGCATCTGCGGCATCTGGGGGACGCTGTCGCTTGGCCTGTTTGCTGTGGGTAAGTATGGTGCGACCGGACCGATTGCGCCGGACAACAGTGCTCCGCTGAAGGGGCTCTTTTACGGTGGCGGATTGACGCTGCTGAAGGCGCAGTTTATCGGCAGCGCAATTATTACCTGCTCGACGTTTGCGGTTGCGATGCTGGTGATGTGGCTGGTCAATCTGACGGGTACGCTGCGCGTGTCGAAAGAGGGCGAGTTGTATGGCCTCGATCTGCACGAGCATGGTATCTCAGCGTATCCCGAGTATGTCATCACAGCACTTGGAACGCCTACGGGCTCGCATGGCTTGAAGGACTAAGTACTGCTTTCAGAGGACAGCGCAGGCTGTCTCCTGAAAGCTTCATTCTTCGCACGGTGAGAGTAATCCGCTCAACTTAACCCTGTTGGATGAGAGGGAGATATGACGAAGATCGAAGCGATTGTAAGGCCAAGTAAATTTGACCAGATTAAAGAGGCGCTCTCGGAGCTTGGCATCGAGGGGATGACGGTGTCGGAGGTGCGCGGACACGGGCGGCAGAAGGGCCATAGCGAGACCTATCGCGGGCGCGAGTATGAGGTCAGCCTGATTCCCAAACTGCGCATTGAGATCGTCGTTGCCGATAACCGCGTAGAGCAGATTGTGGAGACAATTGCTGCGAACGCGGCGACAGGCGAGATAGGCGATGGCAAGATATTTCTCTTCAAAGCCGCCGATGCTATTCGGATTCGCAACCGTGAACGAGGTGATACGGCGCTGTAGACCTGGCGCGTATTTTGCTAGTCGCGGGATGGGGTGCGGTTCGACGACTCGAAGGGATCGAGCCGCACGCCTCCGATTGCGATCTGTAAAAAAGCTTTGGCTGCGTGGGGAAGGGTCTTTTCCTTCAGGTAGATCAGGCCGAGGTCGCGGGAGACCTTCAGCTCTTCGATTTTGATGATGGCGATGCTGCCGGCTTTTACTTCCGCGTCGATGTTGATGCTTGGCAGGAAGCCGATTCCAAGTCCTGCGAGGATGAATCGCTTCATCAGTTCGCTGCTTTCTACTTCCATGACGGATTTGGGATAGATGTCGTGCATGCGGAAGAGGTTGAGAAAGAGGTCGCGCTGGCGTCCTTGTTTGGGCAGAAGGAACGGGAATTTTACGAGGTCCTTCGGGCCTGGATTCGCGACTGAAGTGAGGGGATGTCCCTTTGGAACGGCGAGCGCGAGTTCGTCGATGTGCAGGGTTTCGACGACGAAGCGTTTGTCGGTGACCGGGAGCGAGACGACGCCGAAGTCGACTTCGCGGGCGAGCAGGGCTTCGATGGTGCGGGCGCGCTCGGCGCGGGCGATTTTGAGGGCGACTTTGGGGAAGTGCTTTTTGAATTCGGCGAAGACATCGGGCAGGACGTAGAGGCTCGTGGACTCCTGGGCGCTGATGGAGATTTCGCCGCGAGGGGAGCGGCGCTGCTCGGAGACCATCAGGAGGAGATGGCGCTGGCAGTCGAGGGCGTGCTCGGCGAAGGGCTCGAAGACGCGGCCTGCGGGGGTGAAGGTGATTTTGCCGCCCTTGCGGTCGAAGAGCCGCTCGCCGACCTCGCGTTCGAGCGAGTGGATCTGCGCGGAGACGGCCGGCTGGGTGATGCGGAGCTTTCTGGCAGCTTTCGAGAAGCTCTTCTGGTGCCAGACCTCAAGGAATGTCTTCAGTTGTTCAAAGTCCATGGGGCTCCGAGTGGGTGGAAGTCGTAATCAAGGCTAGCACTTGCGGATGGGTGCGGCGCTTCCTATCTCGCGGCATTTGCAGTTGGTACCCCCTCCCCGTACTTAAGTACTAAAGTATTAAAAATAAATGGGTTAGGCGTGGGGTACTTCTCTCCTGCCATTCTGCTCCCTGGAGCAAAGGGTTTAGAGATGCGAAGACTCGGGTTGTGTCCGGGGCTTTTGTGTTTGTTATCTGCTATTTCCATTGTAGCCGGGCGGAGAAAACTAAACCGCCAGATTGGAGTGAGTAATTTCTGATTGTTTTGTGGGGGTTGCGGGAGATTTGGGATGCGTGGGGGCTTGACATGGTTTTTTCGATGGGTTCGGCGATTTCTATTGCAAAGATTGCTGATAGAGATTATAGTCGTTAGTCGATATATCGATTTACGACTATGCCAAAGAAAACTCTCGATCCGTTACCCTCGGCTGCCTTCCACATCCTGCTTGCTCTGGTGGATGGGGACCTGCATGGCTATGGGGTGATGCGCCGTGTTGCTGAGCAGACTTCCGGGCGGGTGCGTTTAGGACCGGGGACTTTATACGGTTCAATTCAAACTCTTCTTGAGGCTGGGTACATCGACGAGGTGGAGACGGAGAGTTCGGACCGTCGGCGCTGCTACAGGCTTACTGTTACCGGAGGTAAGCGTGTGCGGGAAGAGACGGAGCGGCTGGAGGAGCTGTTGCGTGTGGCCCGGTCTAAAGGAGTGCTGGAGGGCGGATATGTCTGAGCGAATTTATCTGCTGGTGTTGAAGCTCTATCCTCGGAGGTTTCGCCAGAGCTATGGCGATGAGGCGTTGCATCTGTTTCGAGATCGTATGCGGGATGAGACGGGACTGCTCCGGCGGGTGCGGCTTTGGTTTGATCTGCTGAGCGATCTGGCGGCCATTCATGTGCGTGGATATCACGAGGCGGCTGCGGTTCAGGCGATTGTCCCGGTACAGAGTGGAATTCCGGCGTTCAGTAGTTTGGACGACAGAGCGTTTGACCTTCGGTTTGTACTGATGGGTGCGGTTTTGGCTGTGATCGTCTGCGGCGGGGTGTTCAGGGCGCTGGACTCTGGCGGCGATTTGTCGTTTCGGAGTTCGGTTACGCATGCTGTTGATTCGTCTTCAAAGACGAAGGCGAGCATGGAGTTTTCGTATGAGCCTGCGCATCCTGTTGCCGGATCGGTGGTCCGATTCAGCGCTACGGTAAGCGGAACCGGAAGTGGCCCTGCGCCGACCGGGAGGGTGCGGTTTGTCGATGGATGGATTCCTCTGGCAGATGGCGACCTGGTGCATGGTTCGGTTACGGTTGTGGCGAGGCTGCCGGAGGGGAAAACGTTCCCACTGAATGCGTTTTATCTGGGGGATTCGAACTATGGGCCGGCCATTGCGCTTGAGAGGAATCGTTGAGCGGTGCTCCATTTCGCAGGAGCGCGAAGGGTGGGGCAGCTGGTGGGGGCTTGCATGAGTTGTCCGGCTTGATCTTGGTGTGGGTCGATTGATGTCGGTACGGTGTATGTGTTTCGTGGAAGAGAAAAGCGGTTCGCGCTGTACGCGAATGCCCAATCATGCGGTAAAGCTGCATGATTGGGGCACCCAGAGTATAGGAGTCATTTGGTGCATGGGCCACCCGCCCATGCAATTGTTATTTGGGGCGAAAAGCATCGAAACATTCACGACTATTGTCTTCATACCAGCATGGGGAGGCCACAGACGATGAAGACAGCCACGGCCAAGAGTAGAGAGAGAAAACCAACCTCTCGACGTTGATCTACGAATATCGCTATCACCGCAAACACGATAGACGTGATGCTGCCAAGAATCCACGCAGTGGAAGCGATCGAGACCAGACTGAGCGGAGCAGACGGCCCTGATGAGAAGTGGATGATTAGCACTATGCCCCAAACGGTAATTATCTCCAAAATGCAGGTAACGATTGAAACCGAAGCCGTCTTATGTTTAGACCAAAGCTGAGCAACAAATGTCATTGGCATAGAGTCCTGGCGGGTGGCCCACACATCGAATGAAATCTATACACTGGGTGCCCCATTCATGCAGTTTTATCGCATGATTGGGCATTCGCGCGAGTGCGCGAACCATCTTGTTCAGGGAAATATCTGAGGAATGGTCGGGGCGATTGGATTCGAACCAACGACCCCCTGCTCCCGAAGCAGGTGCGCTACCAGACTGCGCTACGCCCCGACTGTGTATTGCGGATGTCGATGATCTGGAGCGGTTTCCTGAGTCGAATGCCCTGGGAGAGCTTCGAGGTTCGCTGTATCGACTTGCTTAGTTTAGCAGATGCCGACGCTGGTGTGTTGCCGTGGATTCGTCGCTGCGCTGTTGCGGTTGCAAGTGGCGGCAACTATACTAAATGCATGGTGTCGTCGATTCAGCGCGCGTGTTGTTGCCGGATGATCGCTCTCCGGCGCTGTCCCCGCTAGCCGGCACTGTCCCCCTTACAACCCAGACCTTTACCTCAGCAGGCATTCGATTGCGACCTTGGCTGAGATGTAGTTTCCCGGAGCATACGAATGATTGCCCTAGAACCGAATGAAGTCATCCAGCCAGCCCAACTGAACCATCTGCAGGCGTTGGAGGCTGAGAGCATTGCCATTATGCGCGAGGCTGTGGCGGAGTTTGCGCGACCTGTGATGCTGTACTCGATTGGGAAGGACTCGTCAGTGATGCTGCGGCTGGCGCAGAAGGCGTTTTATCCGGGGAAGATTCCGTTTCCGCTGCTGCATGTGGATACGAGCTATAAGTTTCCGGAGATGATCGCGTTTCGGGACAACTATACGAAAGAGATTGGCGCGGAGCTGATTGTGCATCGCAATGAAGAGGCGATTGCGGCGGGGGCGGCTCCGTGGAAGCTGGGGACGCAGAACTGCTGCGGGCTGCTGAAGACGCGCAGCTTGCTGGATGGGTTGGCCGAGGGTGGGTTCGATGCGGCGTTTGGCGGGGCTCGGCGCGATGAGGAGAAGAGCCGCGCGAAGGAGCGGGTTTACAGCTTCCGCGATACGGCGGGGCAGTGGGACCCGAAGAATCAGCGGCCGGAGTTGTGGAGCTTGTACAACTCGCGATTGAGGAAGGGCGAGAGCATTCGCGTGTTTCCGCTTTCGAACTGGACCGAGCTGGACATCTGGCTGTATCTGTATGCGGAGAAGATTCCGATTGTGCCACTGTACTTTGCGAAGGAGCGTCCGCTGGTGGTGCGGGGCGGTGCGATGACGCTGGTGTATGACGACACGAGGTTGTTGCCCGGCGAGAAGGTCGAGACGCTGAAGGTGCGGATGCGCAGCCTGGGCTGTATGCCTTGCACGGGCGCGATCCGCAGCGAGGCGGACACGTTGCCGAAGATTATTGAAGAGCTGATGACGTTTCGGCGGAGCGAGCGGGAGAACCGCGCGATTGACCACGATGAAGAAGGCTCGATGGAAGTGAAGAAGCGGGAGGGCTACTTCTAATGGCGCAGGCGGGAACAGTGGAACAGGTATCTGGCGCGAAGTTTGAGGAGTTTCTTGAGGCGCATCTTGGGCAGGAGATGTTGCGCTTTACGACAGCAGGCAGCGTGGACGATGGCAAGAGCACGCTGATTGGGCGTCTGCTGCACGATACGAAGAGCGTTTACGAAGACCAGTTGGCGGCGGTGAAGAAGAGCCGCGTGAACCGCGCGGCCAATGGGCATGTGGATTTTTCGCTGCTGACTGACGGCCTGAAGGCGGAGCGTGAGCAAGGCATCACGATCGATGTGGCGTATCGCTACTTTTCGACATCGCGGCGGAAGTTCATTATTGCCGACACGCCGGGGCATGAGCAGTACACGCGCAATATGGCGACGGGGGCTTCGACGGCTGATGTTGCTGTGGTGCTGATTGATGCGAATGCGTATCTGAAGCAGGGGAGTTTGCTGCCGCAGTCGCGGCGTCACACGTATATCGCTGCGTTGCTGGGGATTCCGCATGTGGTTGCTGCGGTCAACAAGATGGACCTGATTGCCTACTCGGAGGAGAGCTTTCGGGCGATTCGTAAGGAGTTTCTGGAGCTGGCTGCGCATCTTGGGCTGAAGAGCGTAGAGGTCATTCCGGTGAGTGCGCTGGAGGGCGACAATGTTGTGTCTCCCAGTAAGGTCATGACCTGGTACGAGGGGCCGACGCTGCTGGAGTATCTGGAGACTGTGCCTTTGCGCGTGGATGAGACCGGCGGGTCGATGCGGTTCCCAGTGCAATTGGTGCAGCGGCCGGATGCGAACTTCCGCGGGTTTGCGGGGCAGGTGGCGCGTGGTGTGCTTCGTGCCGGCGAGCGTGTGGTGGCGCTTCCTTCGATGCGTGAGACGACTGTGAAGCGCATTGTGACGTATGACGGTGATCTTGAGGTGGCCGCTCATCCGCAGAGCGTTACGGTGGAACTGGCTGATGAGATTGACCTGAGCCGTGGTGAGATGCTGATTGCTGCTGGGGAGCAGTTGCCGCGCATCAACCGGCACTTCCGCGCGATGGTGGTGTGGATGCACGAGACGCCGCTGGTGGTGGGCAGAACGTATGTGGCGAAGCACACGACGCGGACGGTGCGAGCTACGGTGCGGGCGATTCGGTATCGCGTGGATGTAAATTCGCTTGCGCAGGTGGATGCGGTGCAATTGGCGATGAATGAGATCGCCGAGGTGGAGTTTGAGACGAACCTGCCGCTGTTCTTCGATCCGTATGCTGAGAACCGTGCGACTGGCGCGATGATCCTGATCGACGGCCTGACGAACGCGACGGTGGGCGCGGCGATGATCGTCGATGCGGTGGATGGTGTTGAGGATTCCGACTCGCGTGCGACGCTGGTGGTTGTTCCTGGGCGTGCGGAACTTGCGAAGCAATTGGTGGGCGAGCTGCATCTATTAGGGCAGAGGGCTGTGAGCATTGATGATTCGCTGATTCCAGAAGATGCTGTTGCTGGCGTTGCGCGGGCTTTGCAGCTGGCCGGTGTGGTTGCGGTTACGGCGCGCAAACTGGATGCGGCGACGGTGGCGGCGATTGAGAAGTTTGCCGGTGACGATCTGGTGCTCGGCGAAGGACTGGACGATGCCGAGGTGTTGAGGAGAGTGACACGGTGATTGAGAGCGCGGTCGATTACGAGACGTTGACGGCGGAGAAGCTGGTGGATGAAGTGGTGCGTAACGCCCAGCGGGGAAGTGTGTGCTTCACGAGCAGCTTTCAGACCGAGGACATGGTCGTGCTCGACCTGCTGCGGAAGCGAGTGCCGGATGTGCCGGTGATCTTTCTGGAGACCGGATATCACTTCAAGGAAGTGATCGATTATCGCGACCGCATGGTGAAGGAGTGGGGGCTGAATCTCGTCAATGCGATGCCAGCGACGACGAAGGAAGAGCATGAGAAGCAGTTTGGGTTGCTCTACATTGTGCAGCCGACGCAGTGCTGCCAGATTCGCAAGGTTGAGCCGCTGATGCGGTCGCTGGAGCCGTTCGACTGGTGGTTTACCGGGCTCAGGCGTGAGCAGTCGCCGACGCGTGCGGGGTTGAAGAAGGTTGAAAATCACACGACGCCTACGGGCAAGCACATGAAGAAGATCAGCGTGCTTGCGGACTGGACGTGGAACGACGTGACGAAGTATGCCGAGGAGCATGGGATTCCGCAGCTTGAGCTTTATGCGCGCGGATATACGAGCATCGGCTGCGAGCCCTGCACGGCTATTCCAGAGGCTGGGGCTGATCCGCGCAGCGGGCGCTGGGGTGGGAAGAAGCTGGAGTGCGGCATTCACACATTTTCTGAAAAGAGCTAGTGCCGTTCTCTTCCAGACGCACTGTGGCATCCGAAGCGGAACGCAGATTCCCTTCGGGAATGACAAACAGAGAGATCTATATCTGGCTCTAGCGGCAAGGTGCCGTTGCGGCCTGGCGCGGCATCTCCTCGCACTTGAAAAGGCGTAATCTTGGTACATGATTGAGCGGCGGCGCATTGTGCGGCTGTGGCGTCAGGGCGGTTTAACTGCTCTGGTAACGCTGGTGCGTGCGGTGGGCTCGAGCTATCGACGACCGGGTGCGCGGTTGCTGCTGGGTGCAACGGGTGAGTATGCCGGGACGATCAGTGGAGGATGCCTGGAGGCGGAGATCGTCCGCAAGGCTGCCTGGATGGTTCGCGATGGCGCGGTGGTGGAGCGCTACTCGACGATGTTTGACGACACGGCTGAGGTGCCGTTTGGCCTGGGATGTGGCGGTGTCGTTGATTTGCTGGTTGAAGCTGCGGGCACGGCTGAGTTCGAGGCACTGATGATGGCGATGGAGCGGTCGCTTGCTGGCGAGATCAGCACGGTTGTGACGTGGTTGCCAGGCGATGGGCGTGCTCTGCGGCGTGTGGTGCTGCGCGATGGGACGGTGGAGTTTGCGAGTGAGGGACTGGGAGAGAAGAAACTCGCTTGTGCCCATGGGTTGCGTGCCGGCGAGGAACATGAGGGTCGCTTTGTCGAGGAGCTGGACGCTCCGCAGCGGTTGTTTGTGCTGGGTGCGGGAGATGATGCGAAGCCGCTGGTGAAGATCGCGTCGTTGCTTGGGTGGACTGTGATTGTGGCGGATGGGCGCGGGCAGTTGGCGAGAGCGGATCGTTTTCCTGAGGCGGAGCGGGTGGTTTGTACCGGGGATACGGGCATTGCGCGGCTAGGGATTCATGCGGATGATGCCGTCGTGGTGATGACGCATAGTTATGAACAGGACCGTGGGATTCTGAAGGCGCTGTTGCCGGTGCGTCCGCGCTATATGGGATTGCTGGGAGCGCGGCACAGAAGTTCGCTGCTGCTGAGCGAAGCTGCGGAGGCCCTGGGGTGCAGTGTCGCGGAGTGTTGTGACGGGTTGTTTGCTCCGGTTGGGCTGGACCTGGGCGGTGATGGCGCGGAGGCGATTGCACTTGCCGTGATGGCTGAGGTTCACGCGGTATGCCAGGGTAAGATGGGCGCGGCGCGGAGGCTTTCGGCAGAGGATGTGTCGCGGTATCTGGAGCAAGGCGGGGCTTCGCGATATTTGCGGACACATTGTGCGCTGGATGGCAGATGACGACACGCAAGACGGCTGCGGTGATCGTAGCTGCGGGAGCCTCGATGCGCTTTGGCTCTCCTAAACAACTTGCTCGGCTGGATGGCGAAGCGCTGCTGGAGCGTGCGGTGCGGGTGGCGCGCGAGGCTGGCTGCCGACCTGTTGTGGTGGTGCTAGGGGCTTCAGCGGAGCTGATTCGAGCACAGTGTTTGTTGGAAGATGCAGTCGTCATCGTCCATGAAGATTGGGCTTCGGGGATGGGAGGCTCGATCGGTTGTGGCGTGCGCGCTTTGTACGATGTGGATGGGTGCGTTGTGATGACGTGCGATATGCCTGCGGTGACGCCGGAGCATCTACGACTGCTGATGACGACGGGAGAAACGATGGCTTCAGCTTATGCCGGGCGGCATGGCGTGCCTGCATATTTTCCTGCTGATCGTTTTGCCGAGTTAGCGCAACTGCACGGGGACTCAGGTGCGCGGGAGATGTTGCGCAATGTGCAGAGTGTGGAGTTGGTGGGTGGCGAGCTGGATATAGATACTCCCGAGGATTTAGCGAGCGTGGCTGGCCGGACGTCTTCTGCGTTGTAGCGCGCAAAATTCTTCAAGCAGATTGGTGGCTGGGGTGGAGCGATATCGTTTGCTCAATCAAGCCGGACGTGCGGATTTGCCCGATGTTTTCGTTTGTCTGCCAGGTTTGCTTGCTTTGGATGGCGCGACTGCAGCGATGAGTCGATTTGCGATGGGTGATCCGAGACCGGTGCAGGCGTCCCAGCCGGGACCGGCAGAGAATGCTCCGTTGTTGCCGGAAGTGACGTCTCGGAAGGCAGATTGGGAATTGGCTTTATATATCTGCGGCTGGAGAAACCCCGCGGACTTTCCATTTTGAGCATTTGCGACGGCGATCAATCCGGCCCAGAGAGGAGCTACGGCGCTTGTGCCTCCGATGACGAGGCTTTGACCGTCGACGAGAACGTTGTAGCCGGTGGATGGATCCGCGTTTCCGGCGACATCGGGAACGCCGCGTCCGCCAGCGCTTGTTGTGGGTTTGGGAACGTTCGCTCCGGTCTGCCATGTGGGCAGCGCGAAGACGTTGCTGACGCCTCCGCCCGTTGCGCCTTCGTTGGAAGACAGCTCATTCCATACAACCTCGGAGGAGATAGTGGAGCCGTTGCCTTCGAGCTTCGTTCCGCCACACCCGAGGACATGTGGGCTGGAGGCGGGGAAGTCAACGTTGTTTCCTGTTCCGCCGTCGGTGGAGCCGTTGTCGCCGGCGGCAACCGTGATGGTGATGCCGAGCGCGGCGGCAGCCTGGCAGGCAGAGTCGAGCGCAGTCATTGCCTGCTGGGTCCAATTCGCTTCAGCCGAGCCCCAGCTGATGGAGATGACGCTGGGATTGTTTGCGGAATCGTGCACGGCCGTGGTGACGGCGTCCACGAAGCCTTGATCTGTATTGGGCGCAAAATAGACGGCGATGTTTGCGCCTGGCGCGACTGCGGCAGCGACTTCGATGTCGAGCATGACCTCGCCGTCGGCGCTATTCGCATTCGATGGCGAATTTTTGCCTCCATCCACTGAGACGGCGGTGACTTTCGGGGTGGTTTGTCCGAGCGATTTGAAGTAGGAGGCCAGGTCGGTAGTTCGATAACCTCCGCCAAGTTCGATGATGCCGATCGTTTGTCCTTTGGCCGTTGCATTCGCGGGGAATTGGTAGAGCTGCGCAATCTGTGGCGGAGTGTAGGATGTGCTGGCTGAGGCGGCGGGGAGTGCGTGCGGAGTAGCGAAGCCTGTGCCCTGCGCTGCGCGGGCTGCCGCATTTCCTCTCTCTCCAGCGATGCGGAAGTGCGGCTCGGCCTGCGGTCGATTGTCGAGGCCGAGGACTGCTTCGACGTGACCGGCGAGCTCTGCGGGCAGAGTGATACTGCCTTCGCGGACACGGTAGGTATTGCCCTGGAAGCTTCGATGCGTGAGTGTGACGCCAAAGGCGCGCTCGAAGTTGGCGACGGTCCCGGTGAGCTTCACGGTGCGGCATTCGGGGGCAGGAGTATCCGGCGAGATGGTAAGCCCGTATTCTTTGGCGAAGGAACGTATGAGTTTGACGGTGCCAGAGTCGGCTCCATATTGCTGGCGAAACTTGGCGCGAGTCAAACGCTTCGCGCCAAGGAAATTAGCGACTTTGAGCTGTTGCCTGCATTTAACGATGATCGAGACGGTGATTTTTTTACCGGGAGACAGCGGCACTTCGGCTGGCTGGTTTGTAAGTGGTGCTTTCTCACTTCCGGGGAGGACGATGCGGGGCTGGGAGATGGCGCGGGGTGTCGATTTTCTGGTTGCCATGTTGTGCCTCAGGAGTGTGAGATGCAGCCTGAGGGGTTTGAAACTGCCTGTCTTCGGGGATTTGCCCTTGTGAGGACGATGGAGCGGAACAGAGGCTGAGTGATTGCTATAGACAGATGTTGTTTTCGTACTTGAAAATACTGTTTCAGCGGAAAATTCTGGAAACGCCGGGACCGGAAGGAGAGCCAAGTGGCGGAGAAGATCGATGCACATCATCATCTGTGGAGGTACACGGCTGATGAGTACGGCTGGATCGATGAATCCATGCAGAAGCTGAGGCGCGATTTTCTGCCTGAGGATCTCGTGCAGGAGATGAAGGCTGCTGGGGTCGACGGGGCTGTTGCGGTACAGGCGCGACAGACTCTGGATGAGACGCGTTGGTTGCTGGATCTTGCAGATGAGTGTGCGGCGATTCGGGGCGTGGTGGGTTGGGCTCCGATTGCGGGCGAAGACTTCCCTGCGGTTATGGAGGAGTTTGAGGACAGGCCAAAGTTGAAGGGGCTGCGGCATGTCATTCAAGGCGAGAAGGATGAGCATTACATTTTGCGAGCGGACTTCAACGCCGGTATCCGCTCCATGCAGGGCAGCGGCCTGGTATATGACATTCTGATTTACGAGAGGCATTTGCCTCAGACGATCGAGTTTGTAGAAGAGTATCCGGAACAGGTATTTGTGCTTGATCACGTGGCCAAGCCACTTATTCGCGAAAGCGTGATGGAGCCGTGGGCTGCTCGGATGCGGGAGTTAGCGAAGCGGGAAAATGTTTGGTGCAAGGTCTCGGGAATGGTCACGGAGGCCGATTGGGCAGCATGGGGGCCGGAAACACTGCGTCCGTATCTCGACCTAGTGGTTGAGGCGTTTGGAGTAAAGCGGTTGATGGCGGGATCAGACTGGCCAGTTTGTCTGGTGGCGAGTGAGTATGGGCGGTGGTTCGAGGTGCTCCACCAATACTTCGCACAATTCACCCAGGATGAGCAGGACGCGGTGTTTGGTGAGACTGCGGCACAGGTTTACAGGCTTTAGACAGGAAGAGGATTGGATGAAGGCGTTTCGTTTGGATGGGCCGGGCACAGCGACTGTAGTGAATATGCAGGAGACCTCGGTCGAGGCGGGAGAAGTTCTGTTGCGCGTGAAGATGGTTGGGATGTGCGGAACGGACCTCAATACGTTTCGTGGACGCAACGCGATGGTGACATTTCCGCGAGTGCCGGGACATGAGGTTGCGGCGGAGGTTGTTACGGGCGGAGGCGATCTGGCGGCGGGGACTTTGGTGACGATGTCTCCTTACACAAACTGTGGCAAGTGCGCTGCTTGCAGGCGCGGACGTGCCAATGCTTGTCAGTTCAACGAGACGATGGGCGTGCAGCGCGATGGGGCGATGATGGAATATATCAGTGTGCCGCGGTCGAAGCTCTATCCAGCGCGTCTTTCTGTGAAGGAGCTTTGCCTGGTTGAGCCGCTGACGGTGGGCTTTCACGCCGCGGCGCGTGGACGTGTCGTGCGCGAAGACACTGTTGCTGTCTTCGGCTGTGGTGGGGTGGGTTTGGGTGCGATTGCTTCGGCTGCGTTTCGCGGAGCTGAGACGATTGCGATTGATATGGATGACGCGAAGCTCGAAGTTGCGCGGAAGGCAGGCGCAAAGCACGTGATTCACGCGAAGAATGAAGACCTGCACGAGCGCTTGACTGCGATTACAGGTGGCCAGGGGCCGGATGTGATGATTGAGGCGATTGGCCTGCCGGAGACGTTTCGGGCTGCGGTTGAAGAGGCCGCTTTTACCGGAAGGGTCGTCTACATCGGCTATGCAAAGGAGCCGGTGGCTTACGAGACGAGGCTGTTTGTCCAAAAAGAACTCGACATTCTCGGCTCGCGGAATGCGCTTCCGGAGGACTTTCGTGAAGTGATTCGCATGTTGGAGGCGGGACGCTTTCCCGTGGAAGATGCGGTGAGCGCTGTGGTTGGAATCGAAGACGCCGGCAGAATGCTGGCGGAGTGGAGCGCGGCTCCGGCGAAGTTTACCAAGATTATGGTGGAGGTTGGTTGAGATGCAGATTTCAGCGCCGGTGACGAAGACTGGAGAGCGGTCAGACGGAAGAAGGCACCCTGTCTTTCCAGTGGGGCACATGTGGCCGTTTGTTCTTGTGACAGTGCTGTTCTTTCTATGGGGCATGTCGAACAACCTCACTGACATTCTGGTGCAGCAGTTCAGGAAGTCATTCGAGTTGTCGCAGTTCAGCGCGCAACTGGTGCAGACGGCTAATTTTTTTGGCTACTTCTGCCTGGCGATTCCTGCGGCTTTGCTGATGCGGCGATGGGGATACAAGGTCGGCATGGTGACCGGGTTGGTGCTGTTTGGTACAGGGATGATCCTGTTCTGGCCAGCGGCGGCAAGTGGACAATATGCTCCGTTTTTGATTGCGTTGTTTACCGTTGGCGGGGGCGCTTCGATTCTGGAGACGGCTGCGAATCCATTTATCGCACAGTTTGGCGATCCAGTGACTTCAGAGCAGAGGCTTAATTTTTCGCAGGCGTTTAATCCTCCGGGAACAATTACCGGAGTCATTATTGGGACGTACTTTATCTTCTCTGGTGTCGAGAAGACGCCAGTGCAGGTGGCCGCGATGAAGGCTGCCGGGACCTATCATGCGTATCTGCACTCGGAGCTGCTGCGTGTCGTGCCAACGTATCTTACGTTCGGTGCGATTGTTCTGCTCTGTGCGGTGGTCCTTGGGCTGACAAAGATTCCTCCGATTACGTCGGAGCACGAAGGCGAGGGTGAGGACCATGGCAGTTTTGCTGAACTGGCCCGGCAGCCGCTTATCTGGATCGCGGTTGTGGCGAACTTCTGCAATGTCGGCGCGCAGATATCCTCGTGGAGCATGCTGATTCCTTATATGAAGCAGTACACGGTGGTAAGTGAGAGGACAGCAGCGCATTACCTGACCGCAGTTTTGATTTCAATGGCGGTTGGCCGGTTTGTCTCGACGCCGCTGATGCGCTACATCAGGCCGAGCCTGATGTTGGCGATCTACGGTGTCTTCAATGCGGTACTGATGTTGCTTGCGGTAGCGCGTCCCGGTATGGTGGGCGCGTGGGCTGTGGTCGCAAGTGGGTTCTTCATCTCGGTGATGTATCCGACGATCTTCGCGCTGGGATTGAAGGGGCTTGGCAGGAATACAAAACTGGGCGGCTCTCTGCTGGTGATGGCGATTGTTGGTGGCGCTATCTTTCCGCCTATTGGCGGTCTGATTGCGAAGCACACGGGAGGTTGGGCGCTGGGATATGTGGTGCCCATGGCCGGATTTATCGGCGTGGCGATCTACGGATTCTTTCAGGCGACACGGCGAACGCTTCTTTCAGGACCTGCTTATTAGCGAGTGATCAAAAGTGCCGAAGATTATCCGGGCGCGTAGCCTTGTAGCCGGTGTCCGAGGGGATGTGCTCGAAATCGAGGTCCACATTTTTCTCAAGCGAGCGGCTCACGATGTCGCGCGAACCGAGGCCGACGGCTAGCGCAAGCGTGAGGACAATTCCTCCGAAGAGAATGCCGAAGGCCAGCTCGACTACGATGCCTCCGATCTGAAGATGATCGAGCACCATCGCGGCAGTGAGAACGAGGACAAGCCATTTGACTCCGAGCGAAAGGAAGCGCGCGTATTGGAGCTTCGCATTGACGGCCCCAATGAGCACTGAGCGGGAAAGGTAGCGCGCGATGACGCTGCCCACGATCAAAAGCACGATGGCGCCCACAACACGGGTGAGGTATGGAAAGACCATCAGAGAGAGTTGCTGATCGCCTGGATATGCGGCGTCGAACGCAGAGACGCCAACGAAGCAGCCGATCACGACGCAGGCCCAGAAGGCGATGCGCGTGGCAAGCAGCGTCGGACTGTGAGATGGTACCCATCCAGAGGTGGAAAGGACGGGGTGGCGGGCGATCTGTTCATCGAATTTCAGGGCGATAAGGACGCGATGAAGCAGAGCCGCAACACCTGCTCCAATGAGCGTGAGCAGGACGATGGCGACGAGAAGTGCCAGGAGGCCAGGAAGGAAACGGGCCAGTGTAACGAGCACTTGATGGGCGGATTGGTTTAACGCGAGTTCAACTTGTTGCCACATAGGGTGTACCTCGATGTCGAGTCTTAGGGAGTGAAGCGGTCCGGCCAGCGCCAGCGAGAGACGAGATATGGTTTGTCGCTCTCGAATGCTGCAGCCTGCTCCTGTATGTGCTGCTCGGGAGTGATGCTGTTGCTAGTCAGAATGAGATGGGAGGCTGCCCATGCAAGATAAAGCGGCGTGAGCGCGCCGAGAAGGTGATTCCGGTTGATGGTGCGGAGACGATAACCCAGGATGAAATCGTAGACGATGCGGGTCCAGAGGCTATACGGCATGTTGAAGTTGGCTGTGGGCGAAGCATTCAGTCTCTTAAGGCCTAGAAGAGAGTTGGGCGTAAGAATAAGCGACCAGATCTCATGCAGGTTGGTGTAAGCAAAGTGGAAAGCCTCAATCATGGAATTGACGTCGGCAGATCCTTCGGCCAACGCTACATCGCGAAGCGGAGCAGAACTGTACTGCAGGCTGCGCGCGCGTTGCCAGAAGCTGGCCTTGATTTCGATCTCGCTGAAAAGTGAGCCAGCAATCAAGCCGAGTAGTGAATTGAGGTCGGACGGTACAGGCTGCGGTAACGCGCGTGTGCCTACGTTGGTTTCCGCCATGGAGAAGTTGGCTGTAGCGGCTTCGATGACGGGCCAGACGAACGAGTCAGGCTGATTTGCAGATGTAAACTTCTGCGCCGCCCCGGCGAGCCGGGTTGCCATGCGTTTTGAAAGGCCGAGATCGATTGCGAGTGGAAAACGTGGCCGTGTTCCGAAGAGCGCGCGCGTGACAGGGTAGAGGATGGCGGAGTTGACGAGGCCATCGTGAGGCCCCAAATCATAGCGTGCAACTGCCAGATCGTATGAAGCTGCTGTTTCGGCGAGAGCACGAACAGCCTCAGGTTGCAGGGTGTGTGACTCCGCGCCCAGCAGCAGGCAGGTGGTTGCTCCGTGCTCTTCGATGAGCTTTGATGCATTGACATAGTCGGCAGCAGTCAATACCCATGAGGCATTTGGAGATGCTGCCTGAGGGTAAGGGATCACGCTCAACGGGCCTCCTGACGACATATCCGGTACGTTGTCGGGGGCGGCTACAAGAACGCTTTGGTTTGGGAAGGCAAGGGCGAAGTTGGCGAGCTCCGCCTCAAGCGCGGTGAGGGGCATCGCGGTCAGATAAATGAGAAGACTTCCTGTGGCTGGATTGGAAGCTTCCTGGGCGGCATCGAAATTGGTCTGAGTAGAGGCCATGGATTTGTCTTGAACCTTCCGGGAGTTCGCTTTTACCCCGTGTGGCTATTGTGCGCCGATTCGACTGGTTTCGGCAGAAGTTGATTCAGGCAGGCACGGAAGGAATTGCAAGAGTGAGATGCGGCCGAAAGCTAGAGAGATACCCTGGACGTTTCACTCAATTCATGGGTCTCGGGAGCCGGTTGAAGTTCAAGCCAGAAGCAGGAATAAGGAGAAAGCGTGAGCGGATACGGTTGCGTGGTAATCGCCGGAAATGGCACGTAGCCAAGCATCTCTACTGGAATCCTTCCGGCAAACTGAGAAAGGTCGAGCGACACTGGTTGGGAAAAGCGAGAGAGGTTGGCGACGCAGAGGATGGTCTCATTCGTGTTGGTTGCTGCGTCGTCATAGCAGCGAAGATAGGCGAGGACTTTGCGATTCTCCGGGTTGAGAAATTCAAGTGTCCCGCGGCCGAAGACACGGAACAGTTTGCGCAGCGCGATCATATTGCGCGTCCAGTGCAGCAGGGAAGATTGGTCCGCCAGTTCGGATTCGACGTTAATGGCCTGGTAGCCCCAGATGGGGTCCATGATGACCGGGAAGTAAAGCTTCTCCGGCACGGCGGTTGAGAAGCCTGCGTTTCGGTCGGAGTTCCACTGCATTGGCGTGCGCACGCCGTTGCGGTCGCCGAGATAAATGTTGTCGCCCATGCCGATCTCGTCGCCGTAGTACATGATGGGCGTGCCGGGAAAGCTGAACAACAGCGAATTCAACAGCTCGATGCGGTGACGGTTGTTATCCAGCAGTGGCGCGAGCCGGCGGCGAATGCCGGAGTTGATCCTCATGCGCGGATCGGCCGAATAGGCGAAGTACATGTAGTCACGCTCATCGTCTGTGACCATCTCAAGCGTGAGTTCGTCGTGGTTGCGCAGAAAGAGACCCCACTGGCAGCCGTCGGGTATTGTAGGTGTCTGCGCGATGATATCGGTGATGGGCAGGCGGTCTTCCTGCCGCAGCGCCATGTAGATGCGCGGCATCAGCGGGAAGTGGAAACACATGTGACATTCATCATCGTTGCCGAAATAGGGCAATACCTTGTCGGGCCATTGGTTGGCCTCGGCGAGAATGAAGCGGTTGGTGTAGTCGGCATCAATCGCAGCGCGGATGCGCTTGATGATGGCATGTGTCTCGGGCAGGCTTTCGCACGCGGTGCCGTCCCGCTCGACCAGGTATGGGATTGCGTCGAGGCGAAAGCCGTCGACACCCAGATCCAGCCAGAAGCGCATGGCTTTGAGTACTTCTTCCATGACGGCGGGGTTGTCGAAATTGAGGTCGGGCTGGTGGGAAAAGAAGCGGTGCCAGTAATATGCCTTTGCCGTCTCGTCCCACGTCCAGTTCGACTTTTCGGTGTCACGAAAGATGATGGGAACGTCCTTGTAAATTTGATCCGTATCCGACCAGACATAGAAGTTGCGTTCTGGCGAGCCGGGAGGAGCGAGGCGGGAGGCCTTGAACCACGGATGCTGGTCGGAGGTGTGATTGATGACTAATTCGACGAGTACCTGCATGTTGCGCTGATGCGCAGCGGCGAGGAAACGCTTGAAGTCCTCGAGCGTTCCATAACTCGGATTTACATCGACATAGTTCGCGATATCGTAGCCATCGTCTTTGAGCGGCGAAGGGAAGAAGGGCAGCAGCCAGAGGCAGGTAACGCCTAGTTCCTGCAGGTAATCGAGGCGGGAGACCAGACCGGGAAAGTCGCCGATGCCATCGCCGTTTGAATCCTGAAAGGCGCGGACGTGCAACTCATAAATGATGGCATCTTTGTACCAGAGTGGGTCTGTGGCACTGCCTGCTTTCTTCACGAGCATGTCCTGGCTTGAATCTGTAAAACGGCTGACTCCCGCTATTTGATAGACAGATGCTTCCACAAAGCATGTGGTTGCCGCGGAATTCGTCATCTCTTTGTGCAACTCAAGTCGCTGCAATTGCTTCCAACTCTTTATCAACTATCAGCACGACATAAAGACTACATGCCGGGTGGCATGAACGACGGCTGATGCACAAAATTTCCCCGGGAATAGGTGTTGATCCATGCTGAGAGTTCCAACCTCAACGTATCGCCTGCAGCTCCATAAAGGCTTTACGTTCGACGATGCGGCTGCAATCGCGGAGTATTTGCAGGAGCTCGGCATTTCGCACGTATATTGTTCGCCCTATCTGCAGGCTGCTCCTGGAAGTACGCATGGATATGATGTTGTCGATCATCTTCGGGTGAATGTGGAGTTGGGTGGCGCTCCAGCGCATGAGCGATTTCAAAAGCGTCTTGATGAACTAAGGCTGGGGCAGATTCTCGACATTGTGCCCAACCACATGTCTCTTGGCCGCGAAAACAGCTACTGGTGGGACGTGTTGGAGAATGGATCGGCCAGCCGCTATGCTGCTTTTTTTGATATTGAGTGGCAACCGCAGGAAGAGCGTCTGCGTGACAAAGTTCTGGTGCCGGTTCTGGGCGACCAATATGGACGTGTATTACATGCCGGGGGGATTAAAGTTACGCGGCAAGGAGGTGCGTTCCATGTGGAAGCTGCCGGCCAGACGTTTCCGGTTGCACCTGCATGGTCGCTGCCGCTTATTCTCTCGAAGGCAGCCGAGTACTCAAGGTCCGATACGCTAAATTTTCTTGCAGCGTCCTTTGCACGGTTGCCTGCACCTGAGTATGGAGATCGCAAGATGATCCTGGCCCGCCACCGGGATAAGACAGTGCTATTCACCTTGCTATCGCGATTGTGCGCGGAGGACCAGCAGGTGTGTTCGGCGATCGACCGGTCCATTGAGGAGTTGAATGCGGATGAGGACCGTCTCGACGAGTTTCTCAACTTGCAGCATTACCGTCTTGCCTACTGGAAGACGGCCGGCCAGCAGCTGAGCTATCGCAGATTTTTCGATGTAAACTCGCTTGTCGGGCTGCATGTGGAGAGAGAGTATGTTTTTGAAGAGACCCATGCGTTGGTGCTCGATTGGCTGCGAAGGGGCGTGCTTGACGGGGTGCGAGTGGATCATCCGGATGGTCTGCGTGATCCGCGTGAGTATCTGAATCGACTGAGAGAGCGTGCGCCTGATGCGTGGATCGTCGTCGAGAAGATACTGGAGCCGGGTGAGTTCCTGCGTGCCGACTGGCCGGTTCAGGGCACGACCGGTTATGACTTTCTCAATATGGCTGGTGGCTTGTTGGTGTCCCCAGAGGGGATGGCAGAACTGAATGCGATCTATGCACGGTTTACTGGCCAGCCTACGGACTTTCATGCCATTGCACATGAAAAAAAGATTGCGGTAGCGCAGGACGCGCTGGGTAGCGACGTCAACCGGCTGGCTTCGCTGCTCGTTGAGATATGCGAATTGAACCGCAACCGGCGTGACTATACACGCGCCGAGATGCGGCGTGCGATTCGTGAAATTGCAGCATGTTTCCCCATCTATCGCACCTACGTTGTTTCTCATCGCGATGAAATCACCGACGACGATCGCGGGTATATCACGCAGGCAATCGAGTGTGCCAAGCGGCAACGTCAGGACATCGATGGCGATCTCTTCGACTTTATTTGCGATGTGCTCACACTTGCAGTCAGAGGTGAAAGAGAGAGAGAGTTCCTGCTTCGTTTTCAGCAATTCACCGGGCCTGTTATGGCAAAGGGGGTGGAGGACACAGCGTTCTATTGCTACAACCGGCAGACGGGGATGAATGAGGTCGGCAACGATCCGGAGCGCAATGGAGTTAGTGTGGCAGAGTTCCATGCTTATTGTGCGAAGATGCAGGCGACGCATCCGTTGACGATGACTACACTGGCGACGCATGACACGAAGCGCAGTGATGATGTGCGCGCGCGTCTGGCCGTGTTGTCTGAAGTGCCTGCCAACTTCGGTGCGGCGGTGCAGCGCTGGTCGCGCATGAATAGCGGCTTTCGCATGGGCCTGCCAGGTGCAGCAATGCCTGATCGCAACACGGAGTATCTGTACTACCAGACTTTGATCGGTGCATGGCCGCTGGATCTCGAACGCGCGCAGTCTTACATGCTGAAGGCTGCTCGCGAGGCGAAACAACAAACATCATGGACTGCAAACAACCCTGAGTTTGAAGCGGCACTCAATGTGTTTATAGAAAAGACATTTTTGCATGCGCCATTTCTGCGTGAGTTGGAACAGTTTGTCGCCAGAGTGAAAGATGCCGGCAGAGTGAACTCGCTGGCCCAGACACTGCTGAGATATACCGCTCCGGGTGTCCCTGATTTGTATCAGGGAACAGAGCTATGGGATTTAAGCCTGGTAGATCCTGACAACCGACGACCAGTGGATTACGCTCTCCGTCGCCGTCTGTTCCATGAGATGAAATCGCTGAGCGGAGATGGTGTCGCAGCGCAGGTGATGGCGCGCTCCGATGAAGGCATGCCGAAGCTGTGGGCGATCTATCAGGCGCTTCATCTGCGACGCGAGCATGGAGAGTGGTTCGGCGCTGACGCCACATATCTTCCGCTTGAGGCCGAAGGCGCCAAGCGCGATCATGTTGTTGCTTATCTTCGCGCCAATGCCGTAGCCACCATCGTGCCGAGACTTACCATGAAGCTCCTTGGGACGTGGAGAGACACCATTGTTATGCTGCCCGAAGGGCGATGGCGCAATCGCATGACAAACGCGATATTTGCTGGTGGGAAGATATCGATGAGGGGGCTCTTGAAGGAGTTCCCGGTTGCACTGCTGGTGCGCGAAGACTTGCGAGAGGGGTAGGAGCATGCATGAGTTTGCCCTCTGGTCTCCGTATGCAAAGAGCCTAGCCGTTCAAGTAGACGGTGCGCTTTACCCGATGAGCAGGAAAGGTGAGCGTGGCTGGTGGAGCGTGTATGTGGACAGTGCAGCCTCCGGGACGGATTACGCTTTTCTCTTCGATGATGACCCTAAGACGTATCCTGACCCGCGCAGCGCTTGGCAACCTTTCGGTGTGCATGGTCCATCGCGCATCTACGACCACAGTGCCTTTCGTTGGACAGATAGCCGTTGGCAAGCACCACCGTTGGCGAGTGCTGTGATCTATGAGCTGCATGTCGGCACATTTACTCCTGAGGGTACATTTAGCGCAGCCATCGCGCACCTGGATTATCTGGTCGAGCTTGGAGTGACACATCTTGAGTTGATGCCAGTCGCAGAGTTTCCCGGCCGCTTCGGCTGGGGCTATGACGGCGCGTCTCTGTTTGCCGTTGCCCAGAAGTATGGTGGGCCCGATGGCCTGAAGCACTTTGTTGACGCTTGCCATAGTCGCGGGCTTGCGGTGCTGCTGGATGTCGTCTACAACCACTTCGGTCCGGTGGGGAGTTACGCGATGAGGTTCGGGCCGTATCTCACAAGTCGTCATCACACCCCCTGGGGCGATGCTGTGAACTTCGAGGACGCAGGCAGCGATGAAGTCAGGCGCTTCTTCATTGACAACGCGAAGATGTGGCTGCGCGATTTTCATATCGATGGCCTGCGCCTTGATGCTATTCACGAATTCATGGACAGGTCGGCGGTGCACTTCATGGAGCAGTTATCGGCCGAGATAGAGGTTCTGTCCTCTACGCTTGGTCGTGGGCTTATTCTGATTGCTGAAAGTGATCTGAACGATCCCCGCACGGTTACGCCGCGTGAAGCAGGCGGCCACGGCATGGATGCGCAATGGAGCGACGATTTCCATCATGCCTTGCATACGGTACTGAATGACCGCGACCGCAGCGGGTACTATGCGGACTTCGGCACCCTGACGGCGCTCGCAAAGGCGCTGACCGGAGTGTTCGTGAACGATGGTCGTTACTCGCAGTATCGTGGCCGCTCCCATGGCCGTCCAGTGGAGGGTCTGTCGGCACATCACTTTGTGAGTTTTGCTCAGAACCACGATCAGGTGGGGAACCGCGCGCTCGGGGATCGTTTGGAAAGCGCAGTAGGAATGGAGCGCGCAAGGATAGCTGCTGGAATCGTGATGATGGCACCGGCGATTCCGATGATCTTTCAAGGCGAAGAATTTGCTGCGTCTACGCCGTTCCTGTACTTCGCGGACCACGAAGACGTGCAGATGGCAAAGGCCGTCTCTGAAGGCCGCAGGCGCGAGTTCGCTGCGTTTGGCTGGGACCCTCAAGTTATTCCCGACCCAGGCAGTGCCGAGACCTTCGAGTGTTCCAAGCTTCGCTGGGATGAGATAGATGAAGGTGCTCACCGCGAGATGCTGGACTGGTACCGGCAGCTTATCCATCTACGTCGCAACTCGGTAGCGTTGAATGACGGAGATTTGGGCCACATCAAAGTTCGCTTCGACGAGAGACAGCGCTATCTGATCCTGGATCGTGGTGCGGTGAAGGTGTTTGTCAACCTTGGTCAGTCGCGGGCGGATTTCGCAGTAGATGAAGGAGCGGCGCTGGTGCTGGCATCGCGCGCCAATGTAGAAGCAACATTGGGTAAAGTGGTGCTGCCGCCGGATACGCTCGCTATCTTCTCGCTCGACGATTCATCTATCATGTAAGTGATGGAGGCGAGTTCCGCCTTCAAGGTCTTATAGATTGCATTCAACTTCTGGTGCTGTCTTAAGTTTTACTTAATTCTCCCCGAATCCATCTGGATGTATCCCATTTGAATTCAATGCGAAAGTGTAAGCGGTCGCGGAAACTTTTGTGCGTGCAATCCGTCTTCAAATAACAGGACGAAGAATTTCGGCGCTATGGCTGAAATTGTCCGCACTGTCCGTGACTGGGTTACGTATCAAACAAGAGGATAAGAGAGATGCTGATGAAGTCAGGTGTGTTCCAAATTTCTGCGTTAGGCGCAGGATTGTTGGCTCTCGCGATGGCTGGCTCGCCTGCGTTCAGTGTAAGGGCCAACGCGCAGTCGGCTGCGCCTGCATCGGCAATGTCGCGGGCACTCGGCACGGTAAAGTCAGTCAATGGCAACAGTGTCGTTGTGACTGAGAGCGGTTCGCAGGAGGTTACGGTTACGGTGCCTGATGGTGCACGTATCCTGCAACTCGCTCCGGGCAGTACGAATCTGAAGGACGCTCAGCCTGCCACGCTCTCGTCAATCACTGTTGGTGACCGCGTGCTGGTGACAGGCAAGGCTGGCGACTCAGCGGGGACGCTGACTGCTCTGCGCGTCATTCTGATGAAGTCTGCGGCCATTGCCCAGGAGCACGAGGCTGAAGAGGCTGAATGGCAGAAAAACGGCATCGGCGGCATCGTCCGTGCGATTGATCCATCCACAGGTACGCTTACCATCAGCGTGGGTGCGAAGAAGGTGGAAGTGAAGACTGCAAGCGCCACTAAGTTTCGTCGTTACGCGGGAGACTCGGTGAAGTTTGAGGATGCAGTCGCGAGCACGCTGGACCAGATTCATCCTGGCGATCAACTCCGCGTACGCGGCAGCAAATCAGAGGACGGTCTTTCCGTGCAGGCGGATGAGGTGGTCAGCGGGTCGTTCAAGAATTTGTCTGGCTTGATTACTACGATCGATGCTGCCGATGGAACGGTCACGCTGAAAGACCTTGCGACCAAGAAGGTCATGCGGGTAAAGATCACGCCCAACTCAAATGTGCACACGCTGCCTCCGCAGGCTGCGGCAATGTTGGCGGCGCGCGCACGTGGAGGTGCTTCGGCTGCACGAGGTCAGGGTGCAGCGCGGCCTGAAGGCGCGCAGGCTGAAGGTGGCATGGGCGAACGCGGCGCAGGCCGATCGGCAGGGGCGGATCTCTCGCAGATAGTAAGCCGCCTGCCCCAGCAGACGATTGCAGATTTGAAGGCGGGCGATGCAGTTATGGTTGTCGGCTCGCAGGCAGACCCGGGCAGCTCGAATGTGACGGCGATCACTGTGCTTGCTGGAGTCGAGCCGATTTTGCGGGCGTCTCCAAGTGGATCGTCCGACATGACGCTGTCTCCGTGGAGTGTAGGCGGAGGAGCACCGGAGATGGGCGCGCAACAACAGTAGAGTTTATCTCCCGCGAAAGTTCGGGGTTTATTTAGGAGAAGTAATGTTGTCCTTTCGTACAGTTCTGAAAGCTGTTTTGATTTTTTCTGTCGCGGTGTCTCCGGTTGTCGTGCGGGCACAGCAGGCCAGTGCAACCGTAAGCGGATCGGTTGCCGACCCGGACGGCGCATTGATTCCCGGCGCAACGATCACGCTGACACCGCCTCATGGGAAGGCTTCGGTTGTGCAGTCGACGAGCGATGGCACGTATGCGCTGCATA
The DNA here is from genome assembly GCF_014642855.1 of Edaphobacter acidisoli. Lineage (NCBI taxonomy): Bacteria > Pseudomonadati > Acidobacteriota > Terriglobia > Terriglobales > Acidobacteriaceae > Edaphobacter > Edaphobacter acidisoli. The sequence goes on along the minus strand of NZ_BMJB01000001.1, from coordinate 1,881,059 downwards.
ATGTTCCCGCGGGAACGTATGCGATGACGGTGACGATGCAGGGATTCGCCACCTATGTGAAGCAGGGAGTCCATGTCGCAGCGGGACAGAAGCTCTCTCTGGATGTGAAGATGCAGATTCAAGCGCAGCAGGAGGTCCAGGTCACAGCTCAAGCCGCGCAGGTCAGCGTAGATGCGGATAGCAATGCGAGCGCGACTGTCATCAAGGGCAAGGACCTCGATGCGCTCTCCGACGATCCCGACGAGTTGTCCGATGAACTGACCGCGCTTGCCGGACCAGCGGCAGGGCCGAACGGTGGGCAGATCTATGTTGACGGATTTACAGGCGGACAATTGCCGCCGAAGTCGTCGATTCGCGAGATCCGCATCAACCAGAATCCATTTTCGGCGGAGTATGACAAGCTGGGCTATGGCCGCGTGGAGGTGTTCACGAAGCCGGGCACGGACAAATTCCATGGGTTCTATACCGTGGAAGGTGGAGACAAGTCCTTCAATACTTCGAGTCCATTTCTGGGAGAGACCAATACGCAGCCGGATTACCACACGGTCTTTATGTTTGGTGACTTCAGCGGGCCAATCTCCCACTCGATGTCTTTTACGGTAGGCGGTTCTCACCGCACGATTGACAATAACGCGCTGGTCTATCCCAGCGGCTACTACGCCCACTCCGCAACGGATACGACACCGTGCCAGCCGGGCGATCTGACCTGCACCTATTTCCCGTCTTATCCAGAAGCAAATCGCGCGATTCTGCAGCCGCAGACGCGCAGCGATATCAGCCCACGCATTGACATTGCGCTGGGTGAGAAGAACACGCTGACCGCGCGCTACCAGTACAACGTCAGCGGATCGCAGAACAGCGGCATTGGCGGCGGAAGTCTTCCAACGCAGGGCGTCAACAGCGAGTTCACCGAGAATACGATACAGATCAGTGATACGCAGATTGTCAGCCCGCGCATTATCAACGAGACGCGTTTTGAGTATGAGCGCGACTATAACTCTTCGAATGCCCTGAACACCGGATCAACGCTCTCTGTGCAGGGCGCGTTCACCTGGGGAGGAGCATCGTCGGGTGTGCAGCGCAGCACTCAGGACCATATCGAGGTGCAGAACTATACGTCCATCGCCCTGTCCAAGAACTTCATCAGGCTGGGCGGACGGCTGCGGTACAACAGCGACTCGGTGTACTCGACGGCTGGAACCAACGGTACGTTTACCTACAACAATCTTCTGGACCCGTGCGTGACCTCGAACACGGATGCGACCTCACAGGCGCACTGTGCCAGTATCACATCGACGCCATGCGCGACCGCAAACGCCGGGGTGTCGTCCTACCAGTGCGGCATTCCGGCACTCTACAACATCACTACGGTCAATAAGCCGACGATCTCGGGCAGCATCGCCGATGTCGGCCTTTACGCCGAGACAGACTGGAAGGTGAGACCAAACCTGACGATCAGCTACGGTCTGCGTTATGAGGCGCAAAACAGAATTAATAGCAGTCACGATATAGCGCCGCGCGTCTCGTTTGCGTGGGGCGTTCCGCGTGGCCAGGGCAAGAATCCGGTAACGGTGGTGCGCGGTGGATACGGCCTCTTTTACGACCGGTTTGCTCTCGGTGACTACATGACGACGCTCCAGCAGAATGGGACGAATCAGGTGGTTTCGTCGTTCATCAATCCGGGTGCGACATGCTCACCGTCGAATCCAGCTGGTTGCGGGGCTTCTGCTCCGAGCAGATTCAAAATTACGCAGCTCGGATCCGGGATTCGCAGTCCATATACGATGCAGGCGGCGATTGGTGTCGACCAACAGCTCGGCAAGTTGGGGACGCTCTCGGTCAATTACCTAAATGCGCATGGTGTCCACGAGTACATGTCGCGGGAGTTTTATACACCGAACACCTCGTCTGCTACGCCTGTTACCTCTCCATATGACTTTCAATTCCAGTCGGCAGGTGTCTTCCGGGAGAACCAGTTGATGGTGAACTCGCGCGTGCGGCTGAACCGGGTGCAGATGTTTGGCTTCTACTCGATGAGCTTTGCGAATGCCAACACCTCCGGGTCCGGCTTCGTGCCGACCAGCAATACGAACACCCGTGCGGACTACGGGCGCGCCTCTTTCGCGCGGCGTCAGTTTGGCGTCATTGGCGGCACCATGCAGCTGCCGTATTCCTTTACGGCCAGCCCGTTCATCATTGCGATGGCTGGCTCGCCTTACAACATCGTCACTGGCACGGATCCGCTGGGCAGCACGGTCTATAACACGCGGCCTTACTTTGCGAGCGGGAACAGCGGAAGCTGCGTCAGCAGCGCTGCCTTCAGCTCAACCGATACGGGCGGCCTGACTCCGGTGCCGATCAACTACTGCACCTCGCCGGCGAATGCGACGATCAACCTGCGGCTGAACCGCGTGTTCGGATTTGGCGAGCGGACCGGGCAACAGGCGGCTTCTCAGGGTGGACCTGGAGGTCCTCCTCCCGGAGAGCACGGCCATGGCGGTGGACACGGCGGCGGCGGTGGAGGACGTGGCGGTCCGTTTGGCGCGTCGAACTCCGGGCACAAGTACACCTTTACGCTCGGCGTTCAGGCTTCCAACCTGTTCAATATGATTCCGTACTCTGCTCCCACGAGCACGCTGAGCTCGGCGCAGTTCGGGAAGTTCACCAGCCTCGCCGGACGGCCTTTTGCGAACGGGACGGCGGTGAGGACGATCATGCTGACGGGGGCGTTCAACTTCTAGCGACGGGGTACCCCCCTACCCGTACTTAAGTACCAAAGTATTCAAAACACGTGGTTTGTGGTGGGGGTACTTGGTAAAGTCTCCATTCGAAAAACAGGTAAAGCCCCGGAAGGTTCTTCCGGGGCTTTGGCTTTTTTGTGCTGATTTAAGTCTAGCAGACTGGAGAAACTAAACCGCCAAGCGGATGTTGTTGGTGGGGAATGGGTTAGATGGTTTTGGGGCTTGACAGGAATTTTGATGCTATCGGTTCTGCCTGCCTGGCGGGGTGAAGTGCTGCCAGCCGGAGGGCTTGAGCGGGGTTCGGGCGCTGTTGGGGGTGATGAGGGTGAGGAGTGGCGTTGCGGGGCGCTTTGGGGTGAGGCGCCCGATGCGGGTGATGGGGACTCGGGCGATGGATTTCGGGATGCGGGTGGTTGCGGGGGCGGTGAAGAGAAGCTCGTAGTCTTCGCCTCCGTGCAGGGCCGCGTGGAGTGCTGCTTCCGGGGTTAGTTTGCGTGCCTGGGGATGGATGGGTAGGGCGGATTGGTCAATCTCGGCGTGGGTGCCTGAGGCGCGGCAGATGTGGGCGAGGTCTGTTGAGAGGCCGTCGCTGATATCGATGCAGGCTGTGGCCAGGTTGCGGGTGAGCAGGGCGCGACCCTGGGCGATGCGTGGTTCAGGGTAGAGGTGGGGGTGGTCTCTGGTGGATTTGGTCTGGGCGGGTTTCTGTTGCTTGAGGAGCTTGGCTAGCTCTGCGGCGGAGCCTCCGAGATGGCCGGTGACGTAGATGGCGTCTCCGGGACGTGCCTTCGAGCGGCGGAGGGCTTTGCCTGTTGGGACTAAGCCGATGAGAACGATGTCGGCGAGGATGAGGCCGTTGGCGTCTCGGGTTTCGCGTGGGGACTCGGAGGTGTCGCCGCCGGCGAGAGGGACTTTGTGGCGATGGGCGAGGGCGCGGAGGCCGGTGAAGAAGCGCTCGACCCAGCGGCGGCCCTGGGCGGTAGTGAGCATGTCGGCGGGCAGGGCGAGCGAGAGGAAGGCGGCGAGTGGAGTCGCTCCCATGGCGGCGAGGTCGCTGAGGCCGCGGGCGAGTGTGCGGTGGCCGACGGATTCGGGAGGGTGGGTGCGCTGAAGGAAGTGGCGGGTTTCGAGGGAGAAGTCGGTGGTGATGGCTATTTCGTGGCCGGAGGGTGGGCGGAGGAGCGCGCAGTCGTCGCCGATGCCGAGCGTGACGTGGGGGCTGCGGGCTGGGAAGCGGTGGCGAATCTGGTCGATCAGCGCGAGCTCGCCTAGGGGTTTCTTCATGCTGAGGACAAGGATACAGGGACGGTGCGGCGCTCTGGTGGGTGTGCCAGAGTGATCTGAAAGCAAAAGCAGGTCCTCCCGCTTTCGCGGAAGGATGACAACTTTTGGGTGGTCGGTTGAGTTAGTGCTTTTCACCCGGGCGTTTGTGCCAAGGAAAGAAGAAGCGGATTCTTGCGGTTTATAAAAAGCAGATTTATGTCCTAAGAATTTAGTTGACAAAACGTTCCGAGGAGAGCTATTGTCCTAATCAATTAGGAGGTGTGGTTGTGGGTGAGAAGGATGCGGCAGGTTTGACGAAGCTGGAGTTGCAGATTATGCAGGTGATCTGGCGGCGCGGGGCGAGCAGCGTGGCTGAGGTGCAGGAGGGGCTGGAGCAGGAGCTGGCCTACACGACTGTGCAGACGATGCTGAACATTCTGGAGCGCAAGGGCAAGCTGAAGCGCAGGCTGAAGGGGCGGGCCTATATCTATAGCGCGGTGGTGACGGAGTCGCGCGCAGTGGGCCATGCTGTGCGCGACCTGGTGGACCGGATGTTTGGCGGGTCGAGTGAAGAGCTGGTGATGAGCCTGGTGAAGAGCAGGCAGCTCGATCCGGAGAAGCTGGCGGAGCTGAGCCGAAGGCTGAAGGAGGAGGAGTGATGCGAGAGCTTGCGTCGTTGGGTTTGGTGCATTGGCTGACCGCGTATCTGGTGAATGCGGCGTGGCAGGTGCCGGTGGTGTTTGTGGCGGCGCGGCTTTCGGCGCGGCTGCTGGAGCGGGTGAGTGCGCAGGCTGTGCATCGGGTGTGGGTGGGGGCGTTGGGCGCGGCGGTGGTGTTGCCTGCGTGTCATTTGCGTTTGCTGCGGCTGTTTTCGGTGGGTGCTTCGGCTGCTGCGGGTGGAAGCGGCGATGCGCGGGTGTCGATGTTGAGTGCGGTGTCGGCGCGGGGTAGCGCGGTGCATTTTCCGGTGTGGGGGATGGTGATTTTGCTGGCGGTGTTTGCGGTGGCACTGGTGGTGTTTGGGGCGCGGTTGGCGTGGGGTCTGTGGCGGACAGAGAGCATTCGGCGGCAGGCGGGTGCAGTGGAGATGGATGCGGAGTTTCGTGCTGGCTGGCGGCGTTTCTGCGATGCGTTTGAGGTGAGGGAGGCGCGGATTGCTTCGTCACGGGCTGTTTCCGGGCCTGTGGTGGTTGGATTTCGCACGCCGGTGCTGCTGGTGCCTGAGGGGTTTCTGGAGTCGGTGACGCTGGAGGATTGGGAGGCTGCGCTGGCGCATGAGTTCGCGCATGTGCGGCGGCGGGATTTTGCGAAGAACGTGCTGTATGGGGTGATGACGCTGCCGGTGGCGTGGCATCCGGTGGTGCGGGTGATGTTGTCGCGCGTGGCGGAGAGCCGCGAGGTGGTTTGCGATGCGATGGCGGCGGAGGTTGTGCAGGGAAGACGGGAGTATGCAAGGTCGTTGCTGCGGCTGGCCGGGATGTTGGCGGGCAGGCCGCAGCCTAAAACACTTCACGCTATCGGGATATTCGATGGCAATACGCTTGAGAGGAGAGTTATGACACTGATTGAAGGGCAGGTGGAGATGAAGCGGGCGCGGCGGCTGGTATCGGTTGCTGCATGTGTGGCGCTGACGGTTGCGGCGTGCGGGTCGGCGCTGGCGTTGCGGATGAATGTGGATGGTGCGGCGGCTGCAACGGGGACGGTGAATCCGGACCTGGCGAAGAAGGACGGGAATGTGACGCCGGTGCATATTGTGTACAAAAAGGCGCCGGTATATCCGCAGGATGCGAAGAAAAATCCGGTGGACGGAGTGGTGGTGCTGGAGGCGATCATTATGACGGATGGGACTCCGGAGAATGTGCATGTAGTGAAGAGTCTGCGAGAGGATTACGACCAGAGCGCGGTTAATGCTGTCGAGCAGTGGAGGTTTACTCCAGCAATGAAGGATGGTGTGCCGGTTGAGGTCGACACGCATATTCAGATTCACTATTCGATCAAGTAAGAAGTAGTTTGGAGTAGCAATTTTTGCTGCTGCGAAATTGGCCTCATCTTTGCGACGATGTAACCGTCACAAAGATGAGGCCTCTGATTTTGTTGGTGACCGGATTAGCGGTTGTCGATGGTGGTCTTTTTGTCGGTCTTGATGGTGTAGGGGCTGGTGTTGACCTTCTGGTTGTAGCGGATGTGGGTGTAGGTGGCGGTCTTCTCGTCTTCGGAGGGTAGGAAGAACTGCTGCTTGAGCGAGATGCCGCGCTTGAGGTCGACCCAGATGGTGATGTGCGAGACGTTTTCGAGGACCTTCGGGTCTTTGGGGACGAGGTCGAGCTTGACGGTTTCGATGGGGCCGGAGCCGTCGTTGAGCGTCTCTTTGCCCTGGAGGGTGATGTTCCACGATTTGGCGAGGTCGGTGCCGCTGCCGCCGAAGCCGAGCGTGAGGAAGCTCTCGTACTGCTGCTGGTTGGCGCCGGCGTGGAGGATGGTGAGGTGGTCGGCGCCGGGGTCGAAGAGGCGGAGGGTGCCGTTTTTATATTCGAGGAACTTGGCGTAGGGCGGGTCGATCTTTGCGCCCATCTGCGTGGTGGCGCCGGTTTTGTCAAAGTAGATGCTGCCGTTCTGCGTGGTCGTTTGTTTGACGACGCGCTCGTAGAGGTCCCAGCGGAAGTCGGCCTGCGCGGAGTGGAAGCGGGTGCTGGCTGCGTCCATCTGGTGGAGGACTTCGGGGAGGGTCTGCGCGTGGGTGGGGATGGCGAGGGCGGCGGTGATTGCGAGGATGGCGGCGAGGCGGGTTGGGGTCATCGTGTTGGTGGCTCCGTGGATTGGATGCTTGAAGCAGGTCCTCCCGCTACCCACCCCAGCGAGCAAGCTCACCGGGGACCCCGGAGCGCGGAAGGATGACAACTTTTGGGGTGGGTTCAGCGGAGGACCCAGGCGTTGTAGGCGATGATCTGGCCGTGGACGTCGGCGACGGGCTCGATGCGCTCGATGGTGATGTCGCCTCCGATGGGTTCGACGATGCGGAGGATGGCGGCGCGGCGTTCTTCGTCGGTGTGGGCGTTGCGGAGGTCGTCGGCGCGGACCTGGTAGATGAAGCGGACGCTGTCGCCTTCGCGGCCTTTCTCCTGGACGAGGACTTCGCTGGGGTGGATGGCGACGGTCTCGACGGGCTTGTCGTGGAAGTCGATGAAGTGGGGGCCGACGAACATGAAGACGAGGATGAGCGTCACCATGACGTCGTATTGCACGCTGCCTCGCTCGTAAGCCCAGAAGATGTAGCTGCGGATGGTCTTAAACATTGGACTTTCCCGGCTGGTGCCTGCCTATGACGGTATCACCATTCATATAGGGGATGAGGGCCTGGGGAACCTTGATGGTGCCGTCGGCTTGCTGGTAGTTTTCGAGGATGGCGAGCCAGGTGCGTCCGATGGCGAGGCCGCTGCCGTTGAGGGTGTGGACGAACTCGGACTTCTTCGAACCTGCGGGGCGGTATTTGATGTTGGCGCGGCGGGCCTGGAAGGCTTCGAAGTTCGAGCAGGAGGAGATTTCGCGGTAGAGGTTCTGGCCGGGGAGCCAGACTTCGAGGTCGTAGGTTTTGGCGGAGGCGAAGCCCATGTCTCCGGTGCAGAGCATGACGCGGCGGTAGGGAAGGCCGAGCAGCTCGAGGACGCGCTCGGCGTTGCGGGTGAGGGCTTCGTGCTCTTCGTTGGACTTTTCGGGCGTGGTGAATTTGACCAGCTCGACCTTCTGGAACTGGTGCTGGCGGATCATGCCGCGCACGTCTTTGCCGTAGCTGCCGGCCTCCGAGCGGAAGCATGGAGTGTAGGCGCAGAAGCTGGTGGTGAGCTGCGATTCGTCGAGGGTCTCGTCGCGGAAGAGGTTGGTGACGGGGACCTCGGCGGTGGGGATGAGCCAGTGGTCGGAGTCCTGGTATTCGCCTGCAACGTAGCTGCCCTTGTCGTCGCAGTGGAAGAGGTCTTCGGCGAACTTGGGGAGCTGGCCGGTGCCGAAGAGTGACTTCGAGTTGACCATGTAGGGTGGGAGGACTTCGGTGTAGCCGTGCTCGCGTGTATGGAGGTCGAGCATGAAGTTGGCGAGGGCGCGTTCGAGGCGCGCGCCTTGTCCGTAGTGGACGACGAAGCGTGAGCCGGAGATTTTGGCGGCGCGGTTGAAGTCGAGGATGCCGAGGACTTCGCCTAGCTCCCAGTGGGGCTTGGCGGGGAAGTCGAAGTTTGGCTGCTCGCCCCAGAGCTTTTCGACTTTGTTGTCGTGCTCGGAACGGCCTACGGGGACGGATGCTTGTGGGATGTTCGGGACTGATTGCAGGATCGCCGTCATGCGCAGGTCGGCGTCGGTGGCGCGGGCTTCGAGGGCTTCGACTTCGGCCTTGAGGGTGCGGGTCTGCTCGGTCTGGGCGGAGGCGTCGGCTCCGGACTTGCGGAGGCGGGCGATCTCTTCGGTGAGCTTGTTGCGCTGGGACTTGAGGGTCTCGACCTGGGTGATGGCCTCGCGGCGCTCGCGGTCGATGGCGGTGAAGTCGCCGAGGACGGAGGCTGGGTCGGCGCCACGGGCGCGCAGGGATTCCTCTACGAGGGCGAGGTTCGCCCGGACGAATGCTGTGTCGATCATTTGGATTTATTTTAGCGGGTTGTGGCGGAATCGGATTGCGAAGAAAGTCTTGCGCGTCTGCCCGTTCTGAAATGGAGCCATGCAAATCCGAGCAAAAGCGGGACGCCGAGCAAAGTAAATTTTGGTTCGCTTCCGTTAGTGACATCCACTATTACCGGGATTATGCAAAGTAGATAGAATGTCGCACAAAAGTACAACAAACGGCGAACGTATTTCAGCGCTCGCGGATTTTTCTCGGGGTGCTTGCCGACTCTCCAGATCCATACGGCGAGATATGCTGCGCCAAGAAGCCATGCTGCGAATATGATTGCTGCGACCATCTGCCTACCTAAAGTGCAAGATAACGATACCTGATACAGGGAAGCGCTCTGCTTACGAGGTGCAGGTAGTCTAGTTAGAAGTGTTTATGGAGGTGGCGGTGACGGCTGGGCACGATAAAGGGCCGGATATGCGGGTGACGGTGGCGGGCGTGGAGCTGCGCTCGCCGGTGATTGCTGCGAGCGGGACGTTTGGGTATGGGGTGGAGTTTGAAGAGATCGTCGCGCTGGGGAAGATTGGCGCGTTTGTGACCAAGGGGCTCTCGCGGGAGCCGATGGCGGGGAATCCCGCGCCGCGGGTGATTGAGACGGCGGCGGGGATGATGAACGCGATTGGCTTGCAGAATATGGGCGTGCGCGCGTTTGTCGAGGAGAAGCTGCCGAAGCTGAGGGCGATTCCGGGCGCGGTGGTGATTGCGAATGTGTTTGGCTACACGATGGATGATTGCGCTGAGGTGATCGAGGTGTTGAACGATGCCGAGGGCGTGGCGATGTATGAGCTGAATGCGAGCTGTCCGAATACGGCGCATGGGGGGATGAGCTTTGGGGTCGATCCGGATGCGCTGTACTGGCTCTCGAAGCGGTGCAGGGAGGTTGCGGACAAGGCTGGGCGGCCGCTGATGGTGAAGCTTTCGCCGAATGTGACGGATATTGGGCTGATGGCGAAGGTGTCGGCCGATGCGGGGGTGGGGGCGGTGTCGCTGGTGAATACGTTTGTGTCGCTGTCGATTGATGTGGAGACCAGACGGCCTCGGATTGCGAATGTGACGGGTGGGTTGTCGGGGCCGGCGATCAAGCCGATTGCGGTGCGGATGGTGCATGAGGTGGCGAAGGCGGTGTCGATTCCGATTGTGGGGATGGGCGGGATTACGAAGGCTGAGGATGCGGTGGAGTTTATGCTTGCGGGCGCGACGGCGGTGCAGGTGGGGACTGCGAGTTATGCCGATCCGCGGGCGGTCGAGAATATCGCGAGTGGGCTGAAGAAGTGGTGCGCGGGGCATCAGGTGAGCGAGGTGCGGTCGCTGACGCGCGGGTTGCGGGTGTAGGTGGGAGTTTTAGTGCCGCCGCCAGCAAAATACAGGGGTTCTTCGCTTCGCTCAGAATGACACCTGAAGAGATTGTTGCTGAACGAAAGGCGAAATACAGGGGTCTCTCCACTCCGCGCTGCGCGCTCCGGTCGAGATGACGTAGTTGGAAGGCGGACAAAAAGCAATGCCTTCGGTCGAGATGACGTACTTTGGTGCGGCTCGAATATTTGGGTTGCGGCTAAAATAGAGATAATGACCCTACATAATGCTGCTGTAAGTGCTCCTGTCGTCGATCTGCGCCCGGTGCGGCGTGCGCTGCTTTCTGTTACCGATAAGACTGGGCTGGTGGAGTTTGCCCGGACGCTGGCTTCGCATGGGGTGGACCTGGTTTCGACCGGCGGCACTGCGAAGGCGCTGCGTGATGCGGGGCTGCCGGTGCGTGATATCAGCGACCTGACAGGGTTTCCGGAGATGCTGGATGGGCGCGTGAAGACGCTGCACCCGAAGGTGCATGGCGGGATTCTGCATGTGCGCGGGAATGCGGAGCATGAGGCTTCGGTGGAGGAACATGCGATCGAGCCGATCGATATGGTGGTCGTCAATCTGTATGCGTTTGAGAAGACTTCGCAGAAGCCCGGGGTGGCTTTTGCCGAGGTGATTGAGAACATCGATATTGGGGGCCCGTCGATGGTGCGGTCGGCGGCGAAGAATTTTTCGGATGTGGCGATTGTGACTTCGGTTGCGGACTATGCTGCGCTGACTGAGGAGTTGGCTGCGAATAAGGGAAGTCTTTCGCGGGCTACGCGGTGGCGGCTGGCGAAGCAGGCTTTTGCGGTGACGGCGGCTTATGACGCGGGGATTGCTTCGGCGCTGGAGTCGATTGAAGCGCCAGAGGGTAAGGCTGTCTTCAAGGCGGATGAGTTGCCGGAGACGGTGCGGGTGATTGATCCGCTGGCGCAGACGCTGCGGTATGGCGAGAATCCGCACCAGAAGGCGGCACTGTATGTGGATGGCAGCGGCAAGGGCGTTGCTGCGGCGGAGCAGTTGCAGGGCAAGGAGCTGAGCTTCAATAATCTCGTTGACCTGGATGCTTGCTGGGAGCTGGTGAGTGAGTTTGATGAGCCAGCGGTGGTGATTATCAAGCATACGAATCCTTGTGGGGCTTCTACGGGTGCAAGTGTGGTGGAGGCTTATAAGCGGGCGCTGGAGGCTGATCCGGTGTCGGCGTTTGGCGGCGTGATTGGCGTGAACCGTGAGGTGGATGGAGCGGCTGCAGAGGAGATTGCGAAGCTGTTTGTGGAGGCGATTGTCGCGCCTTCGTTCACGGCGGATGCGCTGGCGCGGTTTGGGGCGAAGAAGAATCTGCGGCTGGTGAAGATCGATCCGGCGGACACGAAGCGGGTGTTGAAGCAGGTTTCGGGTGGGCTGCTGGTGCAGGATGCTGATCGGCAGAAGATTACCGAGGCCGATTTGAAGGTGGCGACCGAGCGTAAGCCGACTGCTGAGGAGCTGCGCGCGTTGCTGTTTGCGTGGCGCGTTTGCAAGCATGTGAAGTCGAACGCGATTGTGTATGCGCGGTTTGCCGATGGGCATGGGCAGACGGTTGGTGTGGGCGCGGGGCAGATGAGCCGCGTGGATGCGGCGAAGTTTGGCGCGATGAAAGCGATTCTGCCGCTGGCCGGTACGGTAGCGGCCTCGGACGCCTACTTCCCGTTCCCGGATGGGCTGGAGACGATTGCGGCGGCGGGGGCGACGGCGGTGATTCAGCCGGGCGGCAGCGTGAATGACCCGAAGGTAATCGAGGCGGCAAACCGTTTGGGGATCGCGATGGTCTTTACGGGGATTCGGCACTTCCGGCACGGGTAAATGCTGGGGTTTTCGTGCAGTTGGGGACTATAATCGGCACGAGCGCCGGAGTATTTGCCGACTGCATCCAAATCGGCGGGTGGGATCGTCTAACGACTGTACTGGCTGTATTGCCTTGAAGACTCTCGCTGTGACTCCGGTGGCGCAGGAAAATTGAAACCGATGACTTTGCGTTTGCGTGCTTCGTCTCTTCGCCACCTCGGGATCATTCCCGCTGCGGCACTTGTGCTTGCCTCTTCGACGGCTGCGTGGGCTTCGGCTCCGACGAATAAGAAGCCGGACCATGCTTCTTCGTACTACCACTATGCGCTGGCGCATTTGTATGAAGACATGGCCGTGAATGCGGGGCGTCAGGACTACGCCGAGCAGGCCGTGGAACAGTACAAGTTGGCGCTGGATGCTGATCCTGACTCGGAGATGCTGCAGGATGGGCTGGCCGATCTCTATTTTAAGATCGGACGCGTGCGCGATGCGGTGTCGGTGGCGCAGGGTCAGATTGCCAAAGACCCGAACGATGTGGCTGCACACACGCTGCTGGGGAAGATTTATCTGCGCTCGCTGAGCGATACGCAGAGCACGCAGTCGCAACAGATGTTGCAGTTGGCGATTGGCGAGTATGAAAAGCTGGCGCAGTTGCAGCCGAATGATGTGGAGACGCACCTGCTGCTGGGGCAACTCTATAGCGTCGATCATGATTCGGCGAAGGCGGAGGCACAGTTCAAGGCGGCGCAGAGCATCGATGCAGACTCAGAAGATGTGGTGCTGAATCTGGCGCGGCTGTATTCGGACCAGGGTGATACGGAGCGAGCCGTGCAGGTGCTGAATGGTGTTCCTGTCGACGACAGGTCTGCGCGGATTGAGATGGCGTTGGGTGCGAGCTATGACCAGTTGAAGAAGTCGAAGGACGCGATTGCGGCGTATCGGCGCGCGCTTGATCAGGACCCGGACAATCTGGATACGGAGCGCAGCCTGGCGAATTCATTATTGGACGATGGCCAGTTGAATGAGGCGCTGAAGCTCTTCAAGACCATCGTGGCCTCGGAGCCGCAGGATGCGCAGTCGCAGATTCATATTTCGGAGATTCAACGTCAGCAGGGTCATTATGACGATGCACTGGCTACCCTGGAGAAGGCCAAGCCGCTGGTTCACGATTCGCTGGAGCTGAGCTACAACGAGGCGTTGATCTATGACGCGTTGGGGCGCTACGACGAGTCGATTGCGGTGCTGACGAAGCTGGTGGATGACTCGGCCCACGAGGACGGAAAGTATACAGACCAGGAGAAGTCGAACCGCGCCCTGTTCCTGGAGCGGATGGGGATCGTCTACCGCGAGGAGAACAAGACTGCGGAGGCCGTGGCGGCGTATCAGAAAGAGGTTGAGCTGGGTGGAGATTATGCCCGGAGCGGCTATCAGGGCGTAGTCGATTCTTATCGCGATGCTCACCAGTGGAAAGAGGCGACCACTGCTGCGGCAGCGGCTGCGAAGGCGTTGCCGAAAGACCACTCGGTGCAGTTGATGTACGCGGGACAGCTTGCCGACACGGGACAGGTGAATGAGGGACTGGCGCTGGCGAAGGCACAGCTCAGCGACAAGTCGAGCGCGAGCGATCAGCGCGATGTGCACTTTGCGCTGGCGCAGATGTACACGCGGCTGAAGCGGTTCCAGGAGGCTTCGGCTGAGCTGGATGCTGCGGCCCCGCTGGCGACGGCTTCGCAGGACAAGCTCTATCTGGCGTTTCTGCGTGGAGCGTTGGCGGACCGCGAAAAGAACCTCGATGAGGCCGAGGCGCAGTTTAAGATTGCGCTTGGGATCGATCCGCAGAACGCGACGGTGCTGAACTACTACGGCTACATGCTGGCGGACCGTGGAGTGCAGCTGGTTGAGGCGCAGCAGATGATTCAGAAGGCGGTCAACCTTGACCCTCAGAATGGAGCTTATCTGGACTCGCTGGGTTGGGTGTGCTTCAAGTCGGGACAGTATGATCTGGCGGAGCAGTATTTGAAGAAGGCCATTGCTCGTCTGGGCAATGACCCGACGGTGCGCGACCATCTGGGCGAGGTGTACGAGAAGACGGGCAGGCTGAAGCTGGCGGTTGATGAGTGGAAGCAGTCGATGGCGGACTATGCGCAGTCGCTGCCTGCCGATGCGGACCCGGAGGATGTCTCCAAGGTGCAGCATAAGCTCGAAAATGCGCGGGTGAAGTTGGCGAGGGTGTCGACGTCCAACACCGCAGTCAAATAGATCTGCCTTTAGTGCTGATTTTTTGATCGCATGAGAGTCTTTTGGTTCTGTGTTGACCTGTTGCTGTGGTCGCGCGGGTTAGCGCGGGTGGCTTCCATTTACACTCGAGTTAGAACATGACGAACGATCTGCATCTGTGTGCGGTTGCCGGTGCGCCGGGCGACCCGTTGCTGGCCCGTGTGTTTCCTGCGCCGCTGCGGCCTTCGCGCACTGCATTTCAGCGCGACCGGGAGAGGATTGTCGAGGCGCGGGCGTTTCGCAGGTTGGCGGGTAAGACGCAGGTGTTTACCAGCCGGGCATCGGACCACTTTCGCAGCCGGCTGACGCATACGATTGAAGTTGCGCAGATTGCGCGGGCGGCTGCGGCTACGTTGGGGTTGAACGAAGACCTCGCAGAGACTCTGGCGCTGGTGCACGACATCGGGCATCCTCCGTTTGGCCATGCGGGAGAGCGTGCGCTGGATACGTGCCTTCAGCGGCACGGGCTGCGGTTTGATCACAATATTCATGCGTTGAGGATTGTGGACCATTTTGAGCAGCGGTATGCGGCGCATCGCGGGTTGAACCTGACGCTGGGGGTGCGCGAGGGGATTGTGAAGCACTCGCGCGATTACATGCTGGCGGACCATCCGGAGCTGGCGGAGTTTTTTCTGGATCAACGGCCTCCGCTGGAGGCGCAGTTGATTGACCTGGCAGATGAGATTGCTTATCTGACGGCAGACCTGGATGATGGCGTCGAATCGGGACTGCTGGAGATTGGGCATATCTGCGAGAATGTTTCGATTCTGTCGCGCTGCTACAAGGCGGTGGAGAAGCAGCACGCAGGAGTCGAGGAGAAGTACCTGTTCTATGAGGCGCTGCAACTGATGCAGAACATCCTGACGGATGATCTGATTCGCACGACTGCGGAGAACGTGCAGGCAATCGGAGCAGCGTCGCTTGAAGATATTCGCAGGCATCCTTCGCGGCTGGCGGTGTTTTCGCCTGGGGCGGAGGCGGAGCGGTTGCAGGAGAAGCGCTATCTTTACGAGACCCTGTATACCTGCGCACCATTGGAGCGCGAGCACGACAAGGCTGAAGAGGTAGTGACGGCGCTGTTCGAGCACTGGATCAATGATCCGGAGGAGCTGCCGCCGAGCCATTTCGAAGAGGTTGAGGAGGAAGGGCTTGCGCGTGTGGTGGCCGACTACATTGCAGGAATGACGGACAGCTTCATCCTGCTGCAATATGCGGATATCAAGCGCGCCCTGAGGCGATAGGCGGATTTTCCTGAAATATGAGCGCGGCTTGCGCTTGAAGGGGTACAATTCCGGGCGGTATGAGCTTTACACCTGCCAATATTGCGGCGCTGGTGATTGCCGCCAGCTTTGCCGCCGGGCTGAATGTCTATGCCACGGTGCTGACGCTTGGGCTGCTGGCGCGGGCGCATTGGGCGGTGCTGCCACCGGGGCTTGAGGTGCTGGGGCACACGTGGGTGCTGGTGGTGTGCGGCATCATGTTTGCGATTGAGTTTGTCGCGGACAAGATTCCCGGATTCGACATGGTGTGGAATGGACTGCACACGGTGGTGCGTGCGCCGGTGGCGGCGTTGGTGGCGTATCACGCGAGCTCGCAACTGTCGCCGGAGATGCAGGTGCTGGCTACGGCACTGGCCGCGGCGATTGCGCTGGCTGCGCACAGCTCGAAGACGGCGATTCGCGCGGCGGTGACGCCGAGTCCGGAGCCGGTGTCGAATATTGCGCTGAGCAGCTCGGAAGATGTGGTTGCGATTGGGCTGACCTGGTTTGCGACGCATCATCCGTTTGTTGCTGCGGGTGCGGCATTGGTGTTGCTGATGGCTGCGGTGGGAAGTGGATGGGCGTTGCTGCGGGCGGTGAAGAAGCCGTTGAAGAAGCTGTTTGGCGGTGGGGCCGAGCAGCAAAGCGCGGGGATGGAGCCTCCGGCTTAGAGCACGCCGATGTGCTGGTTTGCGGTGATATTCTGGCAATGATTCTGTCATTGCGAGGCTGTAACTGTTCATGTCCAACCCTGGTATTCCTGAAACCGAAACGCGGATTGAAACGAACGAACCTGCCGAAACAAGCGAGTCTGCTGTTTCAAACGAGACGAGCGAGTCTAACGAATCTTTCGACGCGATTCTGTCTGAGTATGAGCACAGCCATCAGCACCGCACGGGCGAGGCCGGCGGGCGGATGGAGGGCACTGTCGTTGCGGTGACGGCGGAGTGGGTGTTTGTCGATATCGGGTTCAAGGCGGAGGGCGTGCTGCCTGCGGCTGTGTTTGCGAGCGCGGGCGAGATGGTCGCGCCGGGTGACAAGCTGCTGGTGACGGTGAAGGGCCGCAATGATGAAGGCTATCTGGAGCTTTCGCGGATGCGCGTGGAGCAGCCGAAGGATTGGTCGGCGCTGGAGCGGGCGTTTGCGGAAAAGGCTGTGATTGCGGGTACGGTGACGGGTGTGGTGAAGGGCGGGCTGAGCGTGGATGTTGGCGTTCGCGCGTTTATGCCTGCGTCACGCAGCGGTGTGCGCGATGCTGCGGAGATGGAGAAGCTGGTGGGGCAGGAGGTGCGCTGCCGCATTACGAAGCTGGATGCCGCGGATGAGGATGTTGTTGTCGATCGGCGCGGGGTGCTGGAGGAGGAAGAGCGTTCGACGAAGGAGCGGCGCTTCTCGGAGGTGCGCGAGGGCGACATTGTTTCGGGTACGGTGCGCAGTCTGGCCGACTACGGTGCGTTTGTCGATATCGGGGGCGTGGACGGGTTGCTGCATGTGAGCGACATCGCGTGGACGCGGGTGAAGAGTCCGGCGGATGTGTTGAGCGTGGGGCAGCAGGTTGAAGCGAAGGTGCTGAAGGTGGATGGCGCGGCGCGGCGGATTTCGCTGGGGATGAAGCAACTTCAGCAGCATCCGTGGGACGCGGCTGCGGGCAAGTATGTTGCGGGTGAGCGCGTGCGTGGCACGGTGACGCGCGCGGCGGACTTTGGCGCGTTTGTGGAGCTGGAGCCGGGCGTCGAGGGCATGGTGCACGTGTCGGAGATGTCGTGGGCGAAGAAGGTACGCAAGGCCAGCGACATGCTGAAGGTGGGCGATGTGGTTGAGGTGATGATCCTCGGTGTGAATCAGGAGGAGCGGCGGATGTCGCTGGGGCTGAAGCAGGCGCTCGGTGATCCGTGGGCGGATATTGCGGCGAAGTTTCCGGTGGGCTCGGCTGTCGAGGGCACGGTGGCGAGCTTCACGAAGTTCGGCGCGTTTGTGCAGGTGGCCGAGGGCGTGGAGGGGATGATTCACGTCTCGGAGATCAGCGCGGAGAAGCGCGTGGAACGGCCGCAGGATGTGCTTCGCGCGGGGCAGGTGGTGAAGGCGAAGGTGCTCGACGTGGACCGCGAGAAGCGGCAGATGCGGTTGAGCATGAAGCAGCTGGTGCCGACGGGATTGGACGAGTATATTGCCGAACACAAGCTGGGTGATGTGGTGACGGGGCGGTTGATGGAGATTGCGGACGGACACGCTACGGTGGAGCTGGGTGAGGGGATTATTGCTTCGGGGCGCGTGAGTGTTCCTGCGGCTCCGTCTGAACAGAGCGTGAGTGTGGGGCAGGTGGATCTTTCTTCGTTGAGCTCGATGCTGGCGGCGAAGTGGAAGAGTGGGCCTGCTGCGAGTGAGGCAAAGTCCGAACCCGTGCGCGTGGGGCAGATTCGCAGCTTCAAAATTACGCTGCTGGATCGCGGTGCGAAGCGGATTGAAGTGCGGCTGGTGTAGTGGCCCAGCGAGTCAGCGAGTTAGCAGTCAGCCGGTTAGCGAGTCCGTGGCTAACAGAATCGGCCACGGATTTTGTGCGTTTCGTGCAGATCTACTGACGTACTGACTTGCTGACTCGCTAACCTGCCATCGGGGGTGCGATGTAGCCGAAGTCGCGCTCGATGGCTGCGGCGATGCTGAGGACGAGTTCGTCTTCGTGTGGGCGGCCTGCGATCTGTATACCTATCGGTAGACCTTCGGTGGAATGGCCGACGGGGACGACCGCTGCGGGTGAGCCGAGCAAGTTGAACCATTGGGTGTAGCGCATCGCGTCGAGGTAGTCGACTTGTTGGTTGTCGATGGTCCAGCGGCGCTCGCCGTGGTGGAATGCGGGGATGGCGCAGACTGGTGTGATGAGGATAGGGAAGCGGCGCATCTCTTCGAGAAGTTTGCGGCGGATGACGTCGCTTTCGGCCCATGCCTGGAGGAGCTCATCGCCGGTGAGGGGTGAGTCTTTGCGGGCGATGTCTAGGAAGCCTCGAAATGTTGGGCTGAGGTCGGATTCGCGGCCTCGGATGATGGGCGAGAAGAACATCGCGCCGCAGCGCACGAAGAACTTCCACCAGAGTTGGCGCGCTTGTTCGAGCGCGCGAGGACGAAATGGTTCGACATGGAAGCCCTGGCGACGGAGCGAGCGTACGGTTTCGCGGATGGCTTGGTGAGTTTCAGGCGTGACAGGGGTGTGGCCGTCGTCTTCAAAGAAGCCAATGGTGATGTGCTTCAAGTCTTCTTCGGTATAAGTGCGTGGAGAGACGGGTGCGCCAGTGGGGTCGGTTTCGTCTTGTCCGGAGATGACGCGGTAGAGCAGCGACACGTCTGCGATGGTGCGGGCCATGGGGCCGACAGTGCCGATGAGTGAGAACGGGCCGACGCATGGGGGAAGATGGCCTGCGGCGGGGATGCGTCCGGGTGTGGGTTTGAGCGCGCAGATGCCGGTGAAGTGCGCGGGGGTGCGGACGGAGCCGCCGCCGTCGCTGCCGAAGCCTGCTGCGGACATGCCTGCGGCGATGGCTGCGGATTCGCCTCCGCTTGAGCCGCCTGCGGTGCGGGTGAGGTCCCAGGGGTTTGCGGTGCGGCCATAGAGAAGATTGTCGGTCTCGTAGGCCATGAGGAACTCGGGGCAGTTGGTGGTGCCGAGAATGATGGCTCCGGCTTTGCGCGCGCGCGCGACGATCACGGCGTCTTCGGTGGGTGTGTGGCCCTTGTTGATGAGGCTGCCGGTTTCGCAGCGATGACCTGCGACGGAGATCGAGGCTTTGACCGTGATGGGAAGGCCGTGCAGTGGGCCTTTTGTACTGGAGCGTTCGAGTGCGGCGGCTTGTGCGCGGACGCGGGCGGGGTCGAAGTCGACCAGCGCGTTGAGCTGCGGGTTGAGTTTTTCGATTTGGCGGATGTGTTCTTCGGCCAGCTCAAGCGGAGAGATTTTGCGCGAGTCGAGAAGCGAGAGCAGCTCGACCGCGGGCTTCGTCAACAGGTCGCTCACTTTGGAGTGCTCCTGGTGGGTTCGCCGGGAGTGGAGGTGGTGGGCACGTAGTCGAACTGATAAAGCTTTGTGGTGTCGGGCGCGCCGGACTCGAAGCGGTTGTTCCACTGGAGCTCGTAGGCGATGTGTGCAGCGTCGCTCGGGTAGTGTTCGCTGGATGGATAGGGATAGGTGGTCATGCGATGGAAGGGCATCGCCCCGACGGTGAAGGGGCTGCCTTCGTAGAAGTCCATGTCTTTGACGAAGCCGTTGGCGTAGAAGAAGTAGTCGCGCACCCAGCCTTTGGGCAGTGTGGGTTCGGCGGCGGCGTTGAACTCGAGGTCCATGTCTTCGCCGGTGCCGAAGATGACGAACTCGTCGTCGATGTGGCGGAGCAACGGAGTGACCTCGCCGTAGCGAGTGTATGCTCCGCGCTGCGGAATGAAGGGGCCGGTCTGGCTGATGTGCTGGTAGTTGTAGTTGAGGTCACCGGGAGTCTTGCCTTCGAGCTGCTGCGGGTAGCCGCGGAAGGCGAGGTTTGCGGAGGTGAGTGGAAGCTCCGTCTGGTGGATTCGCGTTGTCGTTGCCGGGTCGTTGTCGACGAGCGCCTGGTCCCAATAGATTTGCAGGTTTGTGGTGATGCGGATGCGCTGACTGTCTGCGGGTAGTTTGTGCGTGAGATCGACGACGACGGTGCGCGGCAGGCCGGCGGGGAAGCCCATGTCGTTGTCGATGCGCTTCCATGAACCGTCGGGGAGCTGCGCTTCAACGTATGGGGGGATGGGTTTGATACCAGCTTGCCACGCGGCGTACATCGAGCTGGCGGAGAAGTATTCGACGTAGCCGTGGAGAAGCAGACGGAGTGGATTGGCGGGATTCCATGCTCCAAGGTCGAGTGTCAGCGTGTGTTGGTTTGCGAAGCCGTCGAATTTGAGATTGGTGAAGTCGCGGACGTAGTGGTGGTCGATGCTGGTGAGCTCGGGGAGGACGTTGTTGCCGAGGTCGTCCCACGCACCTTTGGGCAGGTGTGCGTGCGCGGCGATGATCGTTTTTGTTTGCGCGAAGGGCGGCTCGCTGAGGAAGCCTTCGTTGGGATAGACCTCGGTGCCTGCTGGATGATCGATGGCGACGAGGCGTACCTGATCGATGTAGTTGACCTCTTCCATGGGCTCGCCGAAGCGGAGTGCGAGCTTGCCGTTGCGTGCTTTGAGTTGTGCTCGGTCGATCTTGATCCACTCGTCGGGGTCGGGGACATTTCGCTGGCGCGGCGCGACCCAGTGGCCGACGACGCCTGCGCCGATGACGTCGGCGACGAAGGTGAACTTGCTGCCGTTCCATGCGAAGAGCGTGGGGCAGGAGCTACCGCGGCGGTCGAGCTCAGCGAGCACGAGGCGTTTGGCGGCGGAGACGTCGATCTCGTCCTGCGGGACGCCGGTGGGCCAGAGCAGTCGCACGAGGTCGGCTTTGTCGGCGGTTCCGAGACCGGCGATGATGTCGTCGGGTGTGGTGACCTCCCACTTCTGCCACATGTCGTTGGCGAAGACCTGGACCTTGGTGCCGATGGCGCTCTTGTTGTCGGCGAGGCCTTTGAGCGAGATGCGGAGGGAGTGGTTCTTGTTGCCGCCCTGGTTGAGCAGCGCGATGGAGGCGCCGTTCTGCTGCGTGACGACGAGGTCGGTGGCTCCGTCGCCATTGATGTCGGCTGCGAGCAGCGTGCGCGGCGCGTTGAGATTGAGGGTGTCGAGCTTGAGTTGCGCGCTTACGTCGCTAAATCCGTCGGCACCGAGGTTGCGGAAGATGCGCAGGGCAGGTCCGTTTGCGGTTTCGATGAGAGCGGCGAGGTCGATCCATCCGTCGTTATCGAAGTCGAGCGCGGCGACGCTGTAGCCTGCGGTCGCATCGTTGATGGGAAGTGTGACGCGCTCGAAGTGCTTGCCATCAACGTTGCGCCAGAGCGTGACGCCTGGCGCACCTGCGTGGGTGAGCGCGACGTCCATCCAGCCGTCTTTGTTGAAGTCGAGTGTGGTGACGCTGGTAGTGGGCGGCAGTGTGTCTGTGTAGAGCGGCAAGGCTTTGAATGTGCCTTCGCGTGGATTCGCGTAGAAGGTGGGCGCGGCGCTGGAGCCGGTGACGAGCAGATCGACGGCGCGGTCGTTGTTCAGGTCGGAGAGGATTGCTTGTGTGGTGTTGTCGTTGCCTGCGAGGCCGGTTGGCTTGGTCCACTCGGTGAAGGTCTTGTTGCCGTTGTTGCGCCAGAGGACGTTGGAGCCGAAGCCGTTGGCGGGCGAGCCGGTGACGAAGAGGTCGAGGTCGCCGTCGTGATCGAAGTCGACGAAGATGAGGCCGGTGGGATGATTCGCTGGCGTGATGCCTGAGTCTTTGGTTACGTCGGCGAACTTGCCGTTGCCGAGGTTGCGGAAGAGCAGGACGCGGTCGCTCATGGCGAGTGCGATGTCGGGCAGGCCGTCATTGTCGAAGTCGCCGACTGCGCAGGCGACGCCGTCTCCGCTGATCGTGATGCCGGTCTGCGCGGATGGGATGAGGTCGAAGCTGCCCTGGCCGTTGTTGCGATAGATGCGCACGGCATCTTCGCCGTGGCCCATGAGAACGAGTGCGGGATTGCCGCTGTTGTCGAGGTCGATCAAGCATGCGCCGGGATGTGCATTCGTGCCGGGTTTTGTTTCGGCTGGCGACTCCCATGCTTTCGTGAAGGTGACGGGGATCATCGGTGGGGCTTTGAGTGCGCCTCCTGGTGCATCTTCGGTGGTGCCGAGGATGCCTTCTTCGCCGTAGTTGTGCGAGAAGGGAGTGGAGAGCTTGGCGGTGACGATCTGGCGGAAGCGGTCGAATGCGGCGCGGGCGTCTGCGGCTTTGCCTTCGCGTTGAAGCGCCCGGGCGAGGCCGAACTCGGCGGAGGCGTGTGTTGGGTTGAGATCGAGCGCTTTTTGATATTCGGTGACGGCCTCGGGGAAGTTGTGCAGTTCGAACTGGAAGGAGCCGAGGAAGTAGTGGGTGTCGGCGTTCGTGGGGGCAAGCGTGGCCGCGCGCTGGAAGGCTTTGAGTCCGTCCTGAAGCTGGTTTTCGCTGCGGTAGAGTATGCCTAGCACGTACCAGGTGCGCGGGTCGTTGGGGTTTTGCTGCGCGGAGTGTTCGAGTGCGGCATTCGCTTCAGGGAGCTTTTGCAGATAGAGGAGCGCGATGCCTTTGTTGGTCTCGGCGAGTGAGAGTGTTGGGTCTACTTTGTAGGCTGCGTCGAATTTGTCTACGGCTTTGGCGAGCAGCTGCTGGCCCATCAGAGAGGTGCCGACGTTGTTGAGCGTGGCTGCCTGTTGGTGCGTGGTGGCGTCGGCGGCGAAGGCATGGGATGAAAAGGGCAAGAGCATGGTCGCGCATATTGCGACGGACATCAGGGCGTGTTTGATCTTTGCTCTTGAGGGCTTTTGCGGGCTTGTTGCCATCTTCATTCCTCTCATCGTTGCCGCGCGTCTTATTGTGTATTACGGAGCGCTGCGCGCAGTTCCTCGCTGACGTGCGCGATCTCATCTTCCGTTATCCGGTTGAAGAACGGTAAGGCTATGGTACGGCAGGCTTCTGCCTCAGTCACGGGTAGCACGGCGTTGCGCCATGCGGAGTAACTGGGTTGTAGATGGATCGGTGCGAAGTAACGGGCGCAGCCGATTCCTGCCTGTGTGAGGTGGGCAATGATTGTGTCACGGGCGTTCGCGGAGAATGTCGCGTCGAGGCGGATCACGTAGACGAACCAACTGATGCGGCTGTGTGTGGCTTCGAGTGCGGGCAGGATGAGGCCGTCTGTGTTGGCGAGATGTTTTTGGTAGAGCCGGGCTACTTGTTCACGGTGGGAGAGGATCTCCTCGATGCGGTTGAGTTGCGCGAGGCCGAGGGCGCAGTTCATCTCGGAGAGGCGATAGTTGTAGCCGAGTTCGGTGTGCTGCAGCCAGTCGTTGCTGTCGTAGCGGCCCTGGTTGCGTAGGGCGCGGATGCGTGCGGCTAGATCGGTGCTGCGCGTGACGACCATGCCGCCTTCGCCGGTGGTGATCTGCTTGTTGGGGTAGAAGGCGAAGACGGCGGCGTCGCCGAAGGTGCCTGTTTTTTCCCCGTTGTGCTCTGCTCCGAGCGCCTCGCAAGCGTCTTCAATGATGCGGAGGTTGTGGCGGCGGGCGATGTCGAGGATTGCGGGCATCTCGGCTGGGCGGCCAAAGGTGTGGACTGCGAGGATGGCGCGCGTGCGTGGCGTGATGGCTCGCTCGATTGCGGCTGGGGAGAGGTTGAGCGATTCGCGGTCGATGTCGACGAAGACGGGCGTGGCGCGTTCGTAGCGGATGGCGTTGGCTGCGGCGATGAAGGTGAATGAGGGGACGATGACTTCGTCGCCTTCGCCGATGTTGAGTGCTCTCATGCACAGGTGCAGTCCTGCTGTGCCGGAGCTGACGGCGACTGCGTGCGGAGTGTCGATGTAGGTGGCGAAGGCTCGCTCGAACGCCTCCATCTGAGGGCCGAGGCTCAGGTGCGAGGTGCGGAGGACCGCGGTGACGGCTGCGATTTCGGCTTCGGTGATGTCGGGTGAGGAGAGCGGGATCTTCATGGGTGCGTTGCAGGAGTTGCGCGCTTGCGGAGGAGTCTTTCGAGCGGCGCGGTGGTGAGCACTTCGACGATGCGCTCGGCGGCGTGGCCGTTGCCGTAGGGATTGGCCATGCCGTGGAGGGATTTGCGGAAGGCGTCGCTTTGCGCGATGGCGAGTTTTTCGAGGATGGCGCCTGTGCGTGGTTCGGCGTCGAGGATGTTCGCGGCGCGTTCGCGTCCGTACTGGCGTAGGCCGATGTTGACGACGGGGAGCGCGAAGGACGCGGCTTCCATGATGCCGCTGCTGGAGTTGCCGAGCAGAAGGCTGGCGTGGCGGAGCAGGCTCCAGTAGGTGACTGCGGGCAGGTTGACGAAGAGGCGGGCGTTTGCGTGGTACTCGATGAAGGCGCGGGTGCGCTCGATGAGGTGGTGGCTGCCTGCGTCGGCGTTGGGGTAGCAGAAGATGATGGGGCTGGTGGTTTTTTCGAGTGCGGCGAAGAGGGCGTCGGCTTCTTCGGTGGTGTCGTACAGGATGGTTACGGGATGGTAGGCGACGATGATGGGTGGCTCGGCGAGGTTGATTGCGAGCTTCTCTTCGAGCTCGGCACGTGTGAACAGCTTGCTGCGGCGGAGGTGATCGAGTGAGGGCGCGCCGGCGTGATGGACGCGCCAGGGTTCTTCGCCCATCGAGATGACGCGGGCGCGGGCGGCTTCGGTGGAGGTGAAGTGGAGGTGCGCCATCTTGGTGAGGGCGTTGCGGACGGCGTCGTCGATGGCGCCTTCGCTGACCTCGCCGCCTTCGATGTGCGCGACCGGGATGCGGAGGGTGAGAGCGACGCTGGCGGGGGCGAGCATCTCGTAGCGGTCGGCGATGAGGAGCAGGAGGTCGGGGCGCATCTGGGCGAGCGTGTCGGTGAGGGAGAGGATGGCGAGGCCGAGGGTCTTGGCCATGCCGACGTCGGTGTCGGAGTGGAGGAGGCACTCGATGCGGGCGGCGACGGGGAAGCCGTCGCGCTCGATCTCGGAGACGGTGGCGCCGAACTGGGGGGCGAGGTGCGCGGCCATGACGATGAGCTTGAGGTCGACGCCGGGGTGGGCGGCGAGGTCCTTGAGGGGCCAGTAGAGGTGGCTGTAGTCGGCGCGGGACGAGGTGACGACGGCGATGGTGCGCTTCATGCGGGGACCGCCTGGGTGAGCTGGTTGCGGAGGAGTTGGCTGGGGCGGTAGCGGGGGACGAGGCTCTGGACGGCGTCGAGGAGTTGCGGGAGGTCGTGGCGGAGGATGGAGTCCTCGAGCTGGGAGAGGTCGGGTTGGGGTGTGGGGGTGTGGATGGTGCGGAGCGGGAAGCCGGGGTTCTCGGTGAGGGTCTCGTCGGCGGCGAGGAGGGTCTCCTGGAGCTTGTCGCCGGGGCGGAGGGTGGTGAAGGTGATGGGGGTTTCTGGATGGGGGCTCTGGGCGATGAGGTGGCGGGCGAGGTCGAGGATGCGGATGGGTGGACCGGGGTCGGGTGCGAGGAGTCCGGGGAGATGGAGTGCGGTGAGGATGGAGTCGACGGTCTCGGGGAGGGTCATGAAGTAGCGGCGGGCGTCGGGGTGGGTGACGGTGACGGGGCCTCCCTGGGAGATCTGGGCGAGGAAGGTGGGGACGACGCTGGCGGAGGAGCCGAGGACGTTCGCGAGGCGGACGGCGTGGGTGCGGGGTGAGGCGAGGAGGATGAGCTCGGCGATACGCTTGGAGGCGCCCATGAGGCTGACGGGGTCGGCGGCCTTGTCGGTGGAGACGAGGAGGAGGTGCCGGACGGCGTGGCGGGCGGCGACGGTGGCGAGGGTCCGGGTGCCGAGGGCGTTGGTGGCGAGGACGGCGAAGGGGGTGGTCTCGCCTTCGGGGACGTGCTTGCGGGCGGCGGCGTGGAGGACGATTTCGGGGCGGTGGAGGGAGAAGATCCGGTCGAGGGCGTCGGGGTCGGTGACGTCGGTGGGGGTGGGTCCGGCGAGGTCGAGGGGGATGGGGTCGGCGGCGGCGAGGGTGAGGGTGTGGAAGAGGGCGGAGCCGATGGAGCCGGAGGCTCCGGTGACGAGGATACGGCGGCCTTCGAGGTGAGGGCGGTGACGGTGGGCGACGGCTTCGAGGGTGGGGGTGGGGCGATGGAGGAAGCCGTCCCAGGGACCCCCCTCCCCCGTGTTTTTGTGCAAAGTATTCATTTGACTTGTCTTAAGTCTGGACTTCGCGAGGGTGGCGGTGGGGGATGGCATGGAGCGTTGGTTTTTATTCTCCTGTATTTAAGTGTAGCTGACGGGGAAAACTAAACCGCCACGTGGAAGTCGTTTGGATTGAAGGGGTTGGTTGATTTTGGGGCTTGACATGCGATTTTGCTGGGAAAAATGGTGGTTGTGGCGCGGGGAATTGGGGTCGTTTCGCCCTGCGGGCTTCACTCCGGCCTTCGGCAGAGCGGAATGCGCTTCGCGCGGTTTGTTTATGGCACGGCTGAAGCCGTGCCCTTCCACCTTGGTGGTGATGACGTTGCGATGATGGGGAGCCCGCGCGTTTGTGAGAGAGATAAACGCGGATTCCCTTCGGGAATAACAAACAAAAAAAGACGGAGACAAGGGGGCTTAGGAGACGGTGGTGTTGGGGTGGCTGGCGGGGTAGGCTCCGCTAGCGCGGGAGGCGCGGTAGAGTCGCCAGACGCCGAGGGCGCAACTGAGAGCGATGATCGTCCAGATGGCGATCAGGATGGGGTGGGCGTATTGGGCTGAGAGGCGGTTCCAGAGGTGGAGGATGTGGCGTCCGTAGTGGAAGCCGAGCCATACGGCGATGGTGTGACGCACTGCGCGGCTGATGGTGAAGGTGGTGAGGAATTGTTTGCGCTCCATGTGGATGGCGCCGGCGGCGAGGACGAACGGGCTGAGCGGCATGGGCGGCGGCAGGAGCGCGGGCAGGGCGACGGAGAGGATGGCGTGGCGCTCCATCCAGTCGCGGATACGCTTTGCGGTAGCGGCAGAGAGGCGTCTTTCCATGAAGGCGACGCCGCCGGAGTGTCCAACCTGGTAGCTGAGGTAGCCTCCTAATGCCGAGCCCGCGGTGGCGATGGGGATGAGGAGCAGCCAGTTGTGGTGCTGGGCGGCCATGACGATGATCATGATGTCGGTGATGCCGGGCAGCGGGAGTGGGATGAAGGATGCATCGACGACGGCGACGGCGAAGAGGCCGAGCAGGCCGAAGCTGAAGAAGAGGTGCAGGAGGGCGTTCGAGTGCCGTCGCCCAGGTTGGGCGGCCTCGGGTGCGAATGCTGCGGCGAATCTGGCGAGGCGATCCAGCTTCATGCTAATTAAGACGCTCCGGGGCAGGGCTGGAGAGAGTGTAATGCACGCGGGGTGTTTTGAATGAGGGGTTTTGCTGGGGGTTCTTGTTAAGTTTCCCTCTGGATTGAGGGTGTTGGCGAGATGTTGGGGGTTGTGGCTGAAAGGGTTGGAGGGTATGGGTGGGTTTGGTGGTGTCGGGGTCCTTCGACTCCGCTCCCTGCGGTCGCTTCGCTCAGGATGACGGCTGGTTTGGGAGTGATGCGCAAAATGAAATGCAGGGTGCTCTCCACATTCAGGTCGAGATGACGTGGGTTGGCGAGATGTTGGGGTTTGTGGCTGAAAGGGTTGGAGGGTATGGGTGGGTTTGGCGGTGTCGGGGTCCTTCGACTCCGTTCCCTGCGGTCGCTTCGCTCAGGATGACGCTATTGGTGTGTATTTCTAGAGGAAGCGCAGGTTGGGGAGTGGTGGCAGGGATTCGACTTCGGCGGCGTACTGGCGGAAGAGCTCGATTGTGCGGATGCAGTCGTCGTTGAGGGTGTAGTGGATGTTTTCGGTGAGGTAGTTGTGGATGATTGCGGAGGAGAGTGGGAGACGTGGTGTCCACTCTTCGACGATCTTGTCGATGTTGGCGAGGCCGTGGTCGCGGGAGAGTTCGAGGTCGGCGGTGAGGCTGGCGGGGGTGAAGCCGTTTGGCGAGAGCGATTCCGGGCGGACGGCCCAGACGGCGGCGACCCAGGGAAGGCCGGTGCGGGTGCGCCACTCGTGGGCGAGATCGATCCACTGGCATGGGCCTGCGGCGGCTTCGATGGTGGTGCGGGATTCGAGCGCGAGCAGGGCCGGGTCGCCGATGAGGATGGCTGCGTCGGCTTCGCGGAGCATGACGATGGGATCGGCTGCGGCGGGGATGAATTGTGGGTGGTTGTTGGAGAATTTGCGGAAGAGGATGTCGGCGTAGGCGAGGGAGCTGCGGGAGGCGGTGTCGGCTGCGACGGTGCGGACGGTGGAGAGGGTGTGGCCGGCTTTGACGAGGAGCAGGATGGAGCGGACGTGGTCGAGCGAGGCGATGGTGCAGCCGGGGACGATGGCCAGCGCGGGAGTGAGCGAGGCGATGGGGATGAGGCCGAGGTCGGCGCGGCCGGAGAGGAGCTCGTCGGCGCAGCGGGAGGGTTGGGTGTAGTGGAGGGTGTAGCGGGTGGCGAGGTGAGAGGCGAGGGGAGGGTGCTCGAAGTTCCACATGAGGGGAGCGGGGTTGAGGAAGTTGATGGCGGCTACGCGAAGCTTGGAGGGTGCGGGTTGTCTACTCAAGGATTGCCTGTTCTGGATTGCGGGTTCTGGGGACCTGTATTTTTCCTGCGGGCTGCTCTGACTTTTGTCATTGTGTCGCGGTGCAGGCATTCTCTAGTTTAAATGGATACAGGTGACAGAGATACGATGCAGCGGAAGATTGTGGGTTTTTATCAGGATGAGGAAGGCCACTGGACGGCGCAACTGGAGTGCGGACATGGGCGGCATGTGCGGCATAATCCGCCGTGGGAGATGAGGGAGTGGGTCACGACGGAGGCTGGAAGGATGCAGTGGGTGGGGAAGATGCTGGAGTGTAAGAAGTGTGAGGATGAGGCTGTCCGGACGGAATGATGGGGTGGTTGTGGCTGAAAGGGTTGGAGGGTATGGGTGGGTTTGGTGGTGTCGGGGTCCTTCGACTGCGCTCCCTGCGGTCGTTTCGCTCAGGATGACGGGGTGTGAGTTTGGGTGAAAGGAAAACGATTCGAGCTTCGCTCGAATTTGCCATGTCTCGGAAGCGAGACCCTTCGACAAGCTCAGGGCAGGCTATGGGGAATCCGCGCTCTTTTGCTGGGAAAAATGGTGGTTGTGGCTGAAAGGGTTGGAGGGTATGGGTGGGTTTGGCGGTGTCGGGGTCCTTCGACTGCGCTCCCTGCGGTCGCTCCGCTCAGGATGACGGCTGGTTTGGGAGTGATGCGGAGCGTGCGAATGCGGAAGGTTCGGGCTGTGCGCGAATGCAAAAGCAGGTCCTCCCGCTGCGCGGAAGGATGACAACTAGATGACAACTAGTGGGAGTGGAGAAAAGTAGATCCTCCCGCGTGCGGAAGGATCTGTTTGTTTGAAACGGCGTAGGGCTAGGCGACTTCTTCGATGGGGACGACTTCGACGGGGCGCTGGAGGCACTGGTCGAGCAGGCCGGGTCCGGCGGGGTGGTGCTCCCAGCCTTTGCGGCTCATCCAGACATCGCGGCTGGACCAGACTGTCTGGACGACGAAGATTTTTTTGTTGGTGGTGAGTTGGAAGAGGTCGCAGGCGACGCAGGATTTTTCACGGCGAGTGAAGGAGACCAGGCGCTGGAGCTCGAGGCGCATGAGGGCCTCGGTGCCGTCCTTGGCGCGGAAGGTGGAGAGGTAGGACACGGTGGTGTTCATGGGGAGACTGCCTCCAGTAAAAGTGGAACAATTTGGCGTCGAGAATCCGGCGCTGTTTTCAGATGCAGGCCAACATAGACGGCGGCAGTTGCTTGAAGTAAGGTCTTTGCGGTATAAATACGGCATTCTTAACAGGTAAAGTACCGGCCTCAAGTTTTTGATTTTGCTGGATTTGCGAGGGGATGGTTCAGGCTGCGCGGAAGCTCGGGTAAGATACTTCCGGCGAATGAAACGACTATGTCATCGGAGATTCCATCTGCGGATGTGGGCACGAGTACGGGGGAGATTGACCGCGCGCTGATCGAGCAGCAGCTCGAACGGATGCTGGCGAATCGTCACTTCAGCCATAGCCGACGGTTTCCGGCGTTCCTGCGCTTTGTGGTGAACAAGGCGCTGGCGGGTGAGCTGGACGAGCTGAAGGAACGCACGCTGGGCGTCGAGATCTTCGGACGGAAGGCGGACTATGACACCGCCTCGGACCCGATTGTGCGGGTGACGGCGGCGGAGATTCGCAAACGGATTGCTCAGTACTACCAGGAGCCGGGGCATGAGGCGGAGCTGCGCATCTCGCTCGATGCGGGATCGTATGTGCCGCAGTTTCACTGGCCGAAGGATGCGCATGAGGCTCATGGTGACGCTTCTGCTGCGTTGAACGGTGAGGGTGTGCGGGCGGTCGAGCGTGTGCACGGGGCGCGGCGGTTTCTGCTGTGGTTCGGGGTTCCGGTGGCTGCGGTGGCGGCGCTGGTGGTGCTGGGGTTTGTGCTGGGTTGGAGGACGGAGCATCCGTCGCCGGTGGACTTCTTCTGGGGGCCGGTGATGAATGCGGGGAATCCGGCGCTGGTGTGCATTGTGGACCAGGCGCAGACGACGAATGTTGCCGTGGATGCGCAGAATCCGGACCACCAGATTGAAGTGCCGACACAGATGAGGGACGTGAATAGCGATGACTTGTCGGCGATTGTGAAGGTGGGCGGGCTGTTTCGCGCGTATGGCAAGGAATACGCGATGAAGGGGACCGAGGACACGTCGCTGGGTGACCTGCGCAATGCGCCGACGATCTTTATCGGGGCGTTCGATAATGTGTGGACGATGCGGTTCACGAAGCCGCTGCGCTTTCACTTTGGGAACAATCCATCGTTCGATAAAGAGTGGATTGTGGATGGGCAGACGGGCAAGCAGTACTTTACGGACCGGCCTGTGCTGGAGACGAACAACGATTATCGCGAGTATGCGATTGTGGCGCGGTTTACCGATGTGGATACAGGGCAGATCGAGGTGATCGTGGCGGGGATTGGGCAGGGCAGCACGCTGATTGCGGGCGATTTTCTGACGAACTCCACGTACCTTGCCGAGCTTGAACGCGACGCTCGCGCGGCGGGGAACAAGCAGAACATCGAGGCGGTGTTGAGTACGCAGATTATTAATGGACAGCCAGGCACGCCTAAGATTGAGGCGACGTATTTCTGGTAGGGCGGTCGGGTTTTTTGTTGAGTAGATTTTGAGTTCATTGGGTCGAGCAGAGCAGGATGACTGAGACAGAGTTGGAGTTGAATCGGCTGGCGTGGATGGCGCTGGCGTTGACGCCGGGGATTGGTGCGGCGCGGACGCGGAAGGCGGTCGAGCGGCTGGGCGCAGCGGAGCGGGTGTTTGAGGCTGCGTTGACCGATCTGGAAGGCGCGGGGATGCCCGGTGCGTCGGCGCAGTTTCTCTTCGATGGCAGGGCGCGGGCTGCGGCGGTGAAAGAGCTGGAGCGCGTGGCTGAGGCGGGTGGGACGATTGTGACCTTCGAGGATGAGGTCTATCCGGACCGGCTGCGCTCGATCTACGATCCGCCGGCGGTGCTTTGGGTGCGTGGGAGTGTGGAGCTGCTGGCGCGGCCGGGGATTGCTGTGGTGGGCACGCGGAATCCAACGCCATACGGGGCGGGGATGGCGGAGATGCTGGCGCGGGACCTGGCGCAGCGGCGGTTGACGATTATCAGCGGGATGGCTCGCGGGGTGGATACGGCGGCGCATAAAGGTGCGATTGAGGCTGGGGGAAAGACCGTCGCAGTGTGGGGGACGGGGATTGATGTGATCTATCCGAAGGAGAACAAGAAGCTGGCCGAGCAGATTGTGGCGAGTGGCGGGACGATTGTGAGCGAGTATCCGATGGGGACGTTTCCTGCGCCGCAGAACTTTCCGATTCGCAACCGCATTCTGAGCGGGATGAGTGTGGGGGTGCTGGTGATTGAGGCGGCCGAGTTCAGCGGGACACGGGTGACGGCGCGGCTGGCGGCGGACCAGGGGCGGGATGTGTATGCGGTTCCGGGCAACGTGACGAACAAGAATGCCTGGGGTCCTAACACGTTGATAAAGCAGGGCGCAAAGCTGACGGCGACGTGGGAGGATGTGTGGGAAGACCTGCCTTCGCAGATACGGATTGGGCTGGAGGACGAGCTGGAGGCGGCGAGGGGCAGTGAATCGAAACCGAAGGAGGCTGCATCCTTATTTAACGATCCGCCGCTGCCGGAGCATCAGCAGAAGGTTTTTGATGTGTTGCGGCATGACGAGTCGATGCAGTTGGACGAGTTGATGGAACGGCTGGAGCCGGAGCTGGGGTCTTCGGAGGTGTTTGCGGCGTTGTTTGAGCTGGAGCTTGCCGGGCGGGTGAGACAGATGCCGGGGAAGAATTATGTGCGGGCGTTTTGAGGCTGAGTGACCGCAAAGGCGAAAGCGAAATACAGGGGTCTCTCCACTCCGCGCTGCGCGCTCCGGTCGAGATGACGTGTTGCGAGGGACGGTGAGCGTCCGGCAGGGATGGCGTGAGTTCTGGGGCAATGATTTGAGTCAGAGCGGCGTCGATTTTCAAGCGAGTACAGTAACCGGTAAAGACCGAGATGCTGATGACAGAATCTGAACATTTGCTAAGTTGCCTGCAGTGTTTTGGTTAGCTGCTACAGGCGAGGATCGGGGAGCCTGTGGATAAGTGACGGCGGGGGATGACCTTTTCGGGCTGGTTGCGTCAGTTCAGGGACTATATATAGATGACGCGCCGGCGGGAACCGTGTTAGGTTCCGTAAGGTAACAGGCATGTGAAGGGAACGTTTCGCTTGGGCGGAGCGTTTTGGTTGTGAAGGGACGGAATGAGTAAATCACTGGTGATCGTGGAGTCGCCCGCGAAGGCGAAGACGATCGGAAAATATCTCGGCTCGGATTACACGGTGGAGGCCTCGATTGGCCACATTATGGACCTGCCGAAGAACGACATTGGAGTGGAGCTCGAGAACAGGACGTTCGAGCCGACGCTGATTGTGTCTCCGGGCAAGGAGAAGGTGGTCGAGCGGCTGAAGAAGCTGGCTTCGAAGGCGGAGCGCGTGTATCTGGCGCCTGACCCGGACCGCGAAGGCGAGGCGATTGCCGCGCACCTGGCGATGCAACTGACGCCGGTGGTGAAGGACAAGTCGAAGGTCCGGCGGGTGACGTTCAACGAGATTACGAAGAAGGCCGTGCAGGAGGCCTTCAGCCATGCTCGCGATGTGGACGAGAACCTCGTCGATGCGCAGCAGACGCGGCGTGTGCTGGATCGGTTGGTGGGGTATCAGGTGTCGCCGCTGCTGTGGGACAAGGTGCGGCGCGGGCTTTCGGCGGGACGGGTGCAGACGGTTGCGCTGCGTTTGATTGTGGAGCGCGAGGCGGAGATCAACGCGTTCAATCCGGTGGAGTACTGGAACATCGATGCTGATCTTGAGCCGGGCGGGAAGCAGATGTTTACGGCGCGGTTTGTCGGCGTCAATGGCGTGCCTTCGCGTGTGGCCAATGGCACGGATGCAGAGGGCAAGGAGCAGTTTATTGCCAACTCGCTGCCGGACCAGGAGGCTGTGGATGAGGTTGTCCGCGAGCTGAAGGTGGCGAAGTGGAGCGTGCGCTCGGTTGAGAAGAAAGAGCGGCGGAATAATCCGAAGGCTCCGTATACGACGAGCAAGCTGCAGCAGGATGCTGCGGGACGGCTGGGATTTAATGTGCGCCGGACGATGGGTGTGGCGCAGCGGCTGTATGAGGGTGTGGAGATTGGCGCGGATGGGACTGTCGGCCTCATCACGTATATGCGTACTGATTCGACGCGTGTGAGCCCGGATGCGATTGCAGAGGCTCGGGAGTATATCGGCAAGCTGGGTAAGGCGTATCTGCCGGAGAAGCCGAATACGTATGCGGGCAAGAAGCAGGAGCAGGCGCAGGATGCGCACGAGGCGATTCGTCCGACGAGCGTGAAGTACACGCCGGATTCGATTCGGAAGTATCTTTCGGACGAGCAGTATCGCTTGTACAAGCTGATCTGGCAGCGGTTTGTTTCGAGCCAGATGACGCCTGCGATCTTCGACCAGACGACGGTGGACATTGTGGCTGCGGCGAAGCTGAAGTATGATTTTCGCGCGACGGGCAGTGTGCTGAAGTTTGAAGGGCACCTGAAGTTTGAGGAAGAGAACAAGCGAGCGAGAGAGGCGGCGAAGGCTGAGGCTGCGGCTCGTCCTGCTGATGCGGACGGTGATGACGAGGATGATCGCCGGCTGCCGGAGTTGGCTGATGGCGAGGCGCTGCGGCTTGCGGAGTTGCATCCGGAGCAGAAGTTTACGCAGCCTCCTCCGCGATACAACGAAGCGAGTCTGGTGAAGACGCTCGAAGAGAAGGGAATCGGGCGGCCTTCGACGTATGCTTCGATCATCAACACCATTCAAGACCGCGATTATGTGAAGAAGATTCAGGGGAAGTTTATTCCGACGGAGATCGGCACGGTGGTGACGAAGCTGCTGGTGAAGAACTTTCCGTACATCTTCGACACGGCGTATACGGCGACGCTTGAGGGCGAGCTGGATGCGGTGGAAGAAGGGCATGAGCGCTGGACCGATCTGCTGAACGGCTTCTACGACTACTTCGAGAAGGAGCTGAAGGTCGCGGGCAAGAACATGGAAGATGTGAAGCGCATGGAGCAGAAGACGGATGAGGTCTGCGACAAGTGCGGAAGCCCGCTGATTTTGAAGTGGGGTAAGTTTGGCAGCTTCTATTCGTGCTCGAACTTCACGAAGACCAAGCCGATGACGGTGGCGGCTGGGCCGTGGAAGAAGGATTCGAAGGCAGTGCTCAAGAAGATTACGAAGGCGCTGCACTATCCGGTTATCGTGAAGGCGATGGCGGAGGATGTGACGGAGTTTTCGAAGGAGACGCACGACGCGAAGGAGCTGACGGCCGCGATTACGGAGGCGATGGCGCTGGGCAAGAAGGTGACGGCGGAGCAGTTCAGCTGCGACTTCACCAAGGAGAACTATGCGGCGAAGCCGGACCTGAGCGCTCCGGGCGCGGATGAGGCACCGGAGGAAGAGGCGTGCGATAACTGCGGACGGACGATGGTGCTGCGCAATGGGCCGTGGGGGCCGTTTATGTCGTGCCCGGGGTATAACGACGATCCGCCGTGCAAGACGATTCGCAAGCTGCATCAGAAGGTGCAGCAGAAGCCGCCAGTGCAGTTGGACGAGAAGTGTCCGAAGTGCGGCAAGCCGCTGCTGTTGAGGAATGGGCAGTATGGTGAGTTCATCAGCTGCAGCGGGTATCCGAAGTGCAAGTACATCAAGCAGGAGCTGCTGGATGTGAAGTGCCCGAAAGACGGCGGCGATATTGCCGTGCGCAAGACGAAGCGCGGGGATGTGTTCTATGGGTGCGTGAACTATCCGAAGTGTGATTTTGCATCGAATCTGAAGCTGGTGAATCAGATATGTCCGAAGTGCGACAGCGCGTATGTGCTGGAAGTGACGAACGACAAGGGGACATACCTGGTCTGCCCGAACAACCGCGAGGCGCTGCCGAAACGGCGGAAGAAGAAGGGCGCTCCTGAAGAGGAGCCAACGACTCCGCTGTGCAGTTACCAGAAGAAGATAGCGGGCCCGGCGAAGGCGCCGGCCCTGGAGAAGCCAGACCCGGAGAAGACCCGGGCCGTGGTGGAGAGTGTGGCCTAACCGAAAGGATTCAAATGGCGACGACGGCAGATGCGGAAGTGGTGTTGAAGTTGTATGACCTGCGGCGGGAGGAGTCGCTGCGGCTGGCTCGGCGGTTTATGACCTTTGAGTTCAATCCGAAGACACATGAGGAGCTTTATGCGGTCTCGCGGGACCCGAAGTCTGACAAAAATGTGTTCTGGCGGCAGGCGTTGAGCTACTGGGAGATGGCAGCTTCGCTCGTGAACACTGGCGCGATCGACCCGGAGCTGTTTCTGGCGTCGAATGCGGAAGGCATTCTGCTCTATGCCAAATTCCATCACTTTCACGCGGAGAGCGAGAAGGAAACGAACAACCCATTCATGAGGCAGACAGCGGCGCTGATCGATAAATACGACTCGGCCAGGAGACGATATGAGTTTTTCCTGGAGCGGTTTGGGCCTGCTCCGGTAACGGCTTAGAGCCATCCGAACGGGAGAATGCACGGCCCCAAACGGGGCCGTGCACCGTTTTTGCCGCAAATGCGGTAAAATAGGGTAGAAGCAGGCCTGACTGAGCGTGGATTCATGGCCGCAGGTTATTGAAAATACGCAGGTAATCGACTATGGCAAAGGCAGTATGGAATGGTCAGACACTGGCCGAGAGCGAAACTTTCGAGACGGTTGAGGGAAACATTTACTTTCCGGATGAGACGGTCAAACGGGAGTTTTTGCGGCCTAGCTCGACGACCTCAAGCTGCCCGTGGAAGGGGCTGGCGCGGTATTACACGATCGTTGTGGATGGGCAGGAGAACCAGGATGCGGCCTGGTATTATCCCGACCCGAAGCCGGCGGCGCGCAGCGTGAAACACCATACTGCGTTTTGGCGTGGGGTTGAGGTTACGAAGTAAGGTTTCTGAGTTTTTGATTTTGGCGGGAGAGGCTTGGCCTCTCCCGCTTTGCTTTTTGGGTGGGTGCGGTTGTCAAGATGTCGAGGGTTGTGGCTGAAAGGGTTGGAGGGTATGGGTGGGATTGGCGGTGTCGGGGTCCTTCGACTGCGCTCCCTGCGGTCGCTTCGCTCAGGATGACGGGTGTGGGTGAAGGAGAACGGTTCGAGCTTCGCTTGAATTTCCAATGTCTCGAAAACAAGACTTGGAGTACCCGCACTTGCAGGCTACATCTCCCAGCGGAGTAGGGTTGCGCCTACGGTGAAGCCTGCGCCTACGCTTGCCAGCAGGACCAGGTCTCCTTTTTTGAGGCGGCCTTCGTCGAGTGCGGTTTGCATGGCCAGTGGGATGGTGCCTGCGGTCGTGTTGCCGTAGCGGTCGATGTTGATGATGACGGAGCTTTCGGGCATGCCGAGCCGCTCGGCTGTGGCGAGGATGATGCGCTTGTTGGCCTGGTGCGGGATGAAGCAGCCGAGTTCTTTGCCGGTGACGCCGTTGCGATTGAGGACCGTCTCCGTGGCTTCGACCATCTTGCGGACGGCGAACTTGTAGACGGCCTGGCCGTCCTGGTGGACGTAGTGCATCTTCTTCTCGACGGTGTCGCAGGTGGCGGGATTGAGGCTGCCGCCGCCGGGCATGTTGAGCGCGACTGCGCCGGAGCCGTCGATCTCGTGCCAGTAGTCGACGAGGCCGATCTCGCCTTCGGCGCAGGGTTCGAGCAGGACTGCGCCTGCGCCGTCGCCGAAGATGACGCAGGTGGCGCGGTCGGTGTAGTCGATGATGGAGCTCATGACGTCGGCGCCGATGACGAGGACTTTTTTGTGCGCGCCGCTTTCGACGAGCTTGGTGCCGACCTGGAGCGCGTAGGGGAAGCCGGAGCAGGCGGCGGAGAGGTCGAATCCCCAGGCGCCTTTGGCACCGAGCTTGTCCTGCACGAGGCAGGCGGTGGAGGGGAAGAGCATGTCGGGCGTGACGGTGGCGACGATGATGACTTCAAGCTCGCTGGCGGAGATGCCGCGCTTGGCGAGGCATTTCTTTGCCGCTTCGACTGCGAGGTCGCTGGTGGCGACGCCCTTGTCGACGAGGTGCCGCTCGCGGATGCCGGTGCGATCGACGATCCACTGGTCGTTGGTCTCGACCATCTTTTCGAGGTCCGCGTTGGTCAACAACCGCGGTGGAACGTATGCCCCAACTGAACTGATCTTCGCCCGTACGCTCGTCTGCGGCTTCAACGTCAAACTCAAACTCTCACCTCTTCTAATGTTTTCAAGAGCATGTACAAGGATACAAACCTGCTGCTGTTGAATTCTTATTCATCTTACCGCGATGGTGTTTTGCGCGTCGGTGATTTTTAAGACTGCGTAGAGCATGATTGGCGCTTCGGGGAAGAATACAGGGATTCATTCGCTGCGCTCAGAATGACAGGTGAAAGGGATTGGATGTGGAGTGAAAAGGCGGGAGATAAAAATGTACCGGGCGACCCACTGCGCCCGTAGTTGCCCGTTACCGTTGCTTCCTTCCGGACCTGGCGGGGTTGGCGGGATTACGTCGCGTAGGACCCGGCACACGGATAAGTTTATCATCTCTTTCTTTGTGCAGAAACGCGCATGAGAGCGTGATGTGGACGGCTGCGCGCGGGGCATCTTCCACTTTGCGGAACTTTCCGCCATGCGTCAGCTTGCTCAATCGAAACAGCCGCCGCTAAGCTGGCTGATATGCTCTCTCGCCTGCCTGTTGCTTTGCTCGCCCTTGCTGCTGTTACTGCGTGTGCCCAGGATGTTCATGTTCGCGTCGATCCTTCGGCGCGGCTGGTTTCGCCTGGCAATGAGAATGTGACGGTGTTTCCTACGATTCAGAATGCGCTGGATCATCATCCGTTTGCCGGGCCGGGCGGTCGCGTTTATATCGAGATTGCGCCGGGGATTTATCACGAGCGCATCATCGTTACGCAGAACCATGAGAACATCACGCTGGTCGGCATGGGGAAGTCGCCTGAGGATACTGTCATCACCAACTCGCTGAATGCGAAGCAGGCGGGTGGGACTTTTTTTACTGAGACGGTGGAGGTGAATGGAGCGGGCTTTGAGGCGGACAACCTGACGTTTGAGAACGCGGCGGGCAACACGGGACAGGCTGTTGCGGTTGCGGACCGGAGTGACCGCAGCATCTTTAAACACTGCCGGTTTCTTGGGCATCAGGACACGCTGTTTGCGGATTATGGGCGGCAGTATTATGTCGACGACTATATCGAGGGCGGCGTGGATTACATCTTTGGGAATGCTGCTGCTGTGTTCGACGATGACACGCTGAACTCGAATGGGCCGGGGTTTGTTACGGCGCAGTCGCGTACTGCGGCGGACCAGGCTACGGGGTATGTGATTTTGAATAGCCGTGTCACGAGCACGATTGACGAGTCGGCGCCGCCGATGAGCGCGGGGACTCCGGGGACGAAGAGCGCGGCTTCGGCGCACCGGATGATTGGGCTTGGGCGGCCGTGGCGTCCGTATGCGCGCGTGGTCTACATTCATACGGAGCTGCCTGCGAACCTGAATCCTGCGGGCTGGAATAACTGGGGGCGGGTGTCGAATGAGTCGACTGCTTACTATGCGGAGTCGAACTCGACGGGGCCGGGGGCGAATCCTTCGGCGCGGGTGAAGTGGTCGCATCAGTTGAGCGCGGCGGAGGCGAAGCAGTTCTTGCCTGAGAATTTCCTCGCAGGTTCAGATCATTGGAACTCGGAAGCTGAAGCGAAAAAATTGCCCTGAATGCATTGAAATTGGAGCGGCGTCGCCAGGACTTGCTAAACTCACTCGCAAGGTATGACCTTCTCTCCTGCGCTTGCTATTCCGCTCTTCTTTGCCATGCTGGTTCTGCTGGAGGCGGGCCGCCGTCTTCGCGCGCGGCCTGGACACCACAAGCTTGAAGGGCCGGGTTTTCCGGCGATTGAGGGCGCGGTGTTTGGGCTGTTCGGGCTGCTGCTGGCGTTCACGTTTTCGGGCGCGGTGTCGCGGTGGGATGCACACCGCAACCTGATTGTGGAAGAGGCGAATGATATTGGTACGGCGTATCTGCGGCTGGATCTTCTGCCGGCGGCGGCGCAGCCGGAGTTGCGCGAACTCTTTCGACAGTACACGACGATTCGCGCGCATCGCTTCGACTATCTTCCGGATACGCCGCAGACGATTGCGGCTGCCGCGGAGAGCGAGCGTTTGCAGGGAGAGATTTGGAGCCGGTCGCTGGTGGCGGCGAACTCGCCGGGGGCCAATCCTGACGCGACGAAGCTGCTGCTGCCTGCGCTGAATGCGATGATCGACATTACTTCGGCGCGCAGGAATGCTTTTGAGATGCATCCGCCGGGGATTGTTTATTTTCTGCTGTTCGTTTTGAGCTGCGCGTGCGCGCTGCTGGCAGGATATGGCATGGTTGGGCAGAAACGGAGCCTTGTCTACCTGGTGGGCTTTGCGTTCATCGTGTCGTTTACGATCTATGCGACGCTTGAGATAGAGTATCCGCGGCGCGGGTTTATACGGCTTACGACAAGG
The DNA here is from genome assembly GCF_014642855.1 of Edaphobacter acidisoli. NCBI lineage: Bacteria > Pseudomonadati > Acidobacteriota > Terriglobia > Terriglobales > Acidobacteriaceae > Edaphobacter > Edaphobacter acidisoli. Next base: position 1,840,974 of record NZ_BMJB01000001.1, on the reverse strand, counting down.
AACCAGGTGCTGCTGGATGTGCGCGACTCGATGAAGTAGGACCGGCATCCTATCAGCAGCGATGGCAACTGTTCCCAATTCGGCTGTTCGGCGGGGGTATCTCGCCGACATCTATACGTTTGACTGGAACCAGTTTCGCTTCAGCACTTCGCTGATCGGCATGGTTGCGGTGGGCTGCTGCCTGTTCATCGGGGCTTTGGTTGGTCATCCGTCCGCGGGGTTGATTGCAGGTGGCGGAGCTTTCACGATTGGTTTTGGCATCAACCAGCGGATTGCGGACTCGCGTCTTTGGCCGATGCTTGCTGCGACCGGCGCGATGTTTCTTTCGACGTTGATTGGGATGCTGATTGGGCATCACGGCGTGCTGCTTGTTCTGACCGCATCGTTGTGGGGATTTGTGTATGCGATTCTTACGGCGCGGGCGGCGGGCGTCAGTTGGGTGGGGCAGCAGGCTGCGATTACTTTGTTCGTCAGCTCTGCGTTTCCGGCGAACCTGCATGGTGCGCTAATGCGGGCGCTGCTGATTCTTGCGGGCGGCATGTTGCAGATACTCATCACGAGCGTGTGTCTGCGGCTGCTGCCGGAGCTGGCCTCGGACCTGAGCGCAATCGCTGAGGCTGGGAGCGAAGAGATTGGCGGGCTGCTCAGCAGCGGGCGGGCGCGGTATCGTGCGTATCTGCGGCTGCGGACGCTGCCTGATGCGCTGCTGAAGATTCCTACGTTCCCTTTTGCTCTTCGCATGCTGCTGACGATCGCGATTGCTGCGGAGGTGTACCGCTATCTTGACGTGCAGAGCGGGTACTGGATTCCGATGACTGCGCTGCTGGTCTTGAAGCCTGCTTTTTCCGAGACGCTTGCGCGGGCGCTGCTGCGCGTGGGTGGGACGCTGGCTGGTGCGGTGATTGGCACCATCTTTCTTGTACACATTCATCCGAATCCGCTTTATCTGGCGGGGCTGGCGACGTTCTTTGCGTTCTGGGCCTATACGACGAATACGGTGAATTATGGCCTGTATACGCTGTTTCTGACCTCGTACATCGTGTTTCTACTTTCGCTGAATGCTTTGCCGGGGCCGGTGATTGCTTATCGCCGCGCGTATTGCACCGTTGCCGGCGGGGTGATTGCGCTGGTGATTCATCTGGACGCCATTCGCCGTTTGCGTAAGCGCGAGCGGGCTGCGGTTTTGTCTGAATGAGTGCGGTTTAGCGCCGAAAACTGCTGGAAAATTGCTAAAATAGAGGTCTGTGACCCCTCCTGCGACAACTGAAGAGACCGGCGCTCCTGACGCCGCAAGTGCGGCCTCCGCGCGTCCGAAGATTGGCTTTGTCTCGCTTGGCTGCCCGAAGAACCTCGTTGATTCCGAGGTGATGATGGGCATGCTGCATCATGCGGGCGCGGAGCTGACAGCTGCGGCGGATGATGCGGAGATCATCGTGGTCAATACGTGCAGCTTTATCGACTCGGCCAAGCAGGAGTCGGTGAATACGATTCTGGAGATGGTCCAGCATAAGCAGCAGAACGGCGGGCGTGCGCAGCGGTTGATCGTGGCGGGGTGTCTGGTTGAGCGGTATCGCGATGAGATTCGGAAGAATATTCCCGAGGTCGATGCGGTGGTTGGGACGGGCGAGCTGGAGTCGATTCTTGCAGCTGCCGGGCTGAATCCTGTGCCTGCGGCTGCGGCGGATTCGCCGTTCAATATTTTGCCGCAGTCGATGGTGAGCCGCGCGGCGAGCGCTGTGCATCAGCACTCGCACCCGACGGAGGTTGGCGCGCAGCTGGAGGCGGAGAGCGCGGCTGCTGTGCCATCGCGTGCGGAGGGCGATGCACGGGAACGAGCGGGACGCTTCTCTCGTGCTGCGTGGGATGGGGCTTCGGCTATGCTGCCCGAGTATCTCTATTCGGATGCGACGCCGCGTATTCTTTCGACACCGCGCGCGAGTGCTTACATCAAGATTGCTGAAGGGTGCGACCATCCTTGCGGCTTCTGCATTATTCCGCAACTGCGCGGGAAGTTTCGCTCACGGCGGATGTCTTCGATTGTTGCGGAGGCGGAGAATTTGATTGCGCAGGGTGTGCGTGAGATTACGCTGATTGGGCAGGACACGACCTGCTATGGCGAGGATCTTGGTTTAACTGACGGGCTCGCGCAGCTTCTTGAAGCTGTGGCTGCGCTGCCTGGGTTGCGCTGGCTGCGGTTTCTCTATGCGTATCCGAACAAGGTGACGACGCGGCTGCTGGAGACGATTGCGCGGCATGACAACATTGCGAAGTATCTGGATGTGCCGCTGCAACATGCGAGCCCTTCGGTGCTGAAGCGCATGAAGCGTGGAGGTACGCCGGAGCACTTCCTGAAGCTGATTGAGAAGGCGCGCGCTATTGTGCCTGGGATTGTTCTGCGCACGACGTTTATTGTGGGCTTTCCGGGCGAGACGGAAGAGGACTACAAACAGCTTGAGGACTTTGTGCGTGCGGCGAAGATCGACTGGCTTGGTGTCTTTACCTACTCGGATGAAGAAGGTTCGGCAGCGTTTGGTTTGGCGGAGGAGTTGAAGGTGCCGCGCCGCACGATTGAGGCGCGACGGCGGAAGCTGATGAAGCTTCAACAGAAGATCAGCGCAGAGGCTAAGGCGGAGTGGGTTGGGCGTGAGTTTGACCTGCTGATCGAAGGCGAGTCGGAAGAGACGGAGCTTCTGTGGGAGGGCCGGACTATGCTGCATGCGCCGGAGATTGATGGCAAGGTGTTCATCAATGACTTTGGTCCGCATGAGACGCTGGTGCCTGGGACGTTCTATCGCGCCGAGATTACTGAGTCGCACGACTATGATGTCGTTGCGCGCATCATCGAATAGCTCTCGCTTTTATAGCCCAAAAGAAACGCCCCACTCATGCTGCGATATGTTGCGCATGAGTGGGGCGTTGCGATGCTTGCATTAGAAGTGGAAGCCTACTTCTGCCGTCATTGCGCGTGGCGTGACGTAGTGCGTGCCGCTGAAGGTTGAGAGGAAGTTGTAGAGTGCGTATTTGTTGGTGATGTTGACTGCCGTGAGGCGCAAGCTCCATTTGTATTTGTCGCCCCCGAAGAGATTGTCTTCGCCGAGCGACATATCGAAGAGGTTGCGCGGTTGGATGCGCGGCGGGTTCTTGTCGTCGTTCTCTGTGTTTGGCGCGGGGATTTTGACGAGGTTTGAGGTGAGTTCCGTGGCTGGGCACAGTGTTGGGAGAGCGCTGGTTGGGGTTGCGCGAACGCCGTTGCAGGCGAGTCCTGCCTGGAATTCCTGATCAGCCGTCAGGTTGCCCAGATTGATTGCGGGGGTTCCGTCGGGCATGGTGGCGCTGCCGCAGCTTGTGTTCGGATCGCCGGTTGCGTTGAAGCAGGGAACCGAGCCGGCGACCAGGCCGCTGTCATACCTCCAGTTGAAGCCCATCCACGGACCACGCTTGAAGGGCAGTTGATACTGCACGTGCGTGGACTCGTTGAAGCGCTCGTCGTGGTCGATGCGGAAGGGATAGCCGCTGCCGCCGACTGTTGCGCCTGCTCCGCCAGCCTGCGGCGGGAAGAAGCGCGCAGCTACGGATGACATGACGACGAATGCCGAGAAGTTGTGGTAGTTGGGCACGTCGGCGCGCAGTGCGAAGCCGGGAATCTTCGAGTTGTGCCATTCGATCGGGAACGTGATCGGGGTATTGCCGAGCACGCTGAAGTCGTAGCCGTTGTGCGTGTACTTCCAGATGTACTCGCCGCTGAGGACGAAATGTTTGCCGATGGATTGCTGGAGGCCGGCGTGGAATTCGTTGCGGAAGCCGGGATTGAGCGCGCCGGTTGCTCCTGGCGAGCACAGCAGCAGCGGATTCAGGACTTCGTTGGTGCAGCCTGTGCTGGAGAGGACGAGGTTTTCGTTGAACGGCGTTTCGAGTGTGCGGGCATAGGAGGCGCGCAGCACCGTGTTCGTCGGCCTTACGGTGTAGGCAACGCCGAGTCGAGGCTCGGCCTGGCGCGCTACGGTCAGTCCGTTGTAGAGGTCGCCGCGAACGCCCAGGCTGAATAACCAGTCTCCGGTCTTAATCTGGTCTTCGGCATACATCGCAATTTCTTTGACATCGGTATGGCCGAAGAAGCTGTAGATGCTGCCGTTGCGGGTCAGATCGTACGGCGACAGTACGGGGAGAAAATTCCCGTTCGGCACGAGCCCTACTGCAGCGCATTGCGATGGATCGGTGTAGCCAGCCACGGCTGCTCCGGTTATGTCCACGCATGGCGCGTTGAACGTTGCGGAGATCAGTCCGAGGTTGTCGTGCTCGCGCAGAAGCGTCTGTTCGTATACTCCGCCGAACTTCATGGTGTGGATGCCCTTCACATACGAGAGATCCGTATGGAAACCGAAGTTGGTGAGGGTGCGGTTCTGGCTGATGGATTGCTGCTGGATGGGGCCGAGGTCGGCGAGTGGGTTGTTGCTGGGGTAGTAGTTGTAGGCGTCGCGGCGGATATATGGGCCGAAGTTGAAGACGGCGCTGTCGTTGATGATGTGCGTATATTCCGGGGCGATGTTGAAGGTTTTGATCTGCGAACGCTGGTCGGTGTTGCCGACGTTTGCGAAGACCGGGTTGCTGCCAGTGCCGCCACTCACTACGTTTGTCACGTTCAGGTTGTCATAGGCATTTGGTGTCTGGAACCATGAGCGCGTGAAGCCCAGGTTCAGATGCACGGAGTCGGCATCGTTGAACTGACGGTCGATGCGGTCGAAGAAGTTCTCTTCGTTGCCCTTGTCGTGAAAGACAGTGAACTCGGGGGGATCGAGAAAGCGTCCGGTGTTGAGGCCGTCGGCTTCGGTGAAGTTTCCCCACTTTTCGCCGCCGTAGCTTAGGTCAAAGCCTCCGGTCGATGAGCCGAACGTTCCATACGAGGTGGTGACGCTGCCTGTGGGATGGGTTACGCCTTGTCCGGAGCGGGTCGTCACCTGGATGACCAGGCTGGTCTTGTCGCCGAACTCCGCGGGTGGAGCGCCTGCAATCACCTGGATCGACTGGATGGAATTGGATGGGATCTGATTGGAGAAGACTTTGCTCTGCTGGTCGGTGACCGGCTGGCCGTCGATGGAGAATGAATTCGATGCGTGGTCGCCGAGGCCGTGGAAGAGGCCGTTCGAGTCGGCTGTAACACCCGGTGACGATAGCGTCACCAGCGAGCTCAGCGATGAAGACTGACTTTCGAGTGGCAGCTTCTGGAATGCGGAGCGGTCAAGGTCTGTATGGAAGGTCGAGTCGGCCTCTGTCAACGGGCTCCCCGTTACGGTCACTTCAGTTGAAGCTGCGCCCACCTGCAACGCAATGTTTACTGTGAGGGGGACGGATGTGCGTATGTCCACATCCTGCGTGACCCCTGCAAATCCCTGCGCTGAGACCACCATGCGGTAGGGATTGAACGGTACATTTGTGAACTGATAATGGCCCGAGCTGTCGGAGACGGTTGTCTGGTCGTAGCCGCTGACGACGTTCCGAATGGTTACGGAGGCTCCTGGCAGAATGGCGCCTGTAGGGTCGGTGACTGTACCGGACAGCGTACCGGCATTGCCCGCAGTTTGAGCTGCGAATACCTGCGCACTGAAGAAAAGAAAAAGCATTGCTACCAGCGCGGCTACAGAACGCAGGTGGTTACTGGCAAGATGGTTTTCCTTCCGCTCGCAGGCTTGCGAAGCGGAGTTGTGTGAAGTCGAATAGGACGCACGAGCGTCCGAAATACGCTTGAAATACGAGCGTGCGAATAAGTGCACAGATGCGTGCATATTGCCCCCTTTTGGGTGTTCAGCCTGTGTTGTCGATGGTTTTTACGCGAGGGGTGCGTCGACAGGCGGGGGGCGGGTGAAGAGGGCAAATGTCTGGATGGTCCTTTGCCGGGATGGCAGAACCAGGGCCTCAACGAAGGACTCAACGTGAGTGACACGGAGCGTGACGGGCGGGACAGTTGCGTGGACGGCAACGTGTGCCGTGATGCAAAGTGCGCAGTCGGCATGGAAGAGACGGTCAGGGTGCGAGTGGGCAACCTGAACTGTTCCAAGAACAATAACCAGAGCAATGCACAGGAACGCCAGCAGCAGGCGCCATGTGCTTCGCGAACCCGGTTTTGCTCCCAGCGTGGTCATGCCTTTTCTATGATAGCGGAATTGAGAGGGCAGCACGGCCTGCGAAGGATATGATGTAGCTTCCTTCGCAAGCTATTGAAAGCACTGTCAATATGCTTCGGCTCGGTCGAGTGGCAGGCGCACCTGGAAGCAGGTAGCTCCGGGTTTGGATTCGACGGAGACGAAGCCGGAGTGTTTGCTGACAATGCGTTGTGCGGTGTCGAGGCCGAGTCCCAGGCCACGGCCGGGGGCTTTGGTGGTGAAGAAGGGCTCGAAGATGCGGGAGCGGATGGCCGGGTCGATCTCCGGGCCGGAGTTCCACACCTCGACCAGCGCGAACTGGCCGGTGAGTTTGGTACAGAGACGGAGCGTGCCGCTGTCGTTCATGGCGTCGAGCGCGTTTTCGATCAGGGCGGTCCAGACCTGGTTGAGCTCGCTGCCGTAGGCGCTGACCGGCGGGAGTGTGGGATCGAAGTCGGTTTCGACGACGATGTCGTTGAGGCGCGAGTTGAACATGACCAGCGTGTTTTCGAGCGACTGCGCGAGGTCTACGTCCTGGATGGGCGCCTGGTCCATGTAGGAGTAGTCCTTGATGGCGCTGATGAGGTCGAAGATGCGGACGGTGGAGTCGACGACGGTTTCGGCCATGCGCTCGACGCGTAGGGAGCTGGCGACGGTGGCGACGGCGACGGGGAGAATGTCGGGCTTGATGACGGCGGCGAGCTCGTCGAGCCGGTCGATGGGCAGCGAGGTCTCTGCCAGTGCCGGAGCGATGGACCACGGGCTGGGGATGTGGTGCTGTTCGAGCCAGCGGGTGATCATCTCCTCGCGGTCGGTGAGGGCGAGCGGACTGTGTGGGGCTTTACAGGTGCTGGAGTATGCGGACATGCGGATGCGTGTGTCGCGGACCCAGTTCTTGTAGCTCCGCGTCTCTTCTTCGGTGAGACAGAGGTTGCCGAGGCGGTACTTCTGCTCGCCGTACTCGCGCAGCTCGCCGAAGAGCGAGGCGGCGGAGCGCTGCGCGGCGGAGGCTGGATTGTTGAGCTCGTGGGCGAGGTTGGCTGCGAGCTTGCCGAGGGCGCTAAGTTTTTCGGCCTGCTGCTCCATGCGCGTGACTTCGCGGACGCGGTCGAGCAGGTGGGAGACGCAGCGCTGTGCCATCGACGGGATGGCTTCGAGCATTGCAGGGAAGAGTGACTCGTGGATGTCGAGCGCCCAGACGGGGCCGGATGCGTAGCCATCTCCGCCGTAGTTTTTCATGCGCGAGAAGGGAAGCTTGCCGGTCATCTGTCCGGCGCGGCCGATGAAGAGCGCCATGGGCCCGGTCTTGCGGCGGCGCACGTGAACTTCGCCCTTGAGCAGGAAGACCATGCTGTCGGCTGGGTCGTTTTCGCGGAAGAGCAGGGCGCGGTCGTCGCCGATGCGCTCGGTGCCGTGGGTGGCGAGCCAGGTGTATTCGGTCTCGGTGAGGCCTTCGAGCTGGACGATGGTGCGGAGCGCGGCTACGATCTCTGCGACCGGCGTGGGAGCGGCGGGCGGACCGGCAAAGACTGTCGTCTCGGGCAGAGGGGGGAGTGTGGCTTCGAAGCTACCTGTGGTGGCGATCGCGGGCCTCCTTACTGGACCATGCAACTGGTTGACGGTGCTAGAGGACAATACGTGACATCGGTGCCGCTGGTTCGCTGTGGAGAACGAAGACGGCGACACCCGAGAGGATGCCGCCGTCCGCAGTTTTGGATAAATGTAGTTTACCTGAACAAAGTGGTCAGGCCTTAACTACAGCTCCATCCTTGACGACGACGGGATCGAGGAACGGCATCGACTTGCGAAGGTCGGCCCCGACTTTCTCGATCTGATGGCCACGCTCCTTGGCGCGGAAGGCTTCGAATTCCTTGCGGCCGGAGTTCTGGTCGGCGATGAAGCGCTCGGCGAACTTGCCGCTCTGGATGTCGGAGAGGACGTCCTTCATGGCCTTCTTGGTTTCGGCGGTGACGATGCGTGGGCCGGTGACGTAGTCGCCCCACTCGGCGGTGTCGGAGATGGAGTAGCGCATGTATTCGAGGCCGCCACGGTACATGAGGTCGACGATGAGCTTGAGCTCGTGGAGGACCTCGAAGTAGGCGAGCTCGGGCTGGTAGCCGGCCTCGACGAGGGTCTCAAAGCCTGCCTTGACGAGCGCGCTGGTGCCGCCGCAGAGGACGGCCTGTTCGCCGAAGAGGTCGGTCTCGGTCTCTTCGGTGAAGGTGGTCTCGAGCACGCCGGCGCGGGTGCAGCCGATGCCCTTGGCGTAGCTGAGGGCGAGTGCGAGCGCGTTGCCGCTGGCGTCCTGCTCGACGGCGACGAGGCCGGGTACGCCGCCGCCTTCGGTGAAGACCTCGCGGACGCGGTGGCCGGGGGCCTTGGGCGCGACCATCGAGACGTCAACGCCTGCGGGCGGATTGATGGTGCGGAAGCGGATGTTGAAGCCGTGCGCGAACATGAGGGTCTTGCCGGGAGCGAGGTTGGGCTCGATGTCGGCGTGATAGACCTTCGCGGCGGTCTGGTCGGGCGTGAGGTTCATGATGACGTCGGCCCACTTGGACACTTCGGCGACAGTGCCGACCTGGAGGCCTGCTTTGCGGGCGCGGTCGGCGTTGGCGGAGTCGGGGCGCAGGCCTACGCGGACGTCGACGCCGGAGTCCTTGAGGTTGAGCGCGTGGGCGTGGCCCTGAGAGCCGTAGCCGATGATGGCGACTTTTTTCGCCTGGATGAGGGAGAGGTCTGCGTCTTGATCGTGGTATGCCTTTGCCATTGTTCTTCTTTCCTTAGCGAGTCAGCGAGTCAGCGGGTCAGCGAGTTGGACGGCTCGGTGCGATGAGGTCGCTGCGGGTTAATCCTGCAATTTGGGGTTCAGTTAGAGTCTATCAATTCTCTGCGGTTGAAGTTATAGCGTGTCAGTCGGCTTCTTCTTCGTGGACGTTTGGGAACTGGTTGGGGATGATGTCGGTTTTGCGTCGGGATGGGTGTGCGGGTTCGGCGTCGCCGTTGGGTGTGCCGAGGGCTTTGAGGACGCGGCTGGTGTGGTGGCCGCGGCGCATCGCCATGCGTCCGGTGCGGGAGACTTCGAGGATGGTGTAGCCGGATTCGCGCAGGACCTGGATGAGGCCTTCGATCTTGCTGGAGCTGCCGGTCATCTCGAGCATGATGGAGTCGGGCGCGAGATCGACGACGCGGGCGCGGAAGACGTTGGCCAGCTCGAATATTTGTGAGCGCGAGTGCAGGCCGTTGGGCTCGTTGGGACCGGCTGCGACCTTGATGAGGCAGAGCTCGCGGATGACGGCTTCGCTGCGGCCGACCTCGTCGACGTGGCGGGTGATCTCGAGCTTGTAGAGCGAGGCGCGGATGCGGTCGGCGGCGTGCTCGGGGGCCTCGCAGACGATGGTCATGCGCGAGGTGTCGGGGTGTTCGCTCTCGCCGACGGTGAGCGAGACGATGTTGATGCTGAGGCGGCGGAAGAGCGAGGCGACGCGCGTGAGGACGCCGGGTTTGTCGTCTACGAGGGCTACGAAGGTGTGGAGCATAAGGCCTCAGGGGTTAGGTTAGGGTTTAGTTTGGGTACTCGTCGGAGTGCGGCAGGTGCGTGATGGGTGCGTTGGGATTCTTTGGGACGTAGGTCTTGGGGATCTCGAAGAGGATCAGTTCGCCTGGTTGTGGCTTTGGATGCGCGGCGCTGCAGAGGTTGCCGGTGGTGATGCCGTTCGTGCGGATCTCGTCGATGGAGTAGTTGGTGTAGAGCTCGGCGCGCGGGCGGCAGTCGGCGTACATGTTCGCGAGGATGCGGAGGATGGTCGCGTCGCCGGTGTCGACTTCGATGATGCCGTGTTTGTCGGTGGGCATGGCGACGGAGCCGATCTGGTCTTGCTTCAGGGCGACGTTGAGTCTTTCGTCGGTGATGGGGTGGTTGGTCTTGGCGTTGAGGATGAGGATTTGGATTTGGGGTTGTGTGGATTTTGTCGGTGATTGCGATGTGAATTTGTGTGGCGTGGCCGGAGTGGCTGGTGTCGATGAATGTGTTGATTGGGCGCAGCCGGATGTTGCGAGGGCCAGGGTAAGCGCCAACGGCGCGGCTTTATACCAGCCTGGGGTGAAGCCCCAGGTATTGTGCTGAAGGCCCTGAAGGCCCGATTTATAATCGGCGGAATGCCCCAATCGTTCGCCTTTGTTCTGGTGCATCTGGTCTTCAGTACAAAAGATCGCTGGCCTTTCATCAATGCGGATGTCCGCCCTGCCCTTCATGCGTACCTTGCCACGGTTGCCCGTGATGCCGGGTGCGAATGTTTCCGGGTTGGTGGAGTTGCAGACCATGTTCACATCGCTTTGCGTCTGTCGCGGACGACGAATGTTGCGGAGTTGGTGAAGCAGTTGAAATCCGTTTCGTCGCAATGGATTAAGATGCAGGCGCCCGAGTTGAAGAAATTTGCCTGGCAGCGAGGATACGCGGCATTTTCTGTAGGGCCTACGGATTTGGGCGCGTTGGTCGAGTACATCGCTGGGCAAGAGGAGCATCATCGTAAGCGTTCGTTTCAGGATGAGATGCGTGCGTTTCTGAAGCGGTATGGTGTTGAGTTTGATGAGCGATATGTTTGGGATTAGTCCGGCATCTATGAGTCGGGCCTTCAGCCCTCCGGAGTTTGCATTGTCGTTTACCTAGGGCTTCGCCCTAGGCTGGTATGAGGCGCGCCTTTGGCGCTTGTGGTGGTTGACCGATTGAGATGTGATTGTGTTTTGCATGGAAACCCTTGTCAACGGTCGATTGACGATTTTGCGCGTAGACGAATGAAAAATAAAGCAATCAAGGCGAATAGTACGCAATCGAAAAATGCTGCGAGGATTAGGAATGCCCATCCATGATTCGACTCAATGCCTTCAGGAAAAAACAAAGCTGCAACGAGTGCACCCGGCAGCAAAACCATACCAACCTTGCTGATCGGTACGACAGAAGCTATCACTGCAATAGAGGCACAGGAAGCTGTGCCAATAAATGCAGCCCGGCCGAGTTGTGATTTGATGATGTGCATGGCGTGACGCTATTCATCCTCCGCGGTTTCGAGGAGGGGGTCTTTTTGCGGGCGGCGGACCATCTCGTGGAGGGCGCTGCCGGGGGCGATCATTGGGTAGACGCCGTCTTCTTTTTCTACCTGGAAGTTGATGAGGAATGGTTTGCCGCTGGTGCGGGATTTTGTAACTGTCGAAGTTACATCCTTGCGCTTCTTTACGGTTGCGCCGTCGATGCCGTGCGCTCCGGCGAGGGCTACGAAGTCGGGCGAGAGGATGGGGCTGGCGGCGTAGTTCTTGTCGTAGAAGGCCTCCTGCCACTGGCGCACCATGCCGAGGAAGCCGTTGTTGATGACGGCGATGTTGATGGCGAGCTTCTCCTGCACGATGGTCGAAAGCTCGGCGGCGGTCATCTGGAAGCCGCCGTCGCCGGCGATGACCCAGACGTCTTTTTCCGGGCACGCGACCTTTGCGCCGATGGCTGCGGGTAGGGCGAAGCCCATCGTGCCGAGGCCGCCGGAGGTGATGAGCGTGCGCGGCGAGTCGTGCTTGTAGTACTGGGCCTCCCACATCTGGTGCTGGCCTACGTCGGTGACGATGATGGTCTGGTCGGCGCGGCCGGCGGCGTGGGCTTCGCGCCAGATGTCGTTGATGACGTGCGCCGCGTAGAGATGGCCGTTGTCGGGCAGGTTGATGATGTCGCGGACGGCGGCGTCGCCTTTGCTGGTGTTGATCTGCTTGAGCCAGGCGTCTACGGCGGTGCGGTCCCAGGACCCAGAGTCGGGACCTGGGGCACCCGGCTTAGCAGCATTAACAGCAGGTCCTCCCGCTTCGCGGAAGGATGACAACTCTGAGGAGGGCTGCGGGATGAGGGAGAGTAGAGTGGTGAGGACTTCTTTGAGGTCGCCGATGAGGGCCACGTCGGCGCGAACGTTTTTGTTGATCTCGGAGGGGTCGATTTCGATGTGGATCTTCTTGGCGTTGGGCGCGTAGGTGCTGAGCGTGCCGGTGACGCGGTCGTCGAAGCGCATGCCGAAGGCGAGGAGCAGGTCGGACTGCTGGATGGCGTTGTTGACCCAGGATTCGCCGTGCATGCCCATCATGCCGAGCGAGAGCGGGTGCGCGGCAGGGAAGCTGCCGAGGCCAAGCAGCGTGCCGGCGACGGGGATGTGGAGCTGCTCGGCGAAGCGGATGACTTCGCGCTCGGCGCCGGAGAGCGTGATGCCGTGGCCGGCGAGGATGACGGGCTTCTTTGCAGCTTTGATGAGCTCGATGGCCTGGACGATGGAGGCGGACTCGGCGCGCAGCATGGGGTGCGGGCGGTAGGGCGCGGGCGCGGCGGCGGCGAAGTCGTAGATGGCGGAGTTCTGCTGCGCGTCTTTGGTGATGTCGACGAGCACGGGGCCGGGGCGTCCGGATTTGGCTATCTGGAAGGCGGCGCGGAGCGTGGGCGCGATGTCTTCGGCGCGCGTGACGAGGAAGTTGTGCTTGGTGATGGGCAGGGTGATGCCGGTGATGTCGACTTCCTGGAAGGCGTCGGAGCCGAGGACTTTTGAGGAGACCTGTCCGGTGATGGCGACGATGGGTATCGAGTCGAGCATGGCGGTGGCGATGCCGGTGACGAGGTTGGTTGCGCCCGGGCCGCTGGTGGCGATGCAGACGCCGACCTTGCCGGAGGCGCGGGCGTAGCCGTCGGCCATGTGCGCGGCGCCCTGCTCGTGGCGCGTGAGGATGTGGTGGATGGGGAACTTGCGCAGCGCGTCGTAGGCGGGCAGGATGGCTCCGCCGGGATAGCCGAAGACCTTGTCGACGCCTTCGCCTACGAGCGTGGCCCAGATGATCTCGGAACCGGTGAGGGTGGGGTGTTGATTTTTGGTGTCGGCCATATACTACCTCCCGTAATTTCGGTAAATCTCCCAGGCGAGAATCAGAAAAGAGAGACCCGTTAGGATATAAATTTTCTTCGTGTTGATCTTGCGTGCCGGATTTGCAGGTTTGCGAAGCTGGATAAAAAGGAAAAGGTTAAAGGCGATGAATACTGCTACGCAGATGATCAGGAATGTTCGAAGTGGAGTTGCGGGAGAGACAGTGAACATCGCTACGAAACAACCGAGCACCATCGCAATCTCCATGATGATGATCTTGGCAGTCTTCGAAAGCGGCTTCTTTGTTTGAGCCGTTTCGTTCGAGTTCATCGGCGTCGGCAAGCGGCGTACCTCAGGGGCTAAAACCCTCTTTATCTTCGGTTGATGTTGCGGCACGGCTGAAGCCGTGCCCTTAAGCAATGCGAAATGCAAATGCAAAAATGCGACTACGTAGTGACGGCTCCTTGTGATGCGCTGCTGACAGTGTTGGTGTACTTGGCGAAGACTCCGCGCTTGAAGCGGGGTTCGGGTTGCTTGACTTCTTTGAGGCGCTTGGCGATCTCTTCGGCTGGGACTTCGAGGCGAAGCTCGCGGTTCGGGATGTCGAAGGTGATGGTGTCGCCTTCGCGGACGGCGGCGATGGGGCCTCCGAGCTGGGCTTCGGGGGCGACGTGGCCGGCCATGAGGCCGCGCGTGGCTCCGCTGAAGCGGCCGTCTGTTAAGAGAGCGACTGTTTCCGAGAGCTCGGGAATGCCCTTGATGGCTGCGGTGACGGCGAGCATCTCGCGCATGCCTGGGCCTCCGCGCGGGCCTTCGTAGCGGATGACGAGGACGTCGGAGGGGTTGATCTTGCCGTGCTCGACGGCCTCGAAGCAGGCGTCTTCTGAGTTGAAGACGCGCGCAGGGCCCTGGTGGAAGAGGCGCTCGTGGCCGGCGACTTTGATGACGCAGCCGTCGGGCGCGAGGTTGCCCTTGAGGATGACGAGGCCGCCGGTGGGCTTGAGCGGCGACGACCACTCGCGGATGATGACCTGGCCGGGTGTCTCGTGCGCTGTGGCTGCTTCTTCGCGGATTGTTTTGCCGGTGACGGTCGGGGTTTTGCCGTGGAGCAGGCCCTTGTCGAGGAGGCGTTTGGCGAGGAGGCGCGAGCCACCTGCGTCCTGGTAGTCCTTGGCGACGTACTTGCCGCCGGGCTGGAGGTCGCAGATGAAGGGCGTCTTCTCGCTGATGCGGTCGAAGTCGTCCATGGTGATGGGGATTTGGAGTTCGTGCGCGATGGCGATGAGGTGCAGCACGGCGTTGGTCGAACCGCCCGAGGCGCAGACTGCGGCGATGGCGTCTTCGAGCGACTGCTGCGTGATGATCTGGGATGGCTTGAGGCCGCTGCGGACGAGGTCCATGACGAGCTTGCCGGCTTCGCGTGAGGCTGCGTGCTTGTCCGCGGACATGGCGGGGACGCCGGTGAGCTGGATGGGCGAGATGCCGAGGAACTCGCCGGACATCGCCATGGTGTTGGCGGTGAACTGCCCGCCGCAGGCTCCGGGGCCGGGACACGCGGTGGCTTCGACCTCTTCGAGCTGCGCGTCGGAGATTTTGCCGGCGGCGTGCGCGCCGATGGCTTCGAAGACCTGCTGGATGGTGATGTCGATTTCCTTGGAGGAGCCGGGCTCGGGTGTCTTGCCGTCCGCGGCGACGTGCATGTGGCCGGGCGCGATGGAGCCGCCGTAGAGCATCATGCCGGGGATGTCGAGGCGGGCGAGCGCCATGATGGCTCCGGGCATGTTTTTGTCGCAGCCGGCGATGCAGACGAGGCCGTCGAAGGAGTTGCCACGCGTGACGAGTTCGATGCTGTCGGCGATGACCTCGCGCGAGATGAGCGAGGCTTTCATGCCTTCGGTGCCCATGGTGATGCCGTCGGAGATGGTGACGGTGTTGAACTCCATCGGCGTGCCGCCTGCCTCGCGGATGCCTTCTTTGACGGCCTCGGCGATGTCGCGGAGGTGGAAGTTGCAGGGGCCGATCTCAGTCCAGGTGTTGGCGATGCCGATGATGGGCTTGTGCAGATCTTCTTTGCTGAAGCCTACGCCGCGCAGCATGGCGCGGGCCGCGGCGCGGTTGGGGCCTTCGGTGAGGACTCGGGAGTGCTGTTTGGGATCAACGTTGCTCATTCTCTTCCTTTATCGATTGCAAGTTCAGACCTGGGGTTCTCTGCCTTCGCTCAGGACCTTCAAATCCTGAGCAAGATGCGAAGCTGCATCGTCGAGGTTCTTCTGAAAAGTCTTCTCGCGGAATGCACCATCAAGGGGCTCATCTAATATCCAAAGCAATGTCTGGGTTTTTGTGTCGCGGACGACGAGTCGAAGTGAAACACTGTTGAACTGGTTGCCCGCGTTCCCAACAGCTACATGGATTGAGGTTTCCATCGCCAAATCGGAACTGGCTGGGTTTGCGACGAGATGGTATTGCGTTAGCGTTTCAAGCGCGTGGTACATGCTGTCGTAGGACATGTTTGTGGCGAGCTTTGCCCTGTTGCCGAGTGCAGGAGCCCCGCCTGCCGCGAGGAATATGTTGTGCGCAGTTGCGAATTGCGACGGCACAGGAACCTGTCCGGCGCTCTGCGACATAGCCGCAATTGGCATGACACAGGAAATGAGAACGGCAGTTAGCGCATATCGTTTCATGCGGCGGTCCCGGCTTTGGGTGTAGACCAGAAGTCTTTGTCGTGTTGCTTCTCGAACTTGTCGAGAGATTCTTTGTGGCGCAGGGTCAGGCCGATGTCGTCGAGGCCGTTCAGCAGGCAGTATTTGCGGAATGGGTCGATGTCGAATTTTGCGTGGAAGCCTTCGGCGTCGGTGACGGTCTGGTCAACGAGCGAGATGGTGAGCTTGTGGTCTGGATTTTTGGTGCAGCGGGCGAGAAGCTCCTGCACTTCTTCTTCGGTGAGGCGGCAGAGGATGATGCCGTTCTTGCCTGCGTTCGAGAAGAAGATGTCGGCGAAGGTGGGGGCGATGACGGCGCGGAAGCCGTACTGCTGGATGGCCCAGGCGGCGTGTTCGCGCGAGCTGCCGCAGCCGAAGTTGCGCTCGGCGATGAGGATCTGCGCGCCCTTGTACTCGGGCTTGTTGAGGACGAAGTCCTTGCGCTCCTCGACGTGGTCGGGCGTGTCGAGGTCGTAGCGCCAGTCGAAGAAGAGGAACTCGCCGTAGCCGGTGCGCTCGATGCGCTTGAGGAACTGCTTGGGGATGATCTGGTCCGTGTCGATGTTGGGCAGCGGCAGCGGGACGGCTTTTGAGGTGAGGATGTTGATGGGTTCCATGTTCGGGATTCCTCCGGCGAATTATGAAGCGGGCTTTCAGCCCTTGGATCTTCTGTTAGTTCCTAACCTGGGGCTTCGCCCCAGGCTGGTATAAGACGCGCCTTTGGCGCTATTTCTTCCATTTGCGGATGTCGGTGAAGTGGCCGGTGATGGCGGCGGCGGCGGCCATCTCGGGGCTGACGAGGTGGGTGCGGCCTCCGCGGCCCTGGCGGCCTTCGAAGTTGCGGTTGCTGGTCGAGGCGCAGCGTTCGCCGGGTTGCAGGATGTCCGGGTTCATGCCGAGGCACATCGAGCAGCCGGGCTCGCGCCACTCGAAGCCTGCGGTTTTGAAGATGACGTCGAGGCCTTCGGATTCGGCCTGGTGCTTGACGGCCTGCGAGCCGGGGACGACGAGCGCGCGGATTTTTGCTGCGACGTGGTGGCCTTTGACGACGGCGGCGGCGGCGCGGAGGTCTTCGATGCGGCCGTTGGTGCAGGAGCCGAGGAATACGGTGTCGATCTTGATCTCTTCGATCGGCGTGCCGGGGGTGAGGCCCATGTACTCGTAGGCGCGCTCGAAGCTCTTGCGGTCTGCTTCGGTCTTGGCGTCGGCGAGCGCGGGGACCTTGCTGGCGATGGTCGTGGTCATGCCGGGCGATGTGCCCCAGGTGACGGCGGGCGCGAGCGTGGCGGCATCGATGTGCAGCTCGCGGTCGAACGTTGCGCCTTCTTCGGTGGGGAGGGTGCGCCAGTGGGCGACTGCCTCGTCCCAAGCTGCGCCTTGCGGCACGAAGCGGCGGCCTTTGAGATAGGCGAAGGTGGTCTCGTCGGGGGCGATCATGCCTGCGCGTGCGCCTGCCTCGATCGACATGTTGCAGATGGTCATGCGGCCTTCCATCGAGAGCGCGCGGATGGCGGAGCCGGCGTACTCGACGACGTAGCCGGTGGCTCCGTCGGTGCCAATCTTGCCGATGATGTCGAGGATGATGTCCTTGGCGGTGACACCGAAGGGGAGCGCGCCGTCGACGGTGATGCGGAAGGTTTTGGGCTTCGACTGCGGCAGCGTCTGCGTGGCCATGACGTGCTCGACTTCGCTGGTGCCGATGCCGAACGCGAGCGCGCCGAATGCGCCATGCGTGGAGGTGTGCGAGTCGCCGCAGACGATGGTCATGCCGGGCTTGGTTGCGCCCAGCTCGGGGCCGATCATGTGGACGATGCCCTGGTCGCGGTCCTGCACGTCGAAGAACTCGACGCCGAACTCGGCGCAGTTTTTGCGGAGCGCGTTGACCTGCGCGGCAGAGGTCTGGTCGGCGATGACGAGGCGGTCCTGCGCGCTCGTCGTGGGGACGTTGTGGTCCACCGTGGCGAGGGTGCGGTCGGGGCGGCGCAGCTTGCGGCCAGCCATGCGGAGGCCGTCGAATGCCTGCGGGCTGGTGACTTCGTGGACCAGGTGGAGGTCGATGTAGAGGATGGTCGGCTCGGCTACACCATTGGATACGGGCTCGGCTACGACGTGCTGCTGCCAGACTTTTTCGAAGAGTGTTTTGGGTGCGGTGCTCATGGGTTTTGTTGCTCCGTCAGGGAATGGGTGTCGGGGTGTAGCTGCGTGTCGGGCAGCGTGATCGTGTTGGCGCCGAGCGTTGCCGGTGCGATGGGGTGCGGCGTGCCGTCGGGCGCGACGAGGATCGCGTTGCGGATCTTCTGGATGACGGTGCTGCCGGAGGGCGGCTCGGCTGTCCAGTGCGCGATGCTGTTGGCCAGCGCGGGCGGGATGTGTTCGGCGTCGAGCGGCTGGTTGGGGAAGACCCAGAGGGTGTACTCGGCGTCGGGCTCGTCGGGGGTCTTGTTCTGCTGGATCCAGTTGATGGCGGCGAAGACGGCGAGCGGTTGCGGCTGGCCGAGGTCGAGCCAGATCATGCCGCGGTCGGGGCAGAAGCGGAAGACGCAGCCGGTGATGGTGAGGTAGCGGTTGCCGTCGGTGACGACTTTGTCGGGGATGGAGACGAAGTCGAGCGCGGTTTCGGCGAGTGGCTTGTAGCCGGTCTTCGCGTTGCCCCAGAAGGTTTGCGGCGCTTTGAATGTTTCGGCGAGGAAGGGGCGGAAACGTGGATCGAGCACGAGCGCGTTCTCGCGGCCACCGGTGGGCGGCGGGCCGTACTGCCACATCCACTGGACGTTGCTTTTGGGCGGCTTGTCTTTGTGGTGGAAGAGCTCGGCGCGCGCGGCCAGCGTTGCTCCGGTGAGGAGGAGAGCGATGGCGGCGAGTTGGAGCTTCTTTGTCATGATTTATTGCTGGGCGTTCTGCCTGCGTTTCTTGCTTTGGCTTGCTGCTCCTGGGAGATGACCATGAGCACGTTGGCGAAGACGAAGGCGAGTGCTCCGATGATTAAGATGGTGCGGAGCGGCGTTCCGGTCCAATAACGGTAGACGAGCGCGGCGGCGATGCCGATGTTGATGATCGCAACTTTGATGCGGAACCAGATCATACGGCGTGCAGGGCCTGGCGCTGGTCGATGGATTCGGCGAGTGCCTGGTGGACCAGCTTGCCCATCTCCTGTGTCGTAATCGATGGGCCGCCGCGGGCGATGTCGGCGGTGCGGTAGCCCTCGTTCAAGACTTTGTGGACGGCCTCTTCTACAGCTTTGGCGTCGGTTTCGAGGTTGGCGGAGTGGCGCAGGATCATCGCGGCTGTCAGGATTGCGCCGAGTGGGTTGGCCTTGCCGGTTCCGGCGATGTCGGGAGCGCTGCCGTGGACGGGCTCATAGAGATTGACGGCACCGCCGATGGTGGCCGAGGGCAACATGCCGAGCGAGCCGGTGATGACTCCGGCTTCGTCGGAGAGGATGTCGCCGAAGAGGTTTTCGGTGAGCACGACGTCGAAGTTGCGCGGCGTGTTCATGATGTGCATCGCCATCGAATCGACGAGCTGGTGTTCGAGGGTGACATCTGGGTAGTCTTTGGCGACTTCGGTGACGGTGGCGCGCCAGAGCTGCGAGACTTCGAGGACGTTGGCCTTATCGACCGAGGTGACTTTCCTGCGGCGCTTCGAGGCAAGGTCGAAGGCGATGCGGGCTACGCGCGTGACTTCGGACTTGGTGTAGCGCATGGTGTTGATCGATTCGCCGGTCTCGCGGTTCCACCAGCGCGGTGCGCCGAAGTAGAGGCCGCCGAGGAGTTCGCGGACGAAGAGGATGTCTACGTCTTTGGTGACTTCGGGGCGGAGTGGCGAGCTTTCGCTGAGCGCGGCGTAGGCGACGGAGGGGCGCAGGTTGGCGAAGCCTCCGAGGGCCTGGCGGATTTGGAGCAGGCCGGCTTCGGGGCGCTTGTCGGGCGTGAGGGCGTTGAACTTGTTGTCGCCGACCGCGCCCATCAGGACTGCGTCGGAGTCGAGAGCGGTGTCGAGCGTCGCGGTGGGGAGGGGCGAGCCGGTCTCGGTGATGGCGATGCCGCCGATGAGGCCTTCGGTGAAGATGAAGTCGTGGCCGCCAAGCTCTGCGACCGCGCGCAGGATGTTGGTGGCTTCACGCGTGACTTCAGGGCCGATGCCGTCGCCGGCGAGAACTGCGATCTTCAAGCGCATTTGATACCTCAATAAATGAAACTGCTTAACACCGATTACCACCGATTGAACGGATCAAAAACAGACAAAAGCAACTATGGAAATCGTGTTGTTGAAAGAAATGGCAGGTCACGGATTATTGCGTGACCGTGTGTTTCTCGTGTGCGATCAGGCCGAGCAGGTCCTGGTCGTAGATCTTCTTTTTGTGGTCGGCGAGTTCGGTGAAGCGGTGGTATACCTCGTCGAGCTGTTCGTGTGTGAGCGGGTGGCCGAGCTTTTTGAAGCGGTCGTCGAGGGCGCGGCGGCCGGAGTGTTTGCCCAGCACGAGGTTGGTGTGGTCCACGCCGACGGATTTGGGCGTCATGATCTCGTAGGTCAGCGGGTTCGAGAGAACGCCGTGCTGGTGGATGCCCGCTTCGTGCGCGAAGGCGTTGGCTCCGACGATGGCTTTGTTTGGCGCGGGGCCGAAGCTGATGAACTCGGAGAGCAACTGGCTGGTGGGGTAGAGCAGCTCCATCTTGAGGTTGTTGGTGAAGGGGAACTGGTCTTGCCGGACCATGATGGCGGCGGCGACTTCTTCGAGTGCGGCGTTGCCGGCCCGCTCGCCGATGCCGTTGATGGCTCCTTCGACCTGGCGTGCGCCGCCACGGATGCCGGCGAGCGAGTTGGCTGTTGCCATGCCGAGGTCGTCGTGGCAGTGCGCGGAGAGGACGACGTTTTCGATGCCCGGGACGCGGGCGCGGACGCTGCGGAAGATGGCTTCGTACTCGGGCGGCGTGGTGTAGCCGACGGTGTCGGGGATGTTGATGGTGGTGGCTCCGGCCTGCACGGCGACGGTGATGATTTTGATGAGGAACTCGGGGTCGGTGCGGGTGCCGTCTTCGGTGGAGAACTCGACGTCGTCGGTGAAGGTGCGGGCGAGCTGGATGGCCTCGATGGCCTGGTCGATGGCCTCTTCGCGGCTGATGCGGAGCTTGTATTCGAGGTGCAGATCGGAGGTGGCGAGGAAGAGGTGGATGCGGCGCTTTTCGGCGGGAGCGAGCGCGTTGCCTGCGGCTTCGATGTCTTCGCGTTTGGCGCGGGAGAGAGAGGCGATGGTGGGGCCTTTGACCTCGCGGGCGATCGTCTGGACGGATGCGAAGTCGCCTTCGGAGGCGATGGCGAAACCGGCCTCGATGATGTCCATGCCCAGGTCGCGGAGCTGGTGGGCCATGCGGAGTTTTTCGTCGTGGTGCATGGTACAGCCGGGTGACTGTTCGCCGTCGCGGAGGGTGGTGTCGAAGAAGAGGATCTGATTGGGAGCGGGCATATGGTTATGGGACTCTCGATCTGGACACTATCATAATGCAGGCTTATGATGGCTTCCACGGATATCAGTAATTCTAATCGTTCTATATAGAATGGTTGATTTTCCGAATGAGCGGGTGAGGTGACGCTTGGATTTGGTGCAAATGGAGACATTTCTGGCCGTGGCGGAGGAGCGTAGCTTTTCGCGCGCAGCGGCGAGGCTCCATCGTACCCAGCCGGCGGTGAGCCAGGCAATCGCAAAGCTGGAGGGCGAGCTGGGCGAGGTGCTGTTTGAGCGGTCTTCGCGGGATGGGACGCTGACTGACGCGGGCGAGGTGCTGCGGGAGTATGCGGCTAAGTTGCTGAACCTGCGGAGCGATGCGGAGGGGGCGCTGAGTGAGCTGCGGTCGCTGCACCGGGGACGATTGAATCTGGCGGCGAATGAGTACACCTGTTTATATTTGCTGCCTTTACTGGATGAGTTCCGGCGGCAGAACCCTCGGATCAAGCTGGCGGTGCAGCGGACCTTGGCGAGCAGGATCTCGGATGAGGTGCTGATGCACTCGGTTGAGCTGGGTGTGCTGTCGTTTCGGCCGGATGATACGCAGATCAAGTCGACGGTGGTTTATCGGGATGAGCTGGCGTTTGTGGTGAATCCGCGGCATCCGCTGGCGGGGGTCGGGAAGGTGTCGATACGGCAACTAGGGGCGCAGAACTTTATTGCGCATAATGTTCCTTCACCGCAGCGGCAGAAGGTGATTCAGACGTTCAAGCGGCATAAGACTCCGCTGAATATGGGGGTGGAACTGCCTTCGCTGGAGGCTATTAAGCGGTTTGTCCAGATGGGCAACGGGGTGGCGCTGGTGCCGGGGCTGACGGTGCGGCCGGAGCTGGAGAGCGGCGCTCTGGTGCGGGTGGAGGTGGCGGAGTTGCAGATTGAGCGGAAGTTGCGGCTGGTGCACCGGCGGCAGGCGAATCTGTCTCATGCGGCGCTGGCGTTTCTGAAGGTGGTGGAGGATTACGCCGCGGCGCATGGCGATCCTTATTGTTTTCAGGCGGAGCGCGGCGCTTAATTTTTTGACACGATTTTCTTTTCCGGGTGGAACCTTCGGGAGAATTGCTCGTCTGTAGGTTGCAGAGCGGACCAGCGAATGGTCTGCAATGAGCGAGGTTTCGATGAATCCATTCAAGTTTCGCAAACAGATGATGGGAGCGGCCACGCTGGCGCTTTCGACCGCATTGTTGTGTTCGATGCCGCTGGTTGCGCAGGACAACAGCGCGCCACCGCCTCCTGCTGCGCAAGACAACGCCGGACCTCCGCCGCAGGGACGCAGGGGCGGCGGTGAGCGCGATCTGAAGCGCATGACCAAGGAGTTGAACCTGAGCTCCGATCAGGTGTCGCAGATTAAGGCGTTCAACGAGGACAGCCGGAAGCAGATGATGGCACTGCGCGACGACTCGTCGCTGTCGCAGGACGACCGGCGCAGCAAGATGATGGATATTCGCAAGGCTTCCCAGGACAAGATCCGCGGAGTGCTGAACGATGACCAGAAGACGAAGTACGATGCGATGCTGGCGGACAGGCGTGGGCATCGGCGGGATGGCAATGGTGAGGCGCCGCCTCCTCCGCCGCCACCTCCTCCTCCGCAATAGTTGCGGGTTGGGTAACGAAGGCTGGAGGGCAGGGGAGCTCTCCGGCCTTCGTGCGTTTGCGGACGCCCGGAACGGTTACAATGAAGGGACAGTTGATACGGACTTCCGTTATCCTTCTTGAATGCGCTGGCTTAGGGGCCTCGCAGGCATGTTGCGGACGAACTCGAAGGGATTTGAGCCAAGAATGAAGAAGACGATTGTGTTGTTGTGTGCGCTGGCGCTGACAGCCGTGGCCGGATATGCGCAGGAGAGCCGGCAGGATGTAAGCATCAGCGGCAGCGCCAACTTTGCGCCCCAGGTTAACGGCAACGCCGTTCAGAAGAACACGAGCATGACGCTCGGTTTTGTGGCCAGCTATCGCTACATGCTGACCCCGCGCAGTGCGCTGGAGCTGAACTACGGATACGCGCAGAACCGGCAGTATTACGAGGTCTTTGGCGTGAACCAGGGTGGAATCCACACGCTGCAGCACGAGATCAGCGGCGCGTATGTCTACAGCCGCAACTATGGGAACTTCAACCCGTTTGTTGAGGCCGGTGTGGGCGCGATGATCTTCCACCCGCTGCTGGACGCGGGAACCTTCCAGCTGGACGCGAAGGCGAATACGAACATCGGTGCGCTGTTCGGCGGGGGTGTGGCCTATGAGATCAGCCCGAGCTTCGATATTCGTGCGGAGTATCGTGCGTTTCTGGTGAAGACGCCGGATTTTGGGCTGCCTGGCGATGTGTTCAAGACCAACCGGTACGAGGTTATCTCTTCGCCTTCGATTGGTATCGCATATCACTTCTAAATGTTCGTGTTTTGCAAAAGGCGCGGCCTGTGGGCCGCGCCTTTGTTTTGCTGCAGGTGTTTTCTGGAGTTAGTTCCGGGGTTGCGGAGTCGAGGAGAAAACAGGCCGTCACATTTATGCCGAAATGAACGGCGGGATCGCTGGAAGCGGAAAATCGGGGCGTCTTAGAAGTGGTAAGCGGCGCCGACGGTGAAGAGCGTGGGCGTGAGGCCGTTGGGCGGGAAGTGGAACCACTCCTGGTACTCGAAGTCGCCGCGGAAGTAAAGGTGTCGCGAGAATTTGTAATCGAGCCCGGCGCCGACGACGCCCATGTTGTATGCAAGATTTGGATGCGGTCCTGAGGGGATATAGGCGGGAAAGTTGAAGACGCCGCGGCCGTACAGGAGTTTCACATAAGGCGAGAGCTTATCGTCGCGGTAGTTGCGGAAGTAACGGCCGCCGATCTCGTAGGTCTTTTCGTAAAGGTCCAGGTTGCCTCCGCCTTTGACGAAGTGGAAGTTGCCTTCGATGCCGAAGTGACTGGTGAAGTCGTAGGTGAAGAAGGCCATCTCGCCTTTGTAGTGGCCATCGTAGTCAGCATTGGCATACGTGAAACCGCCGCCGACTTTGAGGTCGGCGGTTCGTGACGCGGTTGCGGTTGCCTGCGCATAAAGCGTGGACGCGCCAGCCAGCAAACACACGACGAGAAAGAGGTTCTTCAGCACTTACAACTCCCTAAATGCGGCCAGATGAGATTATCGGCGGCAGGTCTGGTTTCATCAAGACGCATGGAACATGGTAAAGAAACTTGGGCCGCGTGGGAGCTTGGTCGTGAACGATAGCTCCCAATCATTAACTTTAGCTGTCGAGTGCGCTTCTGTGGAGGAAAGGCCCGGATAAATAGAACACGGGACTGGCTCTGGAGGCCAGTCCCGTGCAGTTGCAGAGTTAGTTTTGCGGTTGAGCTGCTGGTGCGGTAGCAGCGTTGGCTGGCTGTTGTGCTGCGCCCTGGTCAGCCGCAGGAGCCGTCGCAGCGGGTTGCTGGGCAGCGCCCTGGTCGGCGGGTGCTGATGCTGCAGGGGCTGCTGCTGGCGCTGCCGGGGGTTCAGGAGCCTTGTAATAGCTCAGCTTGAGGTAGACGGGCGCCACTTCGAAGGGCATCTTGTCGCCCGGGGTAAGCAGCGGCTCGTAGGCCGAGTGCAGAACGTCAACCTGATCGGTCCAGGGGTCTGTGCGCATGAAGCTGGACAGAGGCATGGCAGCCTGCTGTTTGAGGTCCTTCATGTCGAGCTTCTCGCCCTTGGCGACCATGGCCTGCATCCAGAAGGTCTGGTCTGTATCGCTGCGGGTGAGTCCGTCGCCGATCATGGGCTCGTTGAGGGACTTGAGGGCGCCGACGCGCTGCTGGAGCTGCTGGAGGTAGAGGCCGAAGAACTTCTCGCCGCCCTGGAGCTCCTTGGCATCGAGCAGCTTCATGGCTTCCTTGGCTGCGGCTTCGTTATCGGCATCGGTGTGGTGCATGGGGATACGCTCGAAGACCGAGGTGCTGGGGAAGAGCAGGCGGTCGTTGAAGGCGTACCGGGTGTCAAGACGGTGCCCGAGGACGATGTGGGCGAGCTGGAAGGCGAGGATCGCGTTCAGGTTGCCCATCTGCTGGGAACCGTCGGCGCTAATAACGCCGGTGGTGTCGAGCAGACCCTTGGAGAGGATGATGGTGTTGCCAACGGCGAGCGACTCAAGCGGCTCGGTGAGCAGGGTGCGCACGCGGATGGGCCGTGAGAGCGTGATGTTGTTATAGGCGAGGATGTTGTTGGCCAGCGCGGCGAGCGTGTTGTCGAAGTCGCTGGGAGCGTCAAGCAGACCGGCCTGGAAGAGGCGGGTGATGACGTTGTCCTCGGCCTGCTCGACCCAGGCGCGTTGTGCGCCGAGCGGGCTGACATCCTGGGCGTCGTTGCTGACGTCGGTTGCGCCGACGACATCGAGCGATGTGTTTTCAGATTCGGCGGGCGGAACCTTCAGCACATAGCCCCAGACGTGGTTGATGGCCTTGAAGCGAAGGGTGCGGGTCGGGCTCTTGGGGTCGCTCTCTTCCACGTAGAAGGAGGTCGGCAGCCAGAGGTCGGGCTGGACGTTGGTGCGCCAGCTATCGAAGTGGTAGTACTCGCTGTACTCTTTCTCGGAGCCGGAGAAGTCGCCGTTGAAGCGGACGACATTGCCGTTACGGGTCTCGACCCAGATGCGTCCGTAAAAGCGTCCGCGAGTCGTTTTGCCTTCAATCGGGGTTACGTCGAAGACGGCAGTGGGGGTGTTGCCGAGGAAGTCGTTGCGGACGTAGCTGAACTGGTAGTGCTGGCGGTCAAAGTTGTTGGAGTCCATCAGGAGCATCTGGACGAAGCCGGCCTGATTGAAGTTCAGATGCAGGCTGCTGCCGAGGCTGGTGATGAAGGAGGTGGACTGCTTGAAGAAGCCGACCTTGCTCTTGCCCTCGGCGTTGCGCGTGTTCGGCGAGTAGTTCTGGTCATCGATGACCTTGCTGAAATCGACGCGGCCGAGGAAGTGCTCGTCGGAGTAGGGTACCTGGCCGAGGACCTGATCGGGCTTCATGTTCTGGATATAGGTCTCGACGAGCGGAGCGCGCTGTTTGACGGTGGCGATGACGACCTTTTCGCGGGCGACTGCCTTGTCGATCAGAGCGTTCTGCGCAGGAGTCAGTTTGCGCTGCGGCAGAATGTCATCCTGCTGGTGCTTCTTTTTGCCAACGTGCGGCAACCCGAGCCCCAGAGCGGGAATCGAGGCTGCGACGAAGAGCGCCAGAAGCGTACCGGCTGCGGTTTGTTTCCCAAAAGTCTTCATTCCTACTCCTGCGGCGACCTTCTGGTCTGCCTTTTGATAATGGACTTGATGCTATTTCATAAAACCATTTCCAGCGAGGGAAGTTTCTCTACCCGGCTAGCTGGAATGCAACATTGACAACACCTTCCCAGTCGACCGGTCTGCCTTCAGCATCGGTAGCTGGTGAGAAACGAGTACCTTCAACAGCGCGGACGGCAGATGCGCCGAGTCCGTAGCCGAGGTCGCTGGTAACGCCGAGCACCTGAACACCACCGGCAGAGGAGACGCGAATCCGTACGGAGACGACGCCTTCGACATGCAGCTTGGTGGCTTCTGCGGTGTACTCAGGCTTGGGCTTATAGAGCACGCGGGGCGGATGGCTGGCGGTGGCCATGGCTGCGGCTGGACGAGGCATTTCGGGCCTTGCGACCTGACCGAGGTTTACCGGGCCGGCGACGCGGCCGCGTGAGTTCAACGGACCTGTTCCGCCGGCGACGCCGAGCTTGACGCCGCGAACTTCGGCGCGGGCATTATCGCGTCCGTTCATGTTCTGACTGCCGGGTGAGCCGGAACCAAGATTGACAGCAACGGAGCGTGGTCCCATGCCGTTATTCGAACCGGGCATTCCTGCCAGACCGCGGTTGCCGAGGTTGATGGCAGTGGTGGTGCGGCTGGAGGGAGCAATCGGATTATTGGCCTGGCCGAGCGAGACGGCCGAGGGATGCGGAGAATTATTGGGTACCGAAGCGGCTTGTGCCTGGGCGAGATTGACGACGCGGGGCGCCGGAGGCGGCTGCACCAGCTTGGGCGGCGCAGGCATGACGACGGGCACCGGCTGAGTCATCTTGACCTGGATAGGCTTTGGAATGTCGGGCAGCTTGGTGTCGGGCATCTTGATCTTGGGAGCCTCGACCTTGATGACTGGAGGCTTGGGGAGCGGCTTGGGTTCGATCTTGGGCTGGGGCTTCTCGGGCTCGACCTTCTTGATGGGAATTGGCTCATCGAGGTGCGTCAACCGCATGTTGTCCATCTTCTTCTTGGCAGCGGCGCTCAGCAGCGTGACGACGATGGCGATTGTGATGTTGAGGGTAACTGAGGTGAAGAGCGAAGACTTGCTCTGGCTGCCGTCGTTAAGGACGCCGAAGTGCGAGAACTGAATGCTCGGTGGATTGGGGGTGTCGGAACGCAGCGGCTTAGCCATGGAACATCCTTAGAGCGTCTCGCAAAGGCGAGGCGAAATCGTGCAACCGGGGCCGCCGTTGTGCGGAGCCGGTGTGAGGGGAGGTTAGACTCCGATAAACTTTCCGGAGTGCCGTCGGAAGGCAGGACCTAAGGCTGGGTTCCTTGATGAAACTATCCACGATGAGATTCGAAGTCCTGGTCATCGTTTGAGCTTCTCTAAAGAGACGTTTGGAACCATGAAAAAGGTTGTAGCTGGCGCCGTGCATCGAAACTGCAGTGCCGAGGTTCATATGCCGGGGCTCAGCCAGTCACGTACTGCAAGTATATTGCCGTATGCGTATGTGCTTGACACTAGTACTTTTGTGGTATCCAAGAAGAGTACGTAAAGGAGTGATTTTATGCGGGTTTTAGTGACGGGTGGAGCGGGTTATATTGGCGGCACGGTGACGCGGATTTTGCTGGCGCGAGGCCACGAAGTGACCGTCTACGATAACTTTTGCCATAGTAAAAAAATAGCGGTTGCCAAGAATGCCCGATTGGTAGAAGGTGACGTAGCCGATCGCGCGCTTTTGGAAAAAACTCTCAAGGAAAGCCGGTTTGATGGGGTCATGCACTTTGCTGCGCTGATTGAGGCGGGCGAAAGTATGCAGCGGCCGGAGCTTTACTTCAGGAACAATACGGCGGCGACGCTGTCGCTGCTGGAGGCGATGGTGGCGACCGGGCATGACCGGCTGGTCTTCAGCTCGACGGCGGCCTGCTATGGCGAGCCGGAGAGCACGCCGATTCTGGAGGACGCGCGGTTGAAGCCGACTAATCCCTATGGCGAGAGCAAGCTGTTGGTGGAGCAAATGTTGGGGTGGATTAATTCGATCCATGGGCTGCGGTATGCGAGCCTGCGGTATTTCAACGTGGCGGGGGCGATTGAGGGTTATGGCGAGGCGCATGAGCCGGAGTCGCATCTGATCCCGCTGATTCTCGATGTCGCGCTGGGGCGGCGGGAGAAGATCAAGATATTCGGGCAGGACTATCCGACGCCGGATGGGACTTGTGTGCGGGACTATATCCACGTGGAAGACCTGGCGGAGGCGCACTTGCTGGCACTGAACGCGTTGGAGCAGCGGAGCCGCGTGATCTACAACATCGGCAATGGGCAGGGCTTTACGGTGCGCGAGGTGATCGACTCGGTGCAGAGGGTGACGGGTAAGCCGATTGCGGTGGAAGAGTGCCCGCGCAGGCCGGGCGATCCGGCGGTGCTGGTGGCCAGCTCGGAGAAGATCAAAGCGGAGCTTGGATGGAAGCCGAAGTTTGCTGAGCTGGACACGATCATCCGAAGCGCCTGGGAGTGGCACCAGAAGCGGTACGCGTAGGGGCTCTGCCTCGTGCTGCTGGAGTATTGAACCCACCCATGCGCGATGAGACTGCGCATGAATGGGGCACCCAGGTGTTGAATCATCAGGCCTCTTTGTTGACGCGCTAAGGTTGTAGGTGCAATCTGCGTGAGCAAGGAGGCCATTTTGATTCATAGTATGTTCTTTCTTCAGTTGCCTTTGCTTGAGAAGATCATCCGCCCGATGATTGTGTACCTGTGCCTGATCATTTTTCTGCGTATGTTCGGCAAGCGGGAGCTGGCGCAGTTGAATCCGTTCGACCTGGTTGTTCTGCTGTGTCTCTCGAACACGGTGCAGAACGCGATGATTGGCGATGACAACTCGGTTTCGGGTGGGATTATCGGAGCGTTTTCTCTGCTGGTGATCAACTGGCTGCTGACCCGTGTGCTGTTCCGGGCGCCGAGATTGAATGCTGCACTCGAAGGCGATGAGACGGTGCTAGTGGAGCATGGTGTGATGGATGCGGATGCGATGAAGCAGGAGGCGTTGACGGAGATGGAGCTGCGGTCCGTGCTGCATCGGCAGGGTTATCAGAATTTTGATGAGGTGGAAAAGCTGGTGTTGGAGCCGAATGGGAACTTCTATGCCGAGGGGATCAAGTCGATGAGCGACGATGCGCAGCGGGCTGCTTTGATGAAGGCGATTGAGGTGTTGACCGGCGAGGTGAGGCAGATGCGGGCTGAACTTGGGTCGCGGTGAGATGTATGGGTCAGCGTTTTGATGCTGCTAAAAATTTTTCAAGGGCGCGGCGGTAGCGTTCCGGTGGAGCGGGCAGGTGGGAGTCGCGTATGGCTGCGCGGTAGCCGCCGAGGTAGATGGAGTACATGACAGCCAGCGCGCAGCCAACGCCGAAGCCAAAACCGAGCAGGAATCCGAAGATGGCGGGGATATAGGCGCTCATACGTTTCGAGTTTATCGTGGGGAAGTTGCGAGATGAAATTGTTCACCAGTGGATGAGTTGCCGCTGTTTATGCCGATAGCGTACCTTTTTGTGGGTGGAAATTTCAGCTTCGATTCGGTCTGGAGGGTAGTGCGTGGCTACGTTGGAAGAAAGCAAGAACCTTGATTCAAGCCTTAGAGAAAACCGGGTGTTTGCGCCGCCCGCGGAGTTTGCCGCGAAGGCGCACATCAAGAGTTTGGAGCAGTATGAGGCGATGTACCGGCGGAGTGTGGAAGATCCGGAGGGGTTCTGGGCCGATGCAGCGAAGGAGTTGGAGTGGTTCGCGCCGTGGACGAAGGTGATCGACGGACAGGCGCAGCATACGAAGTGGTTTGTGGGCGGCAAGCTGAATCTGTCGCACAACTGTGTGGACCGTCATGCGCTGGGTGCGCGCAAGGACAAGGTGGCGATTCTGTGGGAGGGCGAGCCGGGCGAGGTGCGGCGGCTGACTTACGCCGACCTGCACGAAGAGGTGCAGCGGTTTGCCAATGTGCTGAAGGGGTTGGGCATCAAGCGCGGCGACCGTGTGGCGATTTATATGGGCATGTGTCCGGAGCTGGCGATTGCGCTGCTGGGGTGTGCGCGGATTGGTGCGATTCATTCGGTGATCTTTGGCGGATTTGCTGCGCATGCGATCTCGGACCGCGTGAACGATGCGGGTTGCGTTGCCATCATCACGCAGGATACGAGCTACAGGCGTGGCGGCGAGGTGAAGCTGAAGGCGATTGTGGACCAGGCGCTGGAGAAGTGCTCCATGGTGAAGAACGTGGTGGTGTATAAGCGGTCGGGTTCGCCGGTGGAGATGAAAGAGGGACGCGATATCTGGTGGGACCAGGCGATGCTGGCGGCGGGAAAGGAATGTCCGGCGGAGTGGATGGATGCGGAGGACCCGCTGTATCTGCTGTACACGTCGGGCACGACGGGCAAGCCGAAGGGGCTGGTACATACGACGGGTGGCTATGCGGTGCAGACGTATCTGACGTCGAAGTATGTCTTCGATCTGCGCGAGGACGATATTTACTGGTGCACGGCGGATATTGGCTGGGTGACGGGGCATAGCTATGTGGTCTATGGGCCACTGCAGAACGGCGCGACGGTGATGATGTACGAAGGCGCGCCGAACTGGCCGGAGAATGACCGCTTCTGGAAGATTGTGGACGACCACAAGGTGACGGTGTTTTATACGGCGCCGACGGCGATTCGCGCGTTTACGAAGTGGGGCGATGAGTGGGTGCGGAAGCACTCGCTGGCATCGCTGCGGCTGCTGGGGACGGTGGGTGAGCCGATCAATCCGGAGAGCTGGATGTGGTATCACCGCGAGATCGGCAAGGAGCGCTGCCCGATTGTGGATACGTACTGGCAGACGGAGACGGGGACGATCATGATCTCGCCGCTGCCGGGCGCGACGCCGACGAAGCCGGGTTCGGCGACGCGCCCGTTCTTTGGGATTGTGCCTGAGGTGGTGACGCGCTCGGGCGAGCCGGTGCCGGATGGTCAGGGTGGATTGCTTGTGTTTCGCAAGGCGTGGCCTTCGATGGCGCGGACGGTCTATGGCGACCAGGAGCGATACGAGAAGACCTACTGGAGCGATATTCCGGGAAGCTACTTCACCGGCGATGGCGCGCGGCGCGACGCGGACGGCTACTACTGGCTGATGGGGCGTGTCGATGACGTGATCAACGTGAGCGGTCACAGACTGGGGACGATGGAGATCGAGTCGGCGCTGGTGGCGCACCCGAAGGTGGCGGAGGCGGCGTGTGTTGGGCGTCCGGATGACATGAAGGGGCAGGCGATTGCCGCGTTTGTGACGCTTGAAGGAGGCCAGGAGCCTTCGGAGGAGTTGCGGCAGGAGCTGCGACAGTGGGTCGCCAAGGAGATTGGCGCGCTGGCGAGGCCGGATGATGTGCGGTTTACAGATGCTTTGCCGAAGACGCGCAGCGGGAAGATCATGCGGCGTCTGCTGCGTGAGTTGGCGACGACAGGCGACGTGAAGGGCGATACGACTACGCTTGAGGACTTCGGCGTACTTGCGAAGCTGAGGGAGAACGAAGAGTAGTTCGGCCGGAACCGCTTTGCTACACTACGGCCATGACGATTCGTCTCAGTCCGGAGCTGGAAGAACAGGTTCGTAACGACGCTGCTACAGCTGGCTACGCCAGTGTCGATGCGTATGTCGCCGAAGTTCTGGCGACACAGCATCAGCACGAGGTGTGGATGGCCGAGCATCGGGACGAGATACGCGCAATGATCGAAGAGGGCTGGGCAGAGGCCGAGCGCGGCGAGTTGATGGACAGTGAGGAAGTCAAACGCGAGATGAACGCGATGAAGCAGAACTGGCTTCGCAACAATTCTGCCGCGTGAAGCCATATCGACTTACTCCTGTTGCCCGGCGTGACCTGATCGGAATCTGGC
This sequence comes from Edaphobacter acidisoli, assembly GCF_014642855.1. Lineage (NCBI taxonomy): Bacteria > Pseudomonadati > Acidobacteriota > Terriglobia > Terriglobales > Acidobacteriaceae > Edaphobacter > Edaphobacter acidisoli. Next base: position 1,808,642 of record NZ_BMJB01000001.1, on the reverse strand, counting down.
AATACATTGCGAGAGACAGCGTGCGCTATGCGGATCGCGTAGAAGAGGCCATCTATCGGTCCTGTGCCAATGCGGCTGCGATGCCTTTGATCGGGAAGGAACGAACAGACCTGACACACAAGAGGCTGCGTTTCCTACCTGCATTGCCCTATGCCAACTATGTGGTCGTTTATGATCCACAGTCAGCGCCACTGAGCGTTGTTCGTATACTCCACGGCGCGATGGATTTGCGCACGAGGTTTTAGCGCAGGTTGTTGCTGGGTTTGGTGGGCAAGGTGAAGTGGAAGGTGGTGCCTTTGTCGACTTCGCTGGTGGCCCAGATGCGTCCGCCGGACTGCTGGACGATGCTGCGGCAGATGGCGAGGCCGAGGCCGGTGCCGCCGAGGGCGCGCGAGTCGGATGAGTCGCCCTGCTGGAAGCGCTCGAAGATGTGGTCGAGTTTGTCGGCGGGGATGCCGCGGCCGTGGTCGCTGACTTCGATGATGGCTTCGTCCTCGTCGAGATAGCGGGCGATGAGATTGATTTCGCTGCCCGACGGCGAGAACTTGATGGCGTTCGAGATGAGGTTGTTGAGCGTCTGGAGGATGCGGTCGGGGTCGGCCCAGATGTTGACGCCGTGAGCGGCGAAGAAGATGCGCATGTCCGGCTTCGGCATGCGGGCCTGCTGGACGCCTGCGGCGCGGCGGAGCAGGTCTTCTGCGCTGCACATGGTCGGGCGAAACTCTGTCTTGCCGCTTTGGATGCGCTCGAGGTCGAGGATGTCGTTGACGAGGCGGACGAGGCGGTCGGTGTTTGAGATGGCGATGTCGAGCATCTGCTGCGTCTTCTCAGGACGCGCGTTGAGTGCTCCGCCGGCGAGCAGGCCGAGCGCGCCGCGCAGCGAGGTGAGCGGCGTGCGCAGCTCGTGCGAGACGGTGGAGATGAACTCGTCCTTCATGCGGTCGAGCGCGCGACGCTCGGTGGTGTCGGTGAAGGCGACGACGGCGCCGACGGCCTTGGGGCTGCCGTCCGTTGAGGAATGCGTGTCGATTTGCGGGCGCGCGACGTACTCGGCCGAGAAGCTGGTGCCGTCCTTGCGCCAGAAGACCTCGTTGGAGATACGGACGGTTTCGAGGTTGAAGAGGCTCTTGCGGATGGGACAGGCGTCTTTGGGGTAGGGTGTGCCGTCGGCGCGTGTGTGGTGCACGAGCTGGTGCATGTTCTGACCGAGGATCTCGCTCTGTTTGTAGCCGAGCATCTGTTCGGCGGCGGCATTGACGAGCGTGACGTTGCCATCGAGGTCAATGGCGTAGATGCCGTCGCCGACGGACTCGAGGATGGAGTCGGACTGGCGGGTGAGGGTGCGGAGGCGGCCTTCTGCGCGGACCTGTTCGGTGATGTCGACGCCGAAGCCGAGGACGTAGGGAGCGCGCCCGGGTACGACGATGAGCTTGTTGCGGAAGGCGACGACGCGCTCCTCTCCGTCGGTATGCATGAGATGGAGCATGCCTTGAGCTTCGCCGACTTCGCTGATGCGCTTGAGATAGGCGTTGATGCCGGGATGACGATCGGGCCGGATGTACTCGCCAAGGGTGTGGCCGATGATCTGGTCGGGGGTGAGACCCATGGTCTCGGCGCCGTGTGTGTTGATGGAGAGCAGCGTGCCGCGCAGATCGTGAGTACAGACCATGCCGAGTGAACCTTCGACGATCTGACGGTACTTTGCTTCGCTTTCGCGCAACGTGGCTTCGGCGGCGCGTTGGGTGGTGACGTCGATGCCGGTGGCGATGATGAAGGCGACCTGGCCCTGCGTGTCGAGCAGAGCGGTGGCTGACCAGGCGATGCGGCGGAGGGTGCCGTCGCGGTTGAGCCACTGGTTCTCAAACGATGTAGGGAAGTTGCCGGAGCGGATGCGCTCGAAGGTGTGGATGGCTTCCGGGACTTCGTCGCGCGGGATGACTTTGTCCCAGGCGTAGCGGCCGACGAGGGAGTGGAAGTCGTAGCCTGAGGCGATCTCGCAGGCACGGTTGAAGCGGACGATGCGGCCGGCGGGGTCGAAGACAACGACGAGTGCGCCGACGGTGTCGAGTACGGCGGAGACGAAGTTGCGCTCGACGGTGAGTGCCGATTCGACGCGCTGACGAGAGCGTGCGGCGCGATCCATCAGGCGGACACGGGCGTTGAGCTCGAACCGGGTGATGACCTGGCGGGCAAGGACGGTTAACGCGGAGGACTCTTCTGGCGAGAGCATCCGGCTGGGGTGGTCGAGGACGAGCAAGGAGCCGATGGAGACACCACCAGGGGTGGTGAGAGGCGCTCCGGCGTAGAAGCGGTAGGCGCTGCCTTCGATGAGGATGCCTTGGGGGGCGTAGTCAGGGTCGTTACGGGCGTCGGAGATCTCGTAGATTGTGTCGCCCATGATGGTCGTCTCGCAGGGCAGAGTTCCGAGCGCAAGCTCGGTGGATTCCATGCCAAAGCGCGATTTGATCCAGATGCGATCGGAGCCGACGAGGGAGATAGCTGCTACGGGAGAGTTGCAAATCTGTGCAGCGAGCCGGGTGATGTCGTCGAGTGCAGGGTCCGGCGTCGAATTGAGGACCTCGTATTGGTTGAGGGCTTCAATCCTGAGGGCTTCGTCTTTGACCAGGAGCGCATTCATGTGACGGGGATAATCGTAGTTGTATGCAATAACTTGCACACTCCTACTTAAGGGTTAGCGGGTGTTTATGGCTTTGGTAACGTGCAGCACTCCCCGGACGTGGGAGGAGCGTCGGCGCTGGCTTCAAGGGCAACCTTCCAGTCTCCACTGGGGAGCTTCTTCCAGACAGTGAAATAGCGGCCTGAGATGACGACGGGTTGTCCGTTTTTGTCTTTGGAGCGACCCTCATAATGCCCCCACGTGAAACCCATCTCGTTCGATGGGCCCATCTGCGCGCCTTCAGGAGCCCATGTGAGCTGGTAGGCCTTGGGATCCCAATGCGACTGCTCTGTAATGGCAGTGTGACCCATGACGGCTGGTTTGCCGTTGCTAAGGATGACAGCGTCGTTTGCGAACCAACTTGCGAAGGCTTTGCCGCCGCCCTCTTCAACTGCCTTTTCAAAACGCCCGTCAAGCTCCATCAGCAGTATGACGCCGGGGCTCAGGGTTGGTTGCTCAAGGGGATTCGCAGTGGTACTGGGGGGTGGACTGAGTGGATCGGCGCTGGAAGATGAAGCAGGAAGAGGGAAGTTTTGCGCAGTCAGAGATATAGCAGAGAAACAGAAGATGACGGCGAGCGAAAGCAGACAGCGCATGTCTGTATGCTACCAGCGCAGAATGTGCATCGCTCGATTGGAAGGATGGGTATTGCTTGCCAGGAGGGTACTCTTGCAGTGGCGCGCTTTCTCTGCACAGTACACGGCGATCTGCGTGGTCCGAATGGCTCGATGAGATGAAAAAAGGAGCGCGGGGTTGCGCTCCTTTTCTTCGACTTCGACTTCTTCGACGATGCGTGCGTGTTGCAGCTACATCGCGGGAGGATGATGCGGATCGACGGACCTGGCTTCGGCTCGCGGTGTGGATTTTTTCTGGCCGTCGGGATTGACGGAGTCGCGCAGCTCCTTTGAAGGCTTGAAGAAAGGGACGCGCTTGGCCGGTACGTCGACTTTGGCTCCGGTCTTCGGGTTGCGTCCGGTGCGGGCGTTGCGCTGCCGCGTGCGGAAGCTGCCGAAGCCGCGTATCTCGATCTTGTCGCCTGATTTAAGCGCGCCGATGACGGCCTCAAAGAGGGTATCGACGATGATCTCACCATCGCGGCGGGTAAGGTCGCCCAGTTCTGTGACTTTATCTACGAGATCGGCTTTGGTCATGAGCGAGTTCCTTTCGATAGAGGGAGGGCAGTCAACGTTTCCATGAATGGTTGCGTTGTTGTTGATTGTAAATGAGATCGGAGCATTTTAGGCAATGAAAAACGTTGATAAGAGTAACTACTTGGCTGCAATGCCTTGAGATGCAGGACAGAGCGGACAGGTCACAGCAAATTTCAAAAAAGATGTATTTTCTTTTATGCCTGTGTATTGAAAACAGGGCGGATAGTGCGTAAAGTCGGCAATTCCGAAGCTTACTTCCACATGAAGTAGAAGCCCGGAGCGCGGTTGAGCATCTGGCTGGGGTTGGGGAACAGGTCCTCGCCGTCGTCGGTCAACAGGGCTAAAAGGCCTTTTTTGTTGGATGGCGGGCGGACGATGGTTGGCTCGCCCGAGATGCCGACTGCGCGGGCGGTGTCGAGCAACGCAGTGCGATATCCGCCGATCTTATCGATAAGGCCGAGAGGCAAGGCCTGCTCGCCGGTCCAGACCTGTCCGGTGGCGAGAGGTTTGATCTTGTCTTCGGTAGTGTGGCGGCCAGCGGCGACATCGTGGATGAATTGGCCGTACATGTTATCGACCAGGGACTGGAAGTAGGCTTGCTCCTGTGGTGTCATGTCGCGGCTTGGATCGCCCGCATCTTTGAGGTCGCCGCGGGTGATGGTGACGCTTTTGAGCTTGGCCCAGCGGAGCAGATCTCCGTAGTTGGTCCACTCCATGATGACGCCGATGGAGCCGACGACGGAGGCCTGATTGGCGTAGATCCTGTCGCAGGCTGAGGCGATGTAGTAGGCGCCGGAGGCTCCGACGGATTCAACTGAGGCGATGACTTTCTTGTGCTTCTCCTGCCGGACGCGCATGACCTCGTGGTAGATCTCCTGTGATGCTGCGGCGCCGCCACCGGGCGAGTTGATGTGCAGGATGATGGCTTTGACGGAGTCGTCGTCGCCGAAGCGGCGGAGTTGAGTGTCAATGTCATCGGGCGAGAGGATGATGCCGGAGATGTCAATGACGGCGATGCGTTTGCCGTCGAAGCCGAGGCTGGATGAGTTGCCGCTGAGCGAGCGCGCGGTGTACCAGACCATTGCGGAGAAGAGTAGAAAGACCGCGGCAATGCAGCCGCAGATGATGCCGATGTAGAACCACGCGGACCGGCGACTGGGTGGTGGTCCGTAAGCGGGGCTACCGTAAGGCTGCGCCGCTGCACCGTAGGGGATTGCGCCGTAGGGGCGGGCGTAGGTCGGCGGCTGGACAGGTGGCGGCGGAGGCGGCGGTGGAACGAAGTCTTCCGGCATGTCGAGGAGTGTAGCAGGGAGACGGGCATCGTGACAGGGATGTGGGCGGCAAACAGGCCTGGTCAGGAGGAGAGGCCATCTATAGACCCAAATCAGAAATTTGAGATGAGACTCAAATAAATGTTGCCGCGTCTAATCGTTACAGTACAATAAATCGCGGAATCCTCTCCCCACAGTCTGCGTGCAGTGTACGAAACACCGGGATGTGTCTCGGAGAAGATCAGGAGCCTTGATGGCGCATCCTCAACTCAGCATCGTGATTCCGGCCTACAACGAAAGCGCACGCATCGACGAGGCGCTGGAACGCGTGCTGGGCTGTGTGACGGAACAGGGATGGGACGCCGAGGTCCTTGTTGTCGATGATGGCTCGAAGGACGATACGGCAGCGATTGTGCAGCGGTGGATGAATGACCATCCTCGCCTGCACCTGATTCAGAACCCAGGCAATCGAGGCAAAGGCTATTCCGTGCGCAACGGATTGCTGCAGGCGGCTGGCGACATTGTGATGTTTACGGACGCTGATCTTTCGGCCCCGATGGAAGAGGCCAACTTGCTATTTGCGGCTCTGAACAACGGCGCGGATGTGGCGATTGGGTCGCGGTGGCTGGACAGGGCACGGCAGACGATTCATCAGCCTCTGTATCGCCAGTTCTTCGGCCGCTGTTTTAACTGGATTACACGGACTGTGATGGGACTTCCGTTCAAGGACACGCAGTGCGGGTTCAAGGCTTTTAAACGGCCGGCGGCGCAGGTGATCTTCCGGTTGCAGACGATTGAACGGTGGGGATTCGATCCGGAGATTTTGTTTATTGCGCGCAAGCTGAAGTACGTGATTCGCGAGGTTCCGGTGACGTGGGGGCACGACGAGCGCAGCCGCATCAGCTACCTGAAAGATGGCATGAAGATGCTGGAAGATATGGCGCGGATTCGTGGCAACTCGCTGGCTGGACGCTATGACAGAGCGATCGCGGAGATGAAGGACACCAGCTCGATGGTGACGCCGCCGGTGGTGAAGGTGCGGGCCCAGGCCGGGCGATAGTCCTTTCGCAGGACAAGCTGATCTTCGGCCACTCGCCGGTCGTACCCTCGCTGTGGCACAATGCCGCGTGAGAAGAAGGGGTACGGTATTTGCATTTGCTTCGGTCCGGGTTCATTGCGCTCTCCCAAAATAGACAATTACGCACATTTTCTGAACGGTCGGCAATGGGCCGAAGGCTGTCGAGCCGGTTTGTTGCTGGAATGACGGTGGAGGACGCTGTTGCTGCGTGCGAACGGCTGAACCGCGAAGGCATTCGGGCGACGCTTGATTCGCTGGGCGAAAGCGTGACGGTTGCGGAACAGGCGCAGGCTTCGGCAGAGATCTATCATCGGCTGCTGGATGCGATTGTGGAGCGCGGACTTGATGCGAATGTGAGCGTGAAGCTGTCGCAGGTGGGGATGGACTTCGACCCGGTTCTCGCGGAGCGAATTGTCGGTGCGATGGTCGAACATGCGGCGCAGGCAGGGTCGTTTGTGCGGATCGATATGGAAGGCTCGCCGTATACGGAGGCGACGATTGCGATCACGGAAGGCCTGGCAGCGCGGTTTCCCGGGAGCGTTGGCACGGTGCTGCAGGCCTATCTCTATCGCACGGAAGCCGACGCGGAGCGGCTGCTGGGGCAGGGAATTCGCATACGGCTGTGCAAAGGCGCATACAAGGAAGGACCTGATGTCGCCTTTGCCGCGAAGGCGGATGTGGATGCGAATTATGTGAAGCTGATGAAGCGCATGGTGACGTATCGGAACAATGGCAGCGGCGTCTTCTGTGGTATTGCAACGCACGATGAGGCGATCGTTGATGCGATGCGTTTGTTTGTGCGCGACGAAGATGTAGACAAGAGCGCCTTTGAGTTTCAAATGCTCTATGGGATTAGGCGCGATTTGCAACGAAGGCTGGTGGCAGAGGGTTTCGGTGTACGGGTGTATGTTCCGTTCGGGCCGGAGTGGTATCCATACTTCATGCGCAGATTGGCGGAGCGGCCAGCGAATGTTTTCTTTCTTGTGAAGAACATGTTACGAAGCTAATAAAGCGTTAGTGGGAAGGTTCGCGAGCAAAAGTTGTATTGGACCGGCAAGTGTTTCCGTGCAGAATGGCTAGCACTACGGGAGAAGGAGACCGTTGAAGGAGATGTACCGGATTCAGCAATTTGCACGTTTGCGATCCACCCCAGCCAAGTCCGATTGGCATGATCGCAAAACAGTCCAGTGACACTCCCCCCTGCCGGATCATCGAAGCAAAACGGTGTCCTGCTTCCGTAGCCCTTTCCCAACTCCGCAATGAAAAATAGCCGCCTTCGGGCGGCTATCTCTCGTTGGTGGTGATTTAAGCTTACTTGCCCTGTGTGGGCGCTTCGTTCGATGGAGTGATGGGCAGGTACGGCTCGACGCGAAGGAGATTGGATAGCGTTCCTCGCTCCTGATCGCTGAACTGGCCGCGGAAGCGGTCCGAGTTCAGGATGGTCTGGCGCTGCTCTGGTGGCATCTCGCGCAGATCACGGAAAGCGCGTGCGACAAGGCGACGACGATCTACGGGAAGTGAGCCCAACTGCTGCATGGCGCCGCGTACCTGCTGGCGTTCAGCGGGATTGAGCCTCTCCATCATTTCAGTGCGGGCGAGCCAGCGCTCGCGCTGGGCAGGAGGCATGGCGTTGAGCTGAGCCAGGTGGTTGTGATAACGCTGCTGAACGTCGGGGGGAAGGCTGCGAAAGCCGGGTTCGTTGTCGAGTGCTTTTTGCTGGTCAGCCAGCGACATGTTGCTGTGTTGCTGCATCCACTGGCCGAGATGCTCCTGATTGCGCATCTGGCCTGGCCCCTGGCGCATGGCGGGGTTGGGCCTGGGAGGCTGCGCTTGGCGTTGCGCCGGGTGCTGGGTCTGGCGTGCGGCCGGACGTACCTGACGAGCGAAGTGCATGCCGCGTTGACCCCAGCTTGCAGACGCACCACCGCTCACGAGCATGACGGAGAGCATGAGTGGCAGCAGCTTTCGGGTTTTGGCCATTGCGTGCATGGGCTTTACCGGAGTACGACGGGCATAAAAAAATTCTGGAACAGTTTAATCCGTCCAGTGAGGTTTCCGTGCTTCGTCTCCCTTCTTTGGGTGAAAAATATTCGCAGTTTAGCTTGCAGGCGGCGTGGCCGTGTTGGTGTCAGCAGGGGCGTTTTCGTCTTGCATGAGCTGATCCATCGTCTGGAACGCCTGATCATTCGTGTCCATGATGCGGAGGTCGTTGACCGTGGCCGAGACTTGTGGAGTGGCAGGGTGATGGCCGAGTGACAGGTCAGCGAATGTGCCTCCTCCGACCAGAAGAACCAGCGCAAGAGCGCCAGCAAGCGCCGGGCGGAACTGGCGGCCGGTGTTGAACATCATCCGCGAGCGCAGCCGCTCAAACCAACCAGCGGGCGGCTCGTTCTGGGCTTCGCGGAGAAGAACAGCGAGCTTTTGGTCGAAGTAGGGGGAAGGCTCCGGGGCTTCCCAGGCATCGAGCAAGGCAAAGGTGGCCTGAAGCTGCTGGAATTCTTCGCGGCAGCCTGGGCAGGCGTCCATGTGCTCTCGTGCTGCAGCGCTTGTGGATGCTGCTGGATCCAGCAAGAGATCTGGGAGAGCGGCTTTCGTGTTTTGGCAGATCGTTGACGTGTTCATGGTCTGATCCTTTCCATCCGTTTCTATCGGCGCGTCCTGTATATGTCTTGCGTGCCGTGGTGCCCCAAAGGGCTAGATAAAATCCTTAAGTTTCTCGCGCAAAGTTTGATACGCGCGGAAGAGCAGCGATTTGGTTGCGGACTCGCTCAGCTTCAGTACCTCGCCGATCTGGCGGTAGTCCATGCCTTCGTACTTGTGCATCAGCACGGCCATGCGCTGCCTTTCCGGCAGAGACATGACGTGTTGCCGGATCGCCTCCATACGCTCCCGGCGCAAAATCTTTGCCTCGACGTCCGGGGCGGTATCAGCGACATCGGGTGTAGTCCCGGACTCCGGATCGGGCTCGTCCAGATAGACAGTTGAGGCGGACCGTTCGCGCCGGGTATCGCGCGCGTGGTTGACCCCGAGGTTGGTGGCGATGCGGTAGAGCCATGTGCTGAACCGTGCTTCAGCCCGGTAGGTCTCGCGCGAGCGGTAGACCCGCAGGAAAACCTCCTGCGCTAACTCTTCGGCTACGGCCTGATTGTGGACCATCCGATACATGAAACGGATGATTGGCTTGCGATACTTCTGGATCAGGTAGTCGAAGCCAGCCATGTTGCCGGTACGGAGCTCCAGCATAATGACGGCGTCGTCCATTTGGGCGAAATCGCCTGCGGCGTGATGGGACTCAGCCGCCTGCAGGTCTTCGAGTAGTCCGGGGCTGATCGCCAGCGTAGCCATATCCTCCATAACCCCATCTTCTGCTCCCGGTTGCGGCTTTCCGTTAATTTCGCCCAAATTTTGCCCTAACCCATCGGTGGAGGGGGCTTCGAAGGAGCGGGAGCTTTCGGAATGGGGGGATGGAACGGCCATTGCTGCTGGACAATTGTACCGCCGGAGAGGCGGGGCTCATGGCGATAATGGCGCAGGTCGGTTCCGGACGGGATACCTGGCCATGAGTAGGTTTGGAGTGCTATTCTATGGACTCTGAAGCCGGAAGATGCAATGTCTTCTATCGCGGCCGAGGGCGCATAACTCAGCGGTAGAGTGCCACCTTCACACGGTGGAAGTCGTAGGTTCGAATCCTGCTGTGCCCACCATAACTTTCAACAACTTAGGTGGTTGACGGCCGAAGCATTTGCGGCTTTTGTGGCAAATCCCAACGCCATGGCTGCGAAGCCTCCCACCAGCCATGCAGAGAAGCGATGCAACAGGGCGGCCTGCGTCGTGTCGATCTTCTCGATCATGGTGGCTTCGTTGGAGACACCCAGGTTCGGGTTGATCTGATGCAGCGTGCTCACCAACTCGGGGAGGAGTATGCTCTCCTGTTGCGAGGTGCGCACGGCGAGCGTGAAGGAGTGCTCGCCGATCTGGTTCATCTGGAAGTACTCTGTCGGCGCGATATTGGCATCGAGCTGGCCCTCACGCACGGCGTCGACTACAACGAACTATCAAATTAAATGAAACATTGAGATGACATGCGGGAAGATGGGTGTCATTCCAGGAAGAATAGGCAGGTTTTCGTACACCCGAGCGAATTAATGATCCAGCTCATCGCAATGAGGGGGAGTGCGAGGAACATGATAAGCAGCACTATTTGGACGGCGCGAACCCTAAAGCCATCGTCCCAACAAAGTCGAAAATAAACCCGGCGAAGAGGCCAACAATACCCTTAATGGCCCAGACATACAGCGCGCTACGGTTCAGGCGGGTGAAGAGCACATAATCGGAATGGGTTTGATCGTTGATGGTTCTGCAGCACGCATACGATCGTTGCGAAGAGATCAATTTGCACCTGATAAAGCCCAGATTTACAACGGTAAGACCGTCTTCTACAATCAGGAGGAGTTTTCCGGGGCATATGATTTCTTCGCATTCTTCAGGGGTGGGATGGCAACTATCTACGATGTTGCGAAGGCGGCCAATGTATCGATAGCTGCAGTCTCGCTCGTGATGAACGATCCGAAGACGCCTCGAGTGGGTGCCGAGCGCAGAAAGCAAATCCTTGAAATAGCTGCAAGGCTGGGTTATGCACCCAGCGGGCTTGCACGTGCGCTTAGTCGGGGATCTACACGTATTTTGGGTCTTGTCGTTCCCTCGCACGACCCGATCTTCTTCAACAACTTCATCGCCGGCGTGCTTGCGGGAATCCAGAGCTGCCTGATGGAACGCGGCTATCATCTGATGATCTATTCGCACAGCGCGAAGAGCGGACGGATCACTAAAGGCGAGTTGACGCAAAGTCGCTTTGTCGACGGCGTTGTCGTACTGAACACGCGCTTGTGTTCTCTACAAGACATGAAGAACAGTATTGATGACTTGAACAAGGCGCATATTCCGTTTGTGATGGCGAATTGCTATGCGGGCGACAATCAGATCAACTATGTCGGCGTGGATGACGCGGCGATCGGGCGGCGCGGCGCTGAATATCTGGCCAAGCATGGGCATAAGCGAATCGCGCTGATCAGCGGAGCTGTCAAGAGCCCCATGACGGAGCAGCTTCTCTCCGGCTTCAAGTCAGGGCTTGCCAAATCGGGCGGGCGCTTTCATCCAAGGCTTTATTTTTGCAGTGAGTATAACGCGACTTTGCTACACGATAAGCTGGTTCCCTGGTTTAAGCTGAAAAACCCTCCGACAGCGATCTTCTGCGCGGACGATCAACTTGTGCCGGATATATATCGAACACTCGACGAGTTACAGCTCCGCATCCCCAAGGACATCAGCATTCTAAGCCGTGGAGATCTTTCGATCGGGGCCGCTCTCAAGCCGCAATTAACGACTTTTGCTATACAGCCGTTTGAGATCGGCAAAAAGGCGGCGGAGCTTTTGATTGAGGCAGTCGAGGCACAGACTACGAAAACGCGCCGTATCTATCTGGATGCACCTCTCATTGTGCGCGAATCTGCCTGAAGAGGACTGCGCCCCGCTGTAGGCATGACCTTGGACTGGAGAATCTGCCAGCCGCATAGTTCCTACAGGCCCTACTCATCTGTGTGGCGATCAGGTAGGCAACGGTAAAAGACCACGTGCAAGAGGCGAGTTGCGATACGAGTGCCACTAAGGGGCACGCCTTTAGAACAAAGTCTCAGAAGATGTGTCCCTTTGGGAGGAATCTAGGGTTCTAACTCATCTCTGATGCCAGCGTTAATTTGCGTGCAGCGGCCTCGGGACAGGCATTTCGGAATTTACTGTACGGAACCGGATTGAGAGAGTATTTTGCGAAATATTGTTCATGTACGCAATCGTTTGAATTTCTTAAGTTGAACGCTTAATATAAGGCATATGGCTCTATTTTTATATCCGCGCTATGCGCTCTTCCAAACGGCCTTCGGCGACTTTTTTACGCCGGATTTTGTCCTCGGCAACGCAGTAGTCATCCAAGGGTTGGTTCCGCATGCTCATTCATGAGTTCAATCCCGAGGGCAGATCGCTACGCCGGGAGTGCCTTGACGCGGATCTTGCGGTAATCGGCGGAGGCATGGCTGGAGTCTGCTGCGCCATTACAGCGGCGCGTGAGGGCCTGCGAGTGATTCTCGTTCAGGATCGCCCTGTGCTTGGAGGCAACGCTTCAGGAGAGGTGCGCCTGTGGATTCTGGGAGCTACCTCTCACATGGGCAATAACAATCGCTGGTCGCGCGAGGGCGGCGTTGTCGACGAGATCATGGTGGAGAATCTGTGGCGGAATCCAGAGGGCAATCCGGTAATTTTCGACTCGCTTCTGTTGGAGTGGGTGACACGCGAACCAAACATCACGCTGCTACTGAATACCACAGCCAGTGCGCTCGAAAAAGATGCACAGGACGTCGTTCAGAGTGTGTCCACTTTCTGTAGCCAGAGCCAGACGGAATATATTATTTCCGCCTCGCTCTTCTGCGACGCGTCCGGTGACGGCATCCTCGGCTTTCTGGCTGGTGCGGCCTTTCGCATGGGAGCGGAGGCGGCTTCGGAGTTCGGAGAAAAACTAGCTCCGTCTGTACCCATTCATGAGTTGCTTGGCCATTCGCTCTACTTCTACAGTCGGGATACAGCGAGGCCGGTACAGTTTATTCCGCCGGCATTCGCCTTAAAGAACATCAAGGAAATTGTCCGTCATCGCGAGTTGAGGGTGACTGATTCTGGCTGTCGACTCTGGTGGCTGGAGTATGGCGGCGGCTTAGATACGATCCACGACACAGAGCAGATCAAGTGGGAGTTGTGGCGCGTGGCTTATGGTGTCTGGAATTACATTAAAAACTCCGGAGAATTCCCCGACGTCGCCAATTTGACACTTGAATGGATGGGGATGATTCCCGGCAAGCGCGAGAGCCGCCGTTTTGAGGGCGACTATATTCTCAGCCAGAACGATATTGTCGAGCAACGCACACATTTTGATGCCGCCTCGTTTGGCGGCTGGGCGATCGATCTGCATCCGGCAAAGGGAGTTTTCAGCCCCGAGCCGGCTTGTACCCAATGGCACTCGAAGGGCGTGTATCAGATACCCTACCGCACCATGTATAGCCGCAATATTCCCAACCTCTTTCTTGCTGGCCGCATCCTCAGCATTTCGCACATTGCCTTCGGGTCCACGCGCGTGATGGCGACTTGTGCTCACAATGCCCAGGCCGTCGGCATGGCTGCTGCGCTCTGTGTAGAAGAGAAGATTCTCCCGCGCCAGGTGGCAGAGCCCGAGCGTATGAGGCGGTTTCAGCAGCGGCTGCTCCGCACAGGTCAACATATTCCTGGGGTGCGCGCGGCCGATGCCGATGACCAGGCGCCTGAGGCCCACATCAGTTCTAGCAGCACCCTCGTTCTTGACGCACTCCAAAGCAGCGGGGAGTTGCATGCAGCGGAAACACCGTGTGCGCTTTTGCTGCCTCTTCTTGCTGGCGCCGTACCGGAGTTTACGTTGCTGGTAGATGCGGTCGCCCCCGTTTCTCTACATGCGGAGATATGGAAGTCCTCCCGGTCTGGAAACGCGACTCCGGATGTGAAGCTGGCTTCAGCCGTTACCTCACTTTTTGCGGGAACTTCACTGCCAGCTACATTTCGTTTTGACGTGAGGCTCAATGAGGATGCGCATGTCTTTCTCATTGTTCATCCCGCTCCAGGCATATCATTGCATCTGAGTCGTCAGCAGTTCCCCGGTGTGTTGACCCTGTGGCAAAAAATGAATCGTATGGTAGCAAAAAGCGTGGTGCAGAGCCCGCCGGAAGATTCTGGTGTTGATAGCTTCGCTTTTTGGTTGCCGGAGCGCAGGCCGGCAGCACGGAATCTTGCGGTGACTATTGCTCCCGGTGTGCAATGTTACGAGCCGCGAATGGTGGTGAATGGGTGGGGTCGCCCTTGGTGCGGTGTGAACGCATGGGCACCGTCGCGTGACGACAACGCGCCATGGCTGCGTCTTGTATGGGATCAACCACGCACAATTCGCAGTATTCAGGTTACCTTTGACACCGACTTCGATCACCCCATGGAATCGATTCTGATGGGGCACCCAGAGCGCGTTATGCCAGGTTGTCTCACGGCCTTCGACCTACGTACAGCCGAGGGAGAGACTCTGGCGGTAGTCAGTGAGAATCACCATACGCACTGGCGACTGATGCTTCCCCAGCCAATATCCACGTCTGGCATTGAACTTTCCCTGCGAGCCTGGGGGCCCGCGCCGCCTGCAATCTTTGAGGTGCGCTGCAATTGAATCCGACCGAGCCGACATGCACTGAAGATGCGCCCCGCTTCCGGCTTCTTCCTTCCCGTCGTTGGTATCTCATTGCGCTCATCTTTCTGGTGGCGCTAATCAATTACTTCGACCGGCAAAGCCTTTCGGTCATCGCGCCACGTTTTCAGGCTCTGTTTCACCTCTCCGACGAGGGCTACGGCCATATTGTCAGCTTATTTCTACTCGCTTCCGCGTTTTCGTACGCAATTGCCGGAGTCGTTACCGATTGGCTGGGAACACGCGCCAGCATGGCTATTTTTGTAGGGTGGTGGTCGGCAGCGGAGGCTGCAACAGCGATCGTGCGCACCGCTGGGCAACTGGCCGTAGCGCGCTTTTGTCTCGGGCTCGGTGAGCCTGGCTTGTGGGTAGTTGCGCCTAAGGTGGTGGGCGAGACGTTGCCGAAGAAGGACCATTCGCTGGCCATCGGCGTGTATACGCTCGGTTCGACAGTGGGCGCAGTCATTGCATTACCTGCAATCGCCGCCATTGTCGCCCATTTACCGTGGAAGACGGTTTTTGTGATTGATGGTACGGCGGGTTTACTCTGGCTGCCGCTGTGGTTATCTGCCTATCCGTCGGTGCGAAAAAGCACATCGGAGTCGGCAAGGGTCCGGGCTGTTGCGCAGCCCTCGTTGCGAGCCGTGCTCGCTAACGCCACAACGTGGCGCTTCATGGTCGCTCGCGGACTTACCGATCCGATCTGGTATTTTCTTCTGTTCTGGTATCCAAAATACATGTTCAGCGCCAGGCATTTGACGCTGGCCCATCTTGCGCGCATGGGTTGGCTTGTCTATCTGTTTGCAGGCGCCGGAACCCTATTAGGAGGATTTGTATCGGGGCGATTCATTCAGGGCGGTCTTACTCCAGCTCAAACCTATCGCCGTGTGATGTTTTGCTGTGCCGCACTGCTGCCGCTCAGCCCACTGGCGGCCACGTTGCCGAATGTGATGGCGAGCGTGCTGATTGCTTCGGTGATTGCACTGGCGCACATGGCCTGGCTCGTCACCCTTTCAGCAAGCATTGTCCATCTGTTTCCGTCATCACAACTCGGCACAGCATTCGGGTTGATTGCGGCAGGCAGCGGATTCGGGGGTATGGTCTCCATGGAGATCATTGGCCGTGTTGTGATGGCCCACGGCTATCTGCCGCTCTTCTTCGCCATGATGTTTCTGCATCCGATAGCGCTGGCACTACTGTGGAGCTCGTTGCGCGAACGGGACAAGAAAACGCTGCGTAACGATCACGTCTCTTCATGATAGGCACGTAATTCATAGACGCGGGCTTGCGGAGCTCCGTTTGTCTCGAGTAGACGAATACGTAATCTATCTGTGGTCACGGTCTCAAAGTGGTGCACGCGACGGCGATAGTAATTGTCGTCCTCCTGCGCAAGCGTTTTCCAGTCGCCAGCCAGTTTGGCGTCAATCTCATAGCGTTTGACGCACTCGGGGTAACGGAAACGAGGAAGTTGGATCCTCCTATTGGTATCGGTATCGAAGGTGATCTGTACGGTATTCAACCGCACCTGTGATGGAAACTTCAGCTCGAGCCATACAGGAAGCTGCTCAGCCGCGTCGGAAATGTAGATATTCGTCCACATGTCGGGACGATTGGTTCCGGACACGATGTTCTGCGGCCCGTATGGCTTCTGCTCCGGTATCGTGTGCATCGTGAAAACATGTCCGCCGGTTAGCGGACGCCATCTATTGCCAGGAGGTAGGTCCGCAGCAGTGGAGCCCACGGGTGTCTTCGATGGCTCGCCCGGGAGATCGCTGTGGAGAGCCCAACTGATCTCTGGCTGCGCCTCAATCCAGACAAAATACAAACCACCGGGCTTTGTGCGTGCATTCAACGTGAAGCGAACATATCCTTTATGATTCGCAAGAACTGTGGCGGAGGCACTGGCGATGGATGGCGAGGGTCGAAGATCCCAAACGTGTTCGATACGCCGTAACTTGAGGATCACGCGCTGATCTTGTGTGGCATTCGACTGCAGCAAAAGATCGATAGCGTGTAGCTGATCTGTCGAGACAGGGAAGACCTGACCGAGGGCGAAATGTGCGGAATGGAATGAGTCAGACTCCGGAAAAACGAGAGCGGCCTCGCTGCTTGCAGTTACGGTACCGCGCCGCGCGAGATCGGCTGAATCTTCGTTAACGACGCCGGGAATGGATGCATCCTGGCGGAGAAGCAGTTGTTGCAGTTCCTTTGCGTGTTTCTGTGCGACTAACTGCGGTTCGCATGCATGCTTCATGCAGAGTGCAGCGGCAGCGCCCACTGCTTGTCCTACAATCGCACCTGTCGGCAACACACGCGAGGAAGCGAAAGCGACATAGCTCGTTCCTATTGGCCGGCCAGCCGTAAATAGATTACGAACGTTGCGCGAGTAACAGGAGCGTAGAGGAATTCCGTACGGAATCGTACTGCGATACTGGAAGTTTTCATCAGTGCGCGGCGGTGGATAGGGGGGAATATGCTGCTTAAGAATTCCACCCGGCACATGGATGTCGATGCCCCACGATCCGTAGGCGATGTCGTCTGGATGAATGGAAGGGTTACGTACATCTTTCTCCGTCAGTACGTAATCGCCGAGGATCCTGCGCGATTCGCGTTTATACGGCCAGAAGCCGACGAATTCGAGCGCATAGTTCTTCGCTTTTTCACGTACATCGTCATGGGTGCAACGATTTTTAATGTGGTCCCAGACTCCTAACAATTGGCGCAGTGCTTCGTCGCGAATCTCTTCATTGTCGTGGATCGGATGCAACGGCGCGCCAACTTCGATCCACCAGTAGCCGCACTCAAAATGTCCGTGATCCCGGTCCGTGAGGTCGTCTTCGGTCTTGAATTCTGCGGCCCATTCCGGGCGCTTGAAAGGGATGGGACTGCCGGTATCGCGTGCGCGAAAGAAGAGTGTATTGCCCATGAGTCCATGGGTCGGTTCGGTTGGAGCGAGCGTCTCATTGTACTTCGCGCGTATTTCTTTGCCCCAGTGAAAATCAGCTCCAGAGCGGTAGCCGAGCACGCCGTCTCCCGTTGAGTCGATGAACATGGGTGCAGAAAGAATGAACTCGCGTTCGGTCCCCAACTGCGGTGCGCGAATCGCCTCAATATGCGCAGAGTCTCGCATAACAACCTCGCGCATGGTCGTATTGAGAAACAGCGTTAGATTTTTCTCGCGCTTGGCCCACTCGTACAACACCAGATCCCACTCTGAGTTCATCATGCCTTCGATGCGGGACTCCCAGTTACGCGCACGCTCCTCTTCCTCCATCTCTTCGAGAATGCCCGACTCCTTGATCCACGGACTGAACCCGCAGGTGTCTTCGGGATAGAGCCGTACTTCGCTTGAGGAGTTCCCGCCCAATGCAGAACGCTCGTGAACGAGCGCGGCGCGCGCGCCGTTGCGTGCGGCACTGATGGCTGCGCAGGTTCCAGAGATGCCGCCGCCGACTACGACAACATCGAAGGACCGGCGGATGACCTCGATTGTGCCAGGGCGGATATATCCTTGCGATCCTTCGGCATCGGCAACATCGAGCCGCGGGGTTGTTGCCTGAGCCTGCGACGGAGTTCCTGTTCCGGCTGCTCCCAATGCCAACAGAACACGCTGCACAAAATTTCTACGGTCCATCCCCATATGCGCGATCCCCCCTGCGAGTAACTAATGTGTTGAAACTCCGAGCGCGCGCACGCGGTAGCTCACGCCTGCCTGCGGCACAAAGGTAAAAGCGAATCCGTTTCTATCCGTAGCTATGGTCTTGCCATTCCGGTCGACGATGGTGGCGTTCTCCCATTGCTTCATGCCCCGCAGGCCGTGCACCTCCACATATACAGGCGCGCCACCTTGCGGGAGGGTGAGACTTACCTCGGCGTGCTCGGCAACCGGATAAATGCAGACGAGCAGCTTGCCTCCGCGATTCTCCAGCGTGATGCCCGATCCGCCGATAAACAGTGGCGTCTTGCCGGGAGGCAGAGCGAAATCCTTCAGCGTTTGATGTCCGCTGTAGAGTTTGCCTGTGTCGAAATCCATCCAGTTGCCTGCCGGCAGGTAGATGTCGCGCGCAGTCGCCTCGGCGTAGTCGTTGCCATAAAGCGGCACAGCGAGCATGGCGTCGCCGATCAGCCACTCGTATCCGCGGACAGTCGCGTTTCCGCGCCCATACACGTTGGGATCGTCGGGGAATGCAATGGGCAGCGGAGTCATGGCCCAGGGATAGCCGTCGTGCGCGAACCGCAGCGCGTTGCTGTAGATATAGGGAGCGATGCGCTGGTGCAACTGCGCGGCCTGCAGCATGACTTTGGCGGTTTCAGGTGAGAAGGTCCAGGGTGGTTCGCCCATTCCCATGCTGCTGTGCAAAGCGGCCCATTGCGCGTTTCGCATCATGTAGATCTGCATACGTTCGGTGCGCTGCGAGGCAAAACGATTTTCTCCGAATGTGCCGCCGACGATGTCCGGATAGACGAGAGGAAATCCGGAGTATGCGAGCGCCAGCGCGTTGACAGGGCCGCGATCCTGATTCTGGTCGAAGTTAAAATCGTTAATGCGGTGAAGATCGCCGTTGGATGAGAGGTAGCCATTGCGTTCGATAACGAGCTGGCCTTCCTCCATCAATCTGTCGTTGACGGGATCGACCTTGTCGTCGCGTAGCGCGTAGCCGCCGTAGCCATAGAAGTCTTCCTTCCAACCGTCGACACCGTAGGCCTGCCAGCGCTTGATAAGATCCATGTACCAGTCGAGTGCCTCAGGATTATGCGAGTCGAGCAGGTAGTAGGGCATCCGCGGCCAACCTCCATGAAAGACTTCTGGCTTGCCATCCTTCTGGAGAAAATAGCCTTTGGCAACACCCTCTGCGGAGTAGGGCCCAGTGGTAATGAAAGTGATGCGCAGACCCAGCATCACGTCGAGATGCTCCGACCTGAAGTGCTGGATAAATGCTTTGGGGTAGGGATATTTCTTATGATCCCAGAGACCAAAGGAGGTGGTCTCGTGCATCTCGGGTGCGTCAGGCCAGAAGCCGGAGCCGATCACCATCCAGCGTAGTGGATAACCCTCCGCTATGTAACGATCCACGCTTTCGCGCACGGTGGTTGCATTCGTGTTCCACCCGAGAGCACCGAAAGCTTCCCAGCCAACACCAAAGGCGCGATACTTCGGAGTGAAGACGCGATAGCCTTCGGCATTGCGTACCGCGAGGTACTGTGCGTATATCGCGTGCGGATCACCAAAGAAGTAGTAGAGATGCTCCTCGGCGTGAGAGTGCACAACACCCTGCACAATCTGCGCCGAGGACGTATGTACGATCTTCATGGTGGGATCGACGAGGAGTTCGGCAAAGCGCTGACGGGGATAGATAACGAAATTGCTGACCAGACGTGCAATACCTTGACCGGAGAGCAGGGTATCGTCAGCGAATCCGCTGATATCGGTATTGTATTGCCGTTGTGGGAGAGGCTTGAATTCATTTTCGACGGCGTGGTCCGCCAGGCCATAGGCAGGAGCAGCGCCGCTGGTAACAAAGCGCAACTCTTCACCGGGCTTTTCAGGAGATGCGATCAGTTCTGCGCGATGAGGTGAGAGGCGAACAGTTAGATGGATGTGCTCGCCGGCAGCGCTGGTTCCTGTCAAACGGCATTCGGTGGAGGAACAGGGGGCATCGAGCCTGAAGCTGACCGGGCTGCCGGCGAGTAAGACTCCGGCCCGCGCATCCTGAGTAACCGCGGCGTGCCCATTCTCAATGAAGGAGTAACGTCCTTCGGCGAGCTCCATTTGAAAGCCAATCCCATTGCTCTCAAGATGCACTCTGCCTGCATCCGAACTGCTCGCCCGAGCCGGTAGAGCGCCCCACATCCACGCTGCTGCAATCGCAGCCAAAGCTGCCAGCAATCTCCACCGCATTGCAACCATGTTATTCATCGCGTGCGTCTCATTTGCCTTTCAAGTAATCCGTGTTGAACAGATCCTGCACCACCTTCCAACTGTCGCGATGCTGCCGATCAATTGTGACGACGCCCCAGTTCCGTATTCCGTTAGAAGGGGTTCCTCGGATCAAAGATCTGTAATCGGCCCATGTCCAAAGCGAACCGCCGATCACCCATGGCCGCGCCTTCATTGCAGTAACAGCTTCCGTGATTGCCACAATGCGTTTCTGATCGTGCAGGTCCGGTTCGCCCATCCTGCCAAACTCGGTGACAAAGATGGGTTTATCGGGATAAAGCGCGTGAGCATGGTCAAGCGCATGCGCGTAATTTCCGTATGTATTGATGGAAACAAAATCAGAGTATTGGCTGGCCTCATCCTTTCCCGTCTTCACGGACGGGTCGCCCGTAAACCGCGAGGCGAAAGTAATGAGCCGTGTCGAGTCGAGGCCAAGCGTGAAGGCGCGCATATCACGTGTCCAGTCGATGCCGTCTTTGGTAAACGATTCGTATTCGTTCCCTACGCTCCAGGCAATTACCGAAGGATGATTCCAGTCCTGCGCCATCATCTCTTTCATTTGTCTTTTCCATGTCGCGCGAATGCCAGGATCGGCCATCTGCCATGCGCTCATGTTCCAGTTTCCCGCTTCGGCGATTATCAGCATCCCATGGCTATCGGCAAAGTCGAGCAGCGCTGGCGCCTCCGGATAATGCGCGATGCGCATCATGCGCATATTGTCAGCAAGCATATCGCTCATGTCGCGTTGAACGATCGCATCCGACTCGCGCAAGCCTTCGGTCGGATCTTCGCTGACACGATTGGCGCCAAAAAGGTGCACGGCCCTGCCGTTGAGCAGCAGTTCCGTGCCTTGCACCCGAATCTGACGTATTCCGACTTTCGCGGTCAGTTCGTCGCCTGGAACCGAAAGAGCTACATCGTAGAGATAGGGGTCGTGGACATCCCAGAGATGTACATGATGCAGAGTTCCCGTCCACTCAACCTCGGTATCCGCGCCGGCATGGACCTGGGTTCTGGGAAAATACACTGCGAGCCCTGCGACTGTGCCTCGTATGACGGTGGTTGCTGTTGTTGATCCGCCATTATGAAGCCACGCACGGATGACAATGTGCGCCGAGTGGTGCGCGAGGTTGGGCGCTGCGTCGACTTTCATGTTCCGCAGATAAACAGAATTGCTGATGAGCAGGCTTACAGGTCGAACGATGCCGCCATACGGCATCCAGCCTACGATGGTGGGCTCTTCAGCCGTGCCGCGAGGGGGATAGCTGCGTGATCCGTGCGAGGTAGCAAGTGCGGGAATATTGGTGAGCGTGGGCGTGTTGTTGACTTCGACGAGGAGATGGTTACTTCCGGTTCTGAGCAGCTTTGTTACTTCGAATTCAAACGGAGTGTAGCCGCCTTCGTGCGTTCCCAATCTTCGCCCATTGAGCCAAACCGTCGCTTCGTTGTAAACGGCATCAAAGTGCAGGCGAATAATCTGTCCCGGCTTGACCACGGGCATTTCAAAGTTGCGCTGGTAGATCGCGTCGCCAATATAGCGGCGATATTGTGGATCAGATGGCCAACAGTGGGGGACGATTACCTGGGTCGCCTGCTGAGCAAGAGTTGTGCGAAATGTCCATCCAGAGCCGTCGAGGCTGATTTTTGTTGCGCCAAGAAGTGGCAATGCGGCGCCCAGCAGAAAAATCACAATTGCGACACATTGCCGCCTGGTTCTCAGCATTCTCATCCTCTGCATCAGGGTTAGCTAAAAGTATCGTCAAGGTTGAAGTGAGCGATCACTATGCTTCCACAAGGAAAAGCACGCTTGCAGTCCGGCATGGTACAGCATTCCAGTAGGCTTACATTTGCAAGATAAAGTCTCTAGAACATGATCTTGGCGCCTAGCTGTACATTGCGCGTGGTTACGGCTCCGCTGGTAATCATGCCGAAGGAAGAACTCGTATTCAACCCGCCTTCAGCATACGGATTGGTCGGGTCTACAGGAGCGCCCGCGACGAAGCCCGCTCCTGGCATCGGCAAATTGGGGTGGTTCAGCGCGTTGTAAGCCTCGATACGGAATTCGAGTGCGACGCGATCTGTAATATGCGTTGTCTTGAAGAGCGATGCATCGAGATTCACTGTACCCGGACCACGCAAATTACCAAGCATGCGCGGCACATTGCCGAAGGTGTAGTCCGGAGGATTCACAAACGCCTGCGGATTGAACCACTCCAACTGGCCGGTGCGATACAGGGTTGAACGGCCCTGATGCTTCACAAATACGCTGACGTTGGGATTCCAGTTTGGTCGGCTTGCAAGTTGATTATTGGCGCCGCTGATGCCGATGGGCCGTCCCGATTCGATAGTTAGAATACCGTTGACCTGCCATCCGCCGACGATGCGATCAGTTGCTGGGCGGTTCAAAAAGTGGTGCCCTTTGCCGAAAGGAAGATCGTACAGTACGGATGCGGACATACGATGCGTAACGTCGATCGTGTCGACCGAGTGTTCTGCTTCCGGATTATATGGATTCTGAGGGCCTGCCGAAGTGCCGGTTCCAACAGCGGAGAGATTAGAAACGTCCTGGACGCCAGCGTCGGTGATCTTACCAAAGGTATAAGCTCCCATCACCTGTAACCCGCTTGCCGCGCGGCGCTGCACGGAGAGCATTGCAAGATTGGACCAGTATGACCCGTTTCGCGGATTCTGCGTAACGACACTCGACATGTACGGATACGGCTTGAGCATTTGCGCCTTAGTAAGGGTGGCCGCACCGAGGCTTCCTGGAACCAGTCCAGCGTAGGGATTCGTAGTCTGCGCGCTGAGTGCAGCTGTACCAAGACTGTAGTACTGCGGCGCAAGGAAGTTCAGATTGGGAGAGAAGTTCTCGAAATGGTTTCCGTGGTTCCCGGCATATGACGCATCAACAACCACGCCAAACGGCAAGGCGCGGGACAATGTAAGCGAATAAAGCTGCGCGGAAGGGTCTTTGGCTTCGGGATCGATATAGGCTGCCGACTGCCCCAAAAATGCATTGGGACCACCAGCGGCACCCACAGGCTGCGCCCACTGGCCTGGCAGTCCGTTCTTCAATGAGAAGTCATAGCCGTGTGCGGTCGAAGCGCTCCACGATGTCGTCATTGTCGTATAGCCGGCCGGATTGCCGGATGATTCGTCGTAGCTGTAAACGGCCGTGGAAGGATAATAGATGGCAAAGCCTCCACGAAGGACGGTCTCGCTCTTTCCATCGAGCGAATATGCGAAGCCGAGACGCGGACCGAAATCGCCAAAATTTTCCTTCACAAAATTGCGTCCGTATCCTGCGGTGTCTGCATACTCTACCAGGCCCATGAAGAGGCTGTTGGACGGATTCGGCTGTGTAATGTCGAAGTTCTGGATGCCGTTGTGCTTTTCGACAGCCTGGGTCATCATGTCGTAACGCAGCCCGGCATTGATGGTCAGCCGGGAGGTGGCGCGCCAATCGTCCTGAATGTAGCCGGCAAATAGCATTCTTCGAAAGGCAGAGCCTTCCTGTACAAGCTGGCTTGCGCCGGTCACCTGACCGAGCATGAACGATGCGAACTGGCTTCCTGTGCCCGACACGACTGTTGTATCGCTCCCCTCTGCAGTTGTGCCCGCGCCAAAGTTGAAGTTACCCGATGCTGATGAGCCTGTCTGGTTGTTGTATCCCTCTGTCCACGTGATGTTGCCGCCAATGTGCAGTGTGTGATTTCCTTTGCTCCAGGTGACATCGTCAATGCCTGCGATGCTTGTGGAAGCGCGGAAGCCGACGGTGATGTTCGGAGCCACTACGCCGTTGCTCATCTGAGGAATTTCGATGCCCGTGTCGTTGGGAAGTCCGATCTTACTGGCGATATTTTGATATGCCGATGCAGCCTGGAAGGGAAAATCGCTTCGCATCATGCTGATGCGTGCATCGTTTAGCAACGTCGCCCTAAAGATGTGCGTTTCAGAGAGTACGGCGCTTTGCGTCTGAAGATGATCGTTGCGGTGGCTGTAGAGTCCGGGTAGCCCTCCTGCATTAGTGCCATTATTGGTGCCATTGAAGTAGTAAGCGTAACGGGCCATCATGCTATCGCTGTCCGAGATACTGTAGTCGCTACGCACGATCCCCTGTCGCTCGCTGGCGATAACCGGCAGCGCATACAGATAGTTGTTGGCATGAGTGCACGAGTTGTAGCCGCCCGATGTGTTGTTTGGTAGCGGATAAAACATCTTGCTGTAAGCTGCGGCAACTGAGTCCAGACGCGAGGGTGGGATGACGTTCTTTGTTCCGTTGTATGCAAACTGCTGACGCTGGCCGTTGACGACGTTGTCTGCATCGTAAATATTGACGGGCGTACAAACACCGTTCACGAGTTGGCGAAGATCGCTGAAATCGCCTTGGTATTCTTGCGCTGTGGGCAGCGTAAAGTAAACGGGGTTGGCGCTGGTGAACTGATATCCCTCGTAGTTTCCGAACAGAAACATTTTGTTGCGAAGAAGCGGTCCGCCCAGGGTTGCGCCATAGTTGTTGAAGCGAAGCTCCTGTTTGCCGAATGCGGGTCTCGGGAACGATTGTTCGGCGTCCAGGGCATCATTGCGGAAGAACTCGTATACGCTGCCATGCAGGGTATTGCTTCCTGAGCGCGTAACTACATTAATGACACCGCCGGAAGTGTATCCAAACTGTGCAGGAACCACACCAGTCATGATGCGGTATTCCTGCACAGCATCTGACTTGAGGTTGATCGCGACTTCACCTAGCCAGTTCTGCGTGTTCGAGACACCGTCGAGAAGGTTGTTGTTTACGCCAGCGGCACCACCATTGATGCGGACAGCTGATACAGCTGTGCCACGATTTTGAAAGCCTTCGTTTACGGCTCCCACGGCAGACACGACACCAGGAGAAAGCGTGGCTAAAGCCAAAACACTGCGACCATTGACAGGCAGCTGCTGAGCGGAGCGATGGTCGATTGTGCTGCCGATTTCAGCGTCAGTTGTATCCATCACGGGAGGTGTCCCCAGAACCGTGACGGTCGTGTTAGCTGTGCCGACTTTAAGCACAAGGTTGGCCTGCACGTGCGCTGCCGTATCCACGTTCAGATTGCGAATAGTCGCATTCGAAAAGCCTGCTTTTTCAGCGGTTACTGTGTATTGTCCGACCTGCAACGGCTGCGAAGTGTAATAGCCGGACGCATTGGTGACAAGCGTATAAACAAGGCCCGTACTTTGCCAGAGTACGGTGACTTTGGCTCCCGCCACAGCAGCTCCTGATTGATCGGTCACCGATCCCAAGATATAACCGACGTCTTGCTGCGCGATTGCCGTGCCGCACGCGCAGACAAGGAAGGCCAATCCTAAGACGACGCGTAAGCAAGCGTGGAAGGCGCCAGGACCCGGGTACGGGAAATATGATTGACGATGTGCCACTGCCCTCATGTAGTGATTCCTTTCAGTGTTCGCTTGTACTGCCGTGAGAATAAGCATTGACGTCGAGTTTAGTGTAGCGCTTAACTTAGCAGGAGCGAGATAGCACTACTTCTCTAGCGGGAATCGTCTGGTCTCATACATTGCAGAATCCTACCGCTATATCTCAGTACTTTTACCAATTTACGAATCGATGATGCGAATATTAATAAGTGTAATTCACGCTTGTCAAGCGCTTAATGCATCTAGCCGATTCTCTGATTTGCGCTCTATAACTTCAGCCTTCCGTAGAGAAGCCAACGTGGAGATTCAGGTCGGCAGGCTGCCCACCACGTGCCCGATTCAGTGTTTAGTAGAACTATCCAGACCATCCTACGAACTAAGATGAATGATCCTACGCTCTAAGGCGATCATCAGAGCTTGTGTGCGATCACGAGCTCCAAGCTTTTCGAGAATATTTGCTGACGAGGATATTGCTGATGAGGCACTACCAGGATTGTGATGTGTTTTAGTCCAGAGGACTGAGGATGTATGCTGTCGTGGAGTGTGGCGTCGAGCCAATAAACAACAATGATCCAGCCCATAAGGCTGCTGCAGATGAAATGAAAGGTCAAGATGAAACCGCTTTCGCGTCGAGATGTTCTGAAATCGTCACTTCTGGTTCCCGCGGCCGTGGCTGCGCAGCCGCTAAAGCCGATCGAGGCTGCTCTTCCAGCACCACTTTCAGCCGACGCTTCGATACCCGCATCGGATCCGTCTGAGCCAGGCGCCGGCCGAGAGCGACTCCTGCTCGATTTTGGCTGGCGCTTCCACTTCGGGCATGCATGCGACACGAGCAGGGATTTTGGGTTCGGCAGTGGCCGCGCCGGGAACTTCCAGAAGACGGGAAATTTCCTGCCTGCAGGGTCACTCGCCTTTGACGACACCGACTGGACGGCCATAGGCCTGCCGCATGATTGGGCCGTTGAGTTGCCTTTCGTCAATGATCCCGCGCTAGCGAGCAAAGGCTTTCACCCACTGGGCCGCAACTATCCGGAGACGAGTGTCGGGTGGTACCGTCGAGTCTTTGAACTGGACGAAACGGATCGGGGCAAGCGCATCTCTCTCGAATTTGACGGGGTGTATCGGGAGGCAATGGTTGTCCTCAATGGCTTCTATGTTGGTCGGCATAGTGGTGGGTACGATCCTTTTCGCTTCGACGTGACTGACTTTGCCAATCCTGGCGGTCGCAATGTGTTGTTGATCCGCGTCGACGCTACCTCCTCAGACGGCTGGTTCTATGAAGGAGCAGGAATCTATCGGCATGTCTGGCTTGTGAAGACAAATCCCGTGCACGTTAAACAGTGGGGTACTTTTGTTCGCTCCGAACTAAAGCCTGCCTCGGCAGCTCTCTCCATTCGGACGGAACTGGTAAATGACACGGCCGAGGCCAAGAATGCCCGTGTGGTCTCTACGATCCTCGATCCGGATGGGAAGGAAGTGGGCAAAGCCGTTACTGCTCTAATCTCGATGTCAGCTCGCGGAGAACAGGAACTCGAACAACAAATCACAGTCAGCCGCCCGCGATTGTGGTCGCTCGAAGAGCGCAATCTCTACGTTCTCATTACCGATGTTCGCTCCGGTGGCGATGTTGTCGATCGCTACATAACTCGCTTTGGTATCCGGTCAATCAAAATGGATTCTTCCCGCGGCCTGTTGCTTAACGGTAGCCCCGTGAAGGTGAAGGGCACTTGCAACCACCAAGACCACGCGGGTCTTGGTGTGGCCTTACCGGATTCCGTACAGTATTTCCGTATCCGCAAGCTCAAGGAGATGGGCTGCAACGGGCTGCGCACTTCACACAATCCCCCCACGCCTGAACTACTCAATGCATGCGATGAGCTGGGAATGCTGGTGTTTGCCGAGACGCGCATGATGTCATCGAACCCAGAAGGCCTCGCGCAGTTTGAAAACCTCGTTCGAAGCGACCGAAATCATCCCAGTGTCTTCATGTGGTCGATGGGCAATGAGGAAGCCACTGCCAATTCTGAGCGTGGCGTCGGAATTCTAACTGCAATGAAAGCAGTGGCCTACCGTCACGATGGCTCAAGGCCTGTATCCATCGCGCCGACTGGTGCGATTGGTACGGGAGGACTGACTGTTTGCGATGTGATCGGCTACAACTATGAAGACCCCCAGGCCGCGGCATATCACAAAGCCCATCCTGATCGGCCCGTGATAGGGACTGAGACGGTGAGCGCCGTCGGCACACGTGGGATTTACATCACAGATCCAAGCAAAGGATTCGTCAGTTCCTACGATCCGTACACCACGACGGGTCGGGCTTCGGCCGAAGGCTGGTGGCGGTTTTGCGATTCACAGGATTGGCTGGCCGGTGGTTTCGTCTGGACCGGCTTTGACTACCGCGGCGAGCCATCGCCGAACGGATGGCCCAACATCAGCTCTCAATACGGAGTCATCGATACATGTGGCTTTCCCAAAGACACCTTTTTCTATTACCAATCCTGGTGGACACAGAGTCCCGTGCTTCATATCTTTCCTCACTGGAACTGGCCAGGTTACGAAGGTAAGAAGATCGCCGTGTGGGTTCACTCCAATTTGGACAAAGTGGAGCTCTTGCTGAATGGCCAACGCCTGGGCATGCAAGACGTTCAGAAGAACCATCACCTGGCCTGGAACGTTGTCTACGCTCCAGGCACGCTCGAAGCTCGCGGCTACAAAGACGGAAAGCTGGTTTTTACCAAGATACGCGAGACAACAAGTGCTCCCGCCCAGATCGCTCTTTCCGCAGATCGAATGGAGATTGCTGCAAATGGTGAAGATGTCGCAATGTTCACCGTTGAAGTTCGTGACGCCAAGGGCCGAGTCGTGCCCATCACCGAGAACGAGATTGCCTTCAAGATTCGAGGTGAAGGCAAACTCATCGGGACGGGCAACGGCGATCCTACCGACCAAAGTCCGGACAAGGGAACCTCACGCAGGGCTTTCGGCGGCCTTTGCATGGCGATTGTGCAGTCTACGAAGACCGCCGGCACTATTACTTTAGAAGCTTCTTCACCAGGTCTCGCCCCTGTGACTCTCGCGATTAATGCCAAAGAAGCAGCTCTCCGCCCACATGTATCCGAATGGGAACGCAAGATTCCTGAAGGCGGGGGAGCGAACGGCCTTTGGCGTCCTGAGCATGACTCGGTCGCGGAGATTCTTGTCCTCTCGCAGCAAGGGGCGCAATTGACTGGTTCAGCAGATGGTTTTGGAAGTAGTTGGGCCGGTGGAAACGATTCCGCAAGCCCGATCGAAGATGGTTCGATGAGCGGCGACAGGGTTACCTTTCGAATCGGCGGCACCATTTACACGGGCACGGTCGATAACGATCGAATGGAACTTGCACGTTCATCCCGCTCGGACCAACGATCCCGTCCCAATCCGCTCGAACTGGCGGACAAGACCTTGGCGATTGGACCCGCTCCCGACGGGTCGGATCCCTCACGCGGCCCGAATCCGCGCCCTCAACCGGCGCAACAATTGGTGCTGCGACGCGTGACGCGGTAGCCAACTTCAACTCGGTAATGGCGACTTGAGCTCAAATAGTCGCATAAGATGCAGATCGATGGGCAGCAATCATAAAAGGAAGGAAGGAATCAGGTGTTCAGAACCGCTCAGAGAGTATTCAGTGGATTGGTTGCTCTAGTAGTGTTTGCCTCCCTACTCAATACGCAGGATCTGCTGGCTCAGTCTGCAGAAGCTCCCAGGCTCGTCCAAAAGGACGGCCGCTATAGCTTGCTCGTCGATGGTCATCCATTTCTAATTCTGGGAGGGCAGATTCACAATTCAAGCGCGTGGCCGAGCGAATTGCCACAGGTTTGGCAGTCGCTTGAGGCTCTGCACGCTAACACCGTAGAGGCGCCCGTTTACTGGGAACAGCTCGAGCCTCGCGAAGGGCAATTCGACTACTCGAACGTGGATCAGCTGATAGACGGCGCCCGCGCACATCATCTGCATCTGGTGATTCTTTGGTTCGGTACATGGAAGAACGGCAACATGCACTATGTGCCTGCATGGGTCAAGAACAACCCTCAGCGCTTTCCCCATGTTGTCCGACCAGATGGCGAGCCAATCGACGTGCTTTCGGCCAATTCGCGAAACAATCTCGAAGCCGACAAAGTTGCGTTTGTCGCATTGATGCACCATCTCAACCAAATCGACGGCGACAAGCACACAATCCTGTTGATCCAAGTAGAGAATGAGTCGGGGATCATTGGTAGCGTGCGGGACAACTCCGCAGCGGCGGAAAAGGAGTTTGCCGCTACCGTTCCAACGGACCTCCTGGCGGCCGCGCATAAGCAATCCGGAACATGGAAGCAGGTGTTTGGTTCTGACTCAGACGAGATCTTCCAGGCATACTACCAGGCGAAGTACATAAACGAGATCGCATCGGCCGGTAAACGTGAGTTCAACATTCCGTACTATATGAATGTATGGCTCGATTATCCTTCAGCGGCGCTACCACAACGGCAGGTGGAATCTCCCGGAATCGCCTATCCGAGCGGCGGCGCGGTGCAGAAGATGATTTGGCTCTGGCGCGCGTTAGCTCCCTCGATCGATATGATTGGACCGGACATCTACACGAACGATTCACAGTCCTATCGTGAGGTTTTGCAGACTTATCGTCGATCGGATAATCCACTGTGGATTCCGGAAACCGGGCGGACTGACAGCTACGCCAAACTCTTCTTCTATGCCCTTGGAGACGGTGCTATCGGATTCTCGCCGTTCGGCGTCGACCAGACCGGAGAGACTATGGTCGGTGACCAGAAATGGGCCGGTCACAGTTACAACTTTGCACTGATCGGCCCAATGGATCGAGAGATAGCAGCATTGGAGTCTGAAGGTAAGGTCAAGACTGCTGTTGAGGAGCCAGGAAAGGCGACGCAAGAACTCGATTTTGGCGAGTGGCAAGCTACAGTTGCGTTCGGTTTTCCGCAACCCGATGGTCGCCCCGCGCCCGGTACGAAAGATATCCATGGCGTGGCTCTGATTGCTCAACTCGGCCCAAACGAGTTCTTGGTCACTGGCAAAGACGCAAGTGTCATTTTTCATTTGCCAGGAAAATTGCCGTGGATGCGGAGCCAAATTGTGACCGCAGAGCAGGGAACTTATGAAGGTGGAGTTTGGAAACCGATCCGGCTTTGGAATGGGGACGAAACGGATCGCGGCCTTTGCTTCCACCAGAAGCCTGAAGTTGTTCGTGTCACGATGGAACGGTTCTAGCCCGCCTGGAGACAATGGGCCGATTCCGTTGGATCGACTCGCTCTCATTCCACGTGGCTGCCCGTCGCGTAGCTCATGCACTGCACGTCAATTAGCGCTGATAGACAGGGCCTTCTTTGCACCGCAAGGGGGCTAAATGCTGGCCGGAGCCGATCGATCTCCTTTGAGCCGGAATGGCCTCTCTGATGCTGGCAAGGCGTCACCACCGAAGTTTTCTGTCTTGACTGAACTACTCGCGCATATGTAATTTCGAAGTGACATTACAAATTTGTAGTCCAATTACGGATTGCCGAGTCGGAAGATGCCGCGAAAGAAAGAGAAGAAACCGGTAAACGCATATCATGCACACCGCGAACGGCAGCGGCGACGCATTCTCGACGCTGCATGGAAGTTGTTCGATGAGCGTGGAATCGATCGCATCACGATGGCAGAGATCACATTGGTCAGCGGAGTTCAGCCTTCCACGATGTATCAGTATTTCTCCAATAAGGACGACATTGTCTGGGCGATCCTGCGCGAGTTGATGCAAGAGGTGAGCGAGCGTGCGAAGCGGACGCTGGAGGATGCTCCAAACGCAATGGCTCGACTCGCAGCGCTACTGGACTTCCTGGCCGATGAACTGGCAAACAATCCGATAAGGGTACGATTCATGGCGCAATTCGATGCTATGTATGCGCGTGACTGGCCAGCGGAACGGCTTATGACTTTGGAATCGCAAATCAATCCCGAGGGCTTCGAGGTTTTCACCGAGATAATCCGCGAGGGTATTGCCGACGGCTCACTCCGTGCCGATCTCGTTCCCGATCTTACAATACATGCGGTCGTCAACGCTGTGATTGGTGCGCAACGTCGACTTGCCTCCCTGGGAAACAAAATCGAGCTGGAGTATGGAAAGCCGATTGATCGTTTGTTCCGCGAAACGATCCGTGTGCTCCTGTTGGGATTACGCGCCCCGGAAAGTCCGAAGCCGCGACAATCGCGAAAGTGGAAAACCGCCGATGGCAGCACCAGAAAGAGGTCCGCATGAAAGTGCAATCTCGCGCCCTGATCGTTTTCATTGTCCTGCTGGGATGGCTTGTGCCGGTCTCATCGAATGCTGCAAATGCCGACTCGTCCAGACAGGAACTGGCGGCCGATACTGGGTGGAAGTTCCTGCTCGGCGATCCGAGTGGAGCGGAGTCTCCTTCGTTCGCGGATGCGTCGTGGCGCACAGTCGATCTGCCTCATGACTGGAGCATCGAGAGTACGCCCAACAAGGACAATCCGAGCGGCTCCGGCGGAGGGTACTTTCCAGGCGGCATCGGATGGTATCGCAAGAGTTTCCATGCCCCCGCGAATTGGAAGGGCAAACGTGTAAGCGTTGAATTCGACGGTGTATATCGCGATGCTACGGTGTACCTCAACGGACACAAGCTGGGTACGCATCCGTACGGTTACACGGCGTTCACGTTCGAACTCACGCCGGAACTAGACTACTCGGGCGTAAACGTTCTGGCAGTGCGTGTGGATAATTCAGCTCAACCAAACAGCCGTTGGTACAGCGGTTCGGGAATATACAGGCATGTACGTGTTGTGGTGACAGATCCAACGCATGTGGCGCATTGGGGAGTGTTTGTCAGTACTCCGGAGGCGACGGGCGCTTCGGCAAAAGTCTCGATCCGCACACAAGTAGCGAATGAGTCCTTTCGCAATGTGACGGTAACAGTTGAGACAGTGCTGCTCGACAAGATGGGGAACAATGTTGGCAGCACACATTCCAAGTTGAGCCTCGAAGCTGGAAAAGAAGGCGAAGCTGCACAAGAGATCACGGTAGCCAATCCCGCGCTTTGGTCTCCGGAGTCGCCCACGTTGTATCGTGCCGTTTCTATGATTCGCAGAAATGGCCATGTGATCGATCAGGTAACGACCCCGTTCGGAATTCGTACGCTTGCATGGTCCGCAGAGAAGGGGTTGCTGCTCAACGGGAAATCAATCAAGCTTACCGGCGGCAGTGTTCATCACGACAATGGGCCTCTTGGCGCAGCCGCTTTTGATCGCGCAGAAGAACGCAGGGTGGAGTTGCTGAAAGCTGCTGGCATGAATGCGGTGCGCACGGCACACAATCCGCCGTCGTCTGCGTTTTTGGACGCATGCGACCGTCTCGGCCTGCTGGTATTGGACGAGCCCTTTGATGTGTGGGAGGCGCACAAAGTGAAGTTCGATTACGGTAGCGACTTCGATGAATGGTGGAAGAAGGATATTTCGTCGATGGTGCTGAGGGACCGCAATCATCCGTCGATTGTGATCTGGGGAATTGGCAACGAGATACCCGAGCTCGAAGTGGATCGCGGCGCCGCGCTCGGTAAGCAACTAGCCGACCAGGTGCGAGCGCTCGACAACACCCGCCCACTCACGCTTGCGTTTCCGGGCACGACGACCAAGCCCACCGCGCAGGCCGTGTTCTCGCAGCTCGATATCACCGGGTACAACTACAACATTCTTCCTACTTACCAGAAGGACCACGAGCAGCTGCCGACGCGCATGATGCTGACGACCGAGTCCTGGCCTTCGAAGGCATTTTCGTTATGGCAGGTCTCGCACGATAACCCTTATGTTCTCGGTGATCTCACATGGACCGCCATGGATTACCTGGGTGAATCTGGTATTGGCGCATGGCAATATGGCACTCCGCAACAGGCAAAGATGGCAGAAGGCATGGCGGAGAAGATGGGTGGCACAGCCATGATCGATCAAATGTTCACGGGCATGGCAAATGGGAAAGACGTCATGGCAGATATGGCGAAGAACACCTCCGATCCAAGCGCCAAGGCCATGATGGAATTTTTCTTCCATCCTTATCCATGGCACGCGTCGGCATGCGGCGATCTCGACCTGACTGGTTTCCGCAAACCTCAGTCTTACTATCGCGACATCATCTGGAACGGCGGCGATCGTGTCTACGCTACCGTACGTTTGCCCGAGCCTGAAGGCAAAAAGATCATCGCGATTATGTGGGCCACATATCCCACGCTGCCCAGTTGGACCTGGCCAGGGCAGGAGGGCAAGAATCTCGAAGTGGAGGTCTACTCCGGCGCAGAAAAAGTGCAGCTCTTCCTGAATAACAAGCTGATAGGAGAGAAGCCAACGGGTCGTAACGAAAAGTTCAAAGCGGTGTTCTCTGTGCCATACGCGCCGGGCACGTTGAAGGCGGTGGGCCTGCGCGGCGATCGCGTGGTTGCTGAGAGCATTCTCACGACGACGGGAGAAGCAACGAAGCTGCGCCTGATGGCGGAACGAAAGGTGCTTCAGGCGGACGGCGAGGATCTGTCATTCGTGACCGTTCAGGCGGTGGATTCGAATGGCCGCCCTGATTTGCATGCGGACCAGGAAGTTCGGTTTGAAATCAGCGGGCCGGGCACGATTGCGGCGGTGGGAAACGGAGATGGACAGGATCCGGATTCCTATCACGGCGATCGACGCAAGCTCTATCACGGGCGCGCGCTTGTTGTAATTCGATCCTCGAGACAAACAGGGATAATCAAACTGATTGCCATAAGTTCCGGCCTCAGCGACGGTGCATTGAGCATCGACGCTAAGGCTTCACGACCTCAACCAGAGTTGCAGTAACGGATTGGAATCCGAAGGGAAACATTCACGCAATATAACCCTGACAGGCCACTCATCTGTCCTTGCGTCTCTTGATTTTCGTCGCTCTTGGAACTAGTCAGATTCCTTTGACCTCGCCGCCATCCATACGCACGGAAGCCCCGGTCATCCACTTGGCTTCAGGCGATACCATGAAGGCCAACAGAGCGGCGATCTCTTCTGGCTGCCCATAGCGGCTGATACCTGCCTCTTCAGGGAATTTCTTTGTGGCCTCTTCGACGCCCATATTATGAGCGGGAGCCCATTTCTCGAGAAACGACCGCCGCCGACCCGTCATCACCGCACCAGGCACGATGCTATTCACCTGAACGCCGTCCTTGATTCCTTGCTCCGCGAACGCCTTTGCCATGGCGATGATTGCCGCGTTTGTGGCTGCCACCGCAGCAAAGCCAGGTTTAGGATCGAGTGCCGCGCTGCCTGACATGAAGACCACCGACCCCTTGTTTGATTTGAGCGCATCCCAAGCACGTATGGTCATTCTGCGTGCTCCATGCAGCTTGAGTTCCATGCCCGCGTACCATTGCTCATCAGTCATCTCAAAAAGATCGATCTGCGGCACCGCTCCAGCGATGTTGAGCAACGCGTCGATGCGACCGTAACGGTCCAACGTGGATTTGACAATCGTCTCTGGCGCTTCCGCCTGGCTCAAGTCCAAAGCAATACTGAGCGGTTCGGCCCCTGTCGCACGAATAGCATCTGCCACGTCTTTTAGTGCATCGTCATTCCTTGCGACAAGAACGACCGCCGAAAAATCGCTGGCAAGGCGGATTGCAGTCGCTCGACCAATACCCTGGCTGGCTCCAGTAACGATTGCTACAGTCTGTTGCTTCATGTAATAGCTCCCTTTTGAACAGCGGTCGTTTCAGTCCAATGTAGCTTGAGCTGCTTCACAAATGATGTCTGCGACTTTGTCTGGCGAGGTGAGCAGCGGCGTGTGGTCGACCGCGAACGATCGGATCGTTGCTTTCATGCGCTGTGCCATAAAACGCTGCGTTTTGGGATTGATCATCCGGTCTTCTTCTGCAATCAGGTACCACGCTGGCGTTGTCTTCCATGCGGGTGACGCAACCGGCTCCCGAATACTCTTGGCCGAAATTGGCCGCTGTACCGCACGACATAAAGCAATCTGCTCGGCGGTCGCGTACTGTGCGAAAGCCTCAGAGAAGCTTTCATCGGGCATCCAGATAAAGCCATCCGAGTCAGGCGCGAGATGGGGCGCTTTAGGATGAGGTTCGTCGTGATAGAAGACATCGGCAACCGTCTCTCCTTCGTCTGGAGCGAGAGCGGCGACATAGACCAGCGCCTTCACGCGTTCGTCTTGCGCCGTTCCCACAACGGCTCCGGCATAGGCGTGCCCGACAACGATCACTGGGCCTTGAGTGCGAACGATCGTTCGCCGCAGCGCCGCGGCATCCTCGCTCAGCGATGTTAGAGGAATAGGCGCAGCCACAACGTTGAACCCTTGTTGCTGCAGTCTGCGTATGACTGGTTCCCAGCTCGATCCATCGGCCCATGCGCCGTGGATTACTATAACTGTGACGTTCTCAAACGCTGACATAAATCGCTCTCCCCACGTTTTATTGAATGGATGAATGTTGGACAGAAAAATCGCGGAATCAGGCGAAGAAAGCCACAATCTTTTGCGCGATGAATTCTGAGGAATCTTCGAGTGCGAAGTGGCCGGTGTCCAGCAGGTGTAGCTCCGCTTCTGGAATATCGCGCAGATATGCTTGCGCGCCTTCGACCGTAAAGAACGGATCGCTCTTGCCCCAGACAATCAGTGTCTTCGGCTGCTTATTACGAAAGAATGTATGCCACTCGTCATAGCGCGCGAGATTCGTCTGATAGTTGTGAAGCAGGTTCAGCTGGATGGCATCATTGCCGGGACGATCGAGAAAATGCTGGTCGACGGTATAGGCATCGGGGCTGATGCGGGTGACGTCCTTAACGCCATGGGTGTACTGAAAGATGGTGGTTGGCAGTGTGAGCAGGGCCCGCACGGGCTCTTCTGTCTCTGCTGTTCGATTGGCCCAGAACGGTTTCATAGGATCGAAAGCTGCCCCGATGCCCTCCGCATATGCGTTCCCGTTCTGAACAATGATGCGCTCGATCGCGTCAGGGTGCTTCGACGCGATGCGATAACCGATGGGCGCACCGTAGTCCTGTACGTAGATACTGAACTTCTTCAGACCAAGATCGTTGAAGAGCAACTCCTCTACATGCGCGGCCAGATTGTCGAAGGTGTATTCGAATTCGCGTGTTTCGGGCGCATCACTGTAGCCAAAGCCGATGTAATCCGGCGCAATGATGTGGAACTTGCCCTCAAGCTTCGGGATCAGATCGCGAAACATGTGTGATGAACTAGGAAAGCCGTGCAGCAACACGATGGTAGGAGAAGTTTTCAAACCTCCCTCGCGATAGAACATTTTGTGTCCGCGAATAGTGGCGTGATGATAAGTTGGCATAATCTCTCTCCTTGTAATGGACGAAGCTACGCCGTTCCAGCGGCAATGAGATGAGACTAGTTGACACCGGTAAATATGTCAATATAGGTGTCTATATTTTTCACTGTTTCAAAAAGAGGCAAAATGCGAGCTGCTCAAAAAGAACTAGGTGAATGGGTAGACGGCTTTTTATTCGTTGGTAATAAGCCGATTCTGGACTTTTTGAACACAAATCCTGTGCTGGTACAGGGGCAGACGGAGCTCCTGCCAGACTTTGATGCACTGGCGCGATGGCTCTTTGCGTCTGATCTTGTAAATTCACCGAAAATCAAGACTCTTATTCGAAGCTGGAAGGGGTCGCGGGAAGCATCAGCGTTTCTAAAAGAGCTGATTGCATTCAGGGAGCGTTTGAGGGAAGCTGTTTTGCGGATGGAGAGCGGGTTGGGTGCGCCGGACGAATTTGTGAAAGAAGTGAATGAACGGCTTGTGAATTATCCGCCGCGTGCGGCTCTTCGCAAGCGTGATGGACGGCTCGTAATGGAGATGCTCTTCAATCCGGGAAAACCGGACGATCTGTGGATGCCCTTTATCCACGGAGCAGCTGATCTACTAACAGAGGCAGCGGCTGGCCGACTCCGCCAGTGCGAGTCTTGTGTGCTGCACTTTTATGACACGAGCAAGAAAGGCTCGCGCCGGTGGTGCAGCATGAACATCTGTGGCAACAAGATCAAGGTAGCGACCTATCAGCGCAAAAAGCGCGAGGGCAGCATACGCTAATCGATAACGCTCCGGAGCGATGGTGCACTTAGGACGTCCTGCTATTTAGGCAATAAACCTTGAGATGCCGGGCCTCTTCCATTCCGAGCGCGGTAATATCCGAGGCGATGGCTCGAAGTCGTCGTCTCAAGAGTAATTTTTATCGCAAGCTGGCTGTTGGCTTGATTCAACCAAAGGAGAGGAAACCCGATGCGAAAACTATTTACCAGCTCTTTTCTGGCCGAAGTCATGTTGGGAACGTTGATATTCCATGTCCAAGGAATTTGTCAGACGACACCACATAAGGCGCTGCTTGCGCTCTCCAAGCGCGATCACACGCTCGCTATAGTCGACCCGAACTCGCTCAAGGTGATTGCTCGCGCTCCTGTAGGTCCCGATCCGCATGAAGTGATTGCATCAGATGACGGCAAGACAGCATACGTCTCTATCTACGGCGGCGGCCGATATCACGCGTTATCTGTGATCGACCTCGTCGGACAGAAGGCGCTTCCCGACATCGATACCGGGTCACTCAATGGTCCGCACGGCCTAGATTTCCTGCATGGGAAGTTGTGGTTCACAGCCGAGGGCGCCAAGGCAATCGCTCGCTATGATCCAGCTACCGCAAAGATCGACTGGATCATGGGGACGGGGCAGAACCGCACCCATATGCTTTTCGTCACAAAAGACGAGAAGAGTATCTACACGACAAACGTCGCATCGGGTACGGTCACGATACTCGAAAAGGTGACTTTACCTATGGTGGGTCCGCCCCCAGGTATACATCCACCATCGGGAATGCAACCTCCATCAGTGCCGCCGCCCGGCGTCGGTCAATCTCGCACGGACTGGACTGAGACAGTGATTCCGGTCGGCAAAGGTGACGAGGGCTTTGATGTATCACCAGACGGTCGCGAGCTTTGGACAGCGAATGCGCAGGATGGAACGATCTCAGTGATTGACCTTGCTAGCCGTAAGGTAGTCGCAACACTCGACGCGAATATTCAAAGCGCAAATCGGCTCAAGTTCACACCCGATGGCAAACGGGTTCTCATCTCGTTGCTGGGTGGCAGCGACCTGGTGATCTACGATGCTGCATCGCGCAAGGAATTCAAGCGCGTGAAAATCGGCCACGGAGCGGCAGGCCTCCTCATGGATCCAGATGGATCACGAGCCTATATTTCATGTGGCCCGGACAACTACGTTGCTGTGATCGATCTGAAGACTCTTGACGTTATTGGTCACATTAACGTCGGTGGAGAACCCGACGGGCTCGCGTGGGCTCTGCAGCCTTGATTCCCAGCGCTTGGCCTCATTGGATTCACTGTTCCTGAAGCAATATGCCGTACAGCGGATTTTGGCCAAATGCCATCCCTAATGGTGCTTCGCAGCCAAGTTTAAAAACGGAGGTTCTTGACAGTGATGACATATCGTTTTGCTGAAGCGCAATTGTCTTGTGATCTACGTCCAGGAAGGACTCAGGACGAAGTCCCAGAAGCCTTTTCGGGTTTGTTTTCGGCAACGTTGCCACTATTTTAAGAAGGCGGATCAAGTGAATGAGTGGTATTCAAACTCATATCGCTGATTGCAACTCACGTTGTGATCGACACACCTGTTGAATAAGCACGTCGTGCCCGCTCTTGTTGTCCCGGTGAGATGGTCCAGATCGTGTTAACAAATTTAGGATCGATATAAACGTCCTTACATATGCCATCTTGGCATCTACGTCGCCAAGCTCCCGGTGTTTCTCCGCAAACTTCATGAAAAGCGCGGGTAAAGTGATGCACTGTCTTGAAGCCAATTCTGCCCGCTATTTCTTTGAAGGAATAGCTCGAATATTCGATAAGTTCTTTGGCTTTCTGAATGCGATATTGGAGCAGATAGTGCCTTGGCGATATCCCTAAGACATCCTTGAAATGCTGTCGGATATGTCGATCAGATTTTCCCACGGCTAGTGCAATCTGCGAGAGCGTGCAATCCTGTGCGTGATGCTCCCTGATAAAAGTAGTTGCTTGTCGGATAATTCGATCACTGTATAGAGAAGAATCAATATGGTCGTCTGTGCAGAGCTTCTCTTGTGGTCGATCATTCCGTAGATATTGAAGCAACAATTCGCCGAGGAATGAGTTGCATAGCTCGCGATGAAGGTATCCTCGTCGTTCACCTTCGTGCCGGATTCGTTCAAACTGAGCAGGGACTCCTGAATCGCTTTTCTCTTGCAACTCTCGTGCTTTTAATAACTGGCCTCGCAACCAACGGTCATTTACGACAAACTTCACGTCCAACGTCTTTACCAGCGAGGACGGGCTCAGCGCGTGAACCGAATGGGGTTTCACCAACAGGAGAGAACCCGGTTTGATGAGGTATTCATGTTGTTTCAGATAGATAGAACCGGAGCCGGAGATGAAATAAATCATCTGAAAGTAGATGTGCTCGTGCTTCGCGAGCTTTGTATGCAATTGATAATCGTATCGTGCTGTCCAGAGTACTTCGACCAAAGACTTAAGCATCCGTCAATCCTTCGGAGCGGATTATACATCCGTTAAATATCTTGGCGCTGGCGGGAGTGCGGGGCCAAAATTCGCTGTTGCCTGC
Source organism: Edaphobacter acidisoli (assembly GCF_014642855.1). NCBI lineage: Bacteria > Pseudomonadati > Acidobacteriota > Terriglobia > Terriglobales > Acidobacteriaceae > Edaphobacter > Edaphobacter acidisoli. The sequence goes on along the minus strand of NZ_BMJB01000001.1, from coordinate 1,768,111 downwards.
TTTGTCGGTGTTGCAGACGTGATGGGAAGCATTTCCGTTCTGGATAAAGCTTCAGCGCATCTCTGCAAAGACCTTGATGGGAACGCTCCCTATACTGATCGCAATGACTCGAATGATACAGGCTCCGCTGAAACTGGTCGATGCATGCCACCCAAACTCTCAGAGGGTTGCCGTTCTTGATGAGCCACGTCGGCTTTCGCTACGTTGTGCAGAGATCCCCGAACCGGGAGACGGCGAAGTGCGCATCAAGATTAAGTGGGTGGGAGTATGTGGCTCTGATGTTGAGACATATCGCGGCATACGCAGCCCAGAGTTCGTGAGCTTTCCTGCCCGTCTGGGACATGAGGTTGCGGGCACTATCGATAAGCTCGGGCCCAATGTTGAGGGAGTGCGCGTAGGGGATCAAGTCACCTGCCGATACGTGTGGGGAGCATTCGCCGAGTACGTCGTATGTCATCCTTTCAACGTCAAGGTTGTGCCGTCCTGGTTTCCTCTAGTTGATACCAGCTTGATCGAGATCCTTCCCGGCGTTCTTCATGCTGCAGAGATCGCTCAGATTAATCAACGAACGACAGTTCTGATTATGGGCCAAGGAGTAAGCGGTTTGGTGCTGACACAGGTAATCCGCCTCCTCAACCCAAAAACACTGGTCGTGACTGATCTAAATGATGACAATTTGGCTCTTGCAAGAAAGTACGGTGCAACTCACACCTTCAAGATCCCCTCACCGGAAACGTCGACTACGCAGGTTGTGGGAGAAGAATTTCCCGACGGGTTTGACGTGGTTATTCCATGCTTGCTTGAGGGGGACGGTATGGTAGATGCAATCGATTGTGCTGCTTTCGCTGGAAAAATTGTGATGTACGGATGCATCGGAGTTTCCAGCCGTCCCATTGACTTTTTGAAAGTTCATCGCAAACGTATCGATATTTACTCCACGGAGCCAAAGCGTGATATCGATATGCGCCACTTCTATAACGAAGGCCTGCGACTCGTACTCGATGGATTGATCAATACTTCGGAGATTGTCACGCATCATGTGCCTCTCAGCCGAATCGACGAAGCCTTTGCGTTGCGTGACGATGCCAGGAGCACCGCTATTCACGTATTAGTCGACTGTGAGTCATAGATACGCAATGAGTAACGGTCAATAACTTTGCCTGGTATGGTGTTCTACGCACTTTTGCCGGGTTGAATTGGATTCCGTTGCGAATTCATCGTCGAATCAAAGAAGTACCGATTTCCGTTTCAGACAAATTTTCAACAATTCAATCTAAAGACAGATATGGACCCAGCCCACCATAATCACCTCCATAGATTTTAAGGAGAAGTTGTAATGATGGATGCTCTTGGTAGGCGTGCCGCGTATGTCTCTTCAGTCTGGAGCACGGTGAGTTTAGTAGTTGCCGCGCTGCTAATCATGATCCCGTGCTGTCGCAACGCATTTGCTCAAAGCGGCGCTGGAGCGATTCAGGGTACCGTCACCGATGCAGGCGGGGCCGTCATTCCAAATGCTTCGATTCATGTTCTTAATACGGCTACGGGCGTAGCGTCCGATACGAAGACCAACAATGTGGGGTTTTATCAGTCGCCGGGGTTATTCGCAGGGACCTATATGGTGAGGATTGTCGCGCCGGGGATGGAGACCATTCAAAGAACTATTCAACTCCTGGTAGGCCAGCGTGCGGTGGTAAATGCTTCCTTGAAAGTGGGATCCACCACGGAAACAGTCGAGGTAACCGGAGACGCCGTGCAACTCGTTACTCCTACAAGTGGAGTGATCTCCTCGACGCTCGAAAACAGCAGGATCAGCCAGCTCCCGATGAATGGACGCAACGTCCTCACCTTAGTCCAAGAGACCACGCCTGGGCTGGGGACCTGCTCGGAGTCGACATCGTCCTGCCCCAGTGGCCTGGCAGGCAATGCGATGGAGTATTCGGTCGATGGCGTCACCATGCTCAATGGAGAGTTTGGAGGCACGCACGTGGGCGCGTCGGAGATACCCGATCCGGATTCGATTCAGGAAGTCCGGGTGGAGATGAATGGTTCCGGCGCGGAGTCTGCAACCCCAGCTACCGGCATTCTTACCACCAAGTCGGGCACTAACCATCTTCACGGAAGTCTCTTTGAAACAGCCCGCAACAATTACTTTGGCGTAGCTCGCTCCAGGGCGAATCCATCGAACTACGTGGCTCCTCACCTGGTGCGCAATGAGTTCGGCGCTTCTGCCGGTGGCCCGATTGTTCTCCCTCACCTTTATGACGGCAAAGATAAGTCCTTCTGGTTTTTTGCTTATGAGCGCTACTCCCTGGCGTCCTCGTCTTATCAACTTATGAGCGTGCCGACGGTGGCCATGAGGAACGGCGACTTCAGCGGATTGACGAATAGCTCAAATGTTCTGCAGCAGCTCTACGATCCAAATACAACGACATACAATGCCGCGGGTGGCGCATACGGAAGCTGGCCGCGTCAGGAGTTTGCCAACAATCAGATTCCGCAGACCAGAGAATCTCCGACGGCTAAAATTTTCAGCGATATTACGCCGCTGCCCACTACAAACGACAACCCGGGGGTCGCGCCTAACCTGAACGCGCTTGCCCCTAATTACCAGGTTACTCCGAACATCACGTTCCGCTTGGACCACGTGTTCAATCAGAATAACCGTGCTTATTTGCGCTACACGCAGACCGGTACGAACTATACGTTTCTTCGCAATGACCCTGCGGAGCCAGCATCGGTTGCGGCCGACGGCATGCCTGCTAATGCCAGCGGCGTCTCTTTGAACCAATACAACCTGTTTGCTCCGGCAATTGGGTTCACTCATATCTTTTCCCCTACGTTCTTCTCGGAGACCATCCTCAGTCAGCAGTGGTTTGGTGAGCAGAACTATGCCGGTGGCACTCCGTTTGCCAACTTCGAGCAGCAATTGGGGCTGCCCAACAACTTTGGTGAGATCGGGCTTCCCATCATCGGTAGCGGCGAGATCTTCAGCCCGTTTGATGGCACGCAGTTCCAGTATGGAATGACCCAGACCATCGTCAATCTCGATGAAAATCTAACCAAGATCTACGGACGCCATCAGTTTTTGTTCGGCATCCGGGTACGTCATGAGCACTTCGGTTCGAGACCCAATGAGATCGAGGACACTGTTACGTTCAACGGCATGGCGACCGGCATTGAAGATCCAACCTCGAAGCAGAACTATACTGCTGTGCCGAACACGGGAAATGCGAATGCAGATGAGTTTCTTGGGGCTGCCTCCGGTTACACCGTGAACACCGATCCGCCTTATGGCAAGATTTCAAATAATGAGTTCGACGGATACTTCCAGGATAACTTCCATGTGTCCAGGGGACTGCTTCTCAATCTGGGGCTTCGTTACGAAGCGCATCCTTCTCCTGTAGTAGGAGATGGGCTCATGCTGGCGTTCGATATCCCGAACCGTGCCGTGGTAACCGCACTGACTCCGCAGGAGCTGGTGGCGAAGGGTTACACAACGCAGAACGTGATCACGAACGACGAGAACATCGGGATGGTGTTCGAAACTCCTGAAGCAGCGCACATGCCGTCGACCATGATGAGGAACTACGACTTTACCTTTGGCCCGCGCGTTGGCTTTGCCTGGACGCCCGATCCCAATTATGGAACGGTCGTACGCGGCGCCTATGGGCGATTTATCTATCCTGAGCCGATTGGCAACTTCCTGAAGTCGTTCGACCGGCGGAATCCGTTCACGCTGAGCTATGGCGAAAGCTATACAGCGGCAAACCAATCACCGGACGGTTTGAAAGACTATCTTCTGCGTTCGAAGCAATCCGTCGTGATGGGTGTCAACAGCGCCAATGTGGTCAATAGCTCCTCAATTACCGCGATTCTGCCGGGCGTTGGCCTCCAGACCAACAATCCGGATTTTCCGCCTAATTATGTAACTCAGGCGAACTTGACCGTCGAGCAGCCGATGAAGGGAAATTCTGCGTTGCGGTTGAGCTACATCTATACCCATGGAACTAACCTTGATCAGATCATGGAGTACAACAACCAGCCCTCTGCTTACAACTGGGAGATGAGGACGGGAACGATTCCACCTACCGGGAGTGTGATTGGGTCGAATCAATATGCGGCTACGGCAATGGGACCATATGACCAGGTTACCTATGGCTCAAACACGCTGACGCAGAAGAGCGGTTGGTCGAACTATAACGCCTTGCAGGCTAACTATCAGCGTCTCTTCCATCATGGGGTTGCGTATCAGATCTCCTATGTGTGGGCGAAGTCGATGTCGACGCAGGGAGCTGGAGCCGCCCAGAACGATATTCTTCCTTACGCGGACTATATTGATAGCGGGTTAGGCGTGATGACCCAGTCCTATGGGCCGGAATATGCTCCGGCGCTTCCTCCACCTCCGCCCTCGAACACGCCATCTTACGGGTACTATCGCGCGCTCAATCGCTTCGAGAACTACTCGGTCGATACCACTACTCCGAAACAACAGGTGCTATTCAACGGAATTTTCGATCTGCCCATTGGTCGCGGAAAGCGGTACTTTGGCCATGTCAATCGGTTCGTCGATGAACTCATCGGAGGTTACGAGATTGCCGGTGCTGGGAATGTCACTTCACAGGACTTCGCCGTCACCTCCACAAACTGGGGGCCAACCAATCCGCTGAAGGTCTATAAGCATGGTGCTCCAATCACCGATTGCCGCAGCGGCGTGTGCTACAAGTCGTATGAGTGGTTCAACGGATACATCGCCCCTACGGCCATCTCCGGCAACACATGCTCGGCGGGGCTGTCGACTGTCGTCAGCGGACTTCCGTCCAATTGGTCTCCTTACCAGAGTCCGGCCGATCAGATTTGCAGCGCGCCATCTGGTGGGAAGGTTGTAACAGACAAGTACTTCGGCAAGGACGAGGTCAATGTCACTACGACCAACGGGGTTACTGCACCGCTTGCTTATGCGCCGTCGCCTGGAGGGTCTAATCCTTATTCGAAGACGGTGCTCAATGGGCCGTTCAACTATAGCGCTGATATCTCACTGTTCAAGGTGTTTCCGATTACGGAGAGTGTGAATCTGCGGGTGAACGTGGATGCATTCAATGCCTTCAATATCCAGGGGTATAACAATCCAAGCGGAACGGATGGTACGGAGAGCCTGCGGAGTTCCTTCAACACTCCCCGTCAGATCCAGCTCACGGCGCGGCTGACTTTCTAAGACGCGCTCTAGTTCAACTTGTTGGCATCCATCCTGGTTCGATTTTGGACTCAGGATGGATGCCAGTTTATTTCGTTCCATACCTGTTGCTGTTTTAATCCTCTGCCTTATCTGTGGCAGGAATGCGAAGTCGCGCGCCTGCGAACGACTTGTAGCTCATCCGAACGCAATTCCGTTAACCCCTTAGGGGTTGTTGAAAAGCAAGACCGGACCACAGCGAATACCTCATTCAGGAGAGCTCTCTCATGCGTCGTGCTACTCAAATCGTCCTGACTGTCCTCATGTTTCTTCCCATCGCGCGCGCGCAGACGAGCATGACGATCAGCAGTTTGACGGGGCCCGTCACCTCCACGGAAAGCAGTTCTTTTCTCTCTTACATGGCTGCTCAGACCCCGGCGGCCAACAACATCGGCAACAACTGGGCGCAAGGCGCCAGCGGCGAAGCCGTCAAAGCGATGGGCATGGTCTATGAGATTACGCAGAACACCGCAGTGCTCGACCAGATGATCCGTTTCTGCGACACCCTGCTCTCCGAGCGCGACGATCTCGCGTCTGCGCCCACAGGCCAGCTCATTATCTGGACGGGACATATCGATCCCGTCTGGCCCGGCACAACCACTACTCCCATCCAGACCGCGGGGGAACAGGGCGACGCCGTAGGCCATCTAGGCAACTGCGCGCGTCTTATCCTTGAGACGCCCAGTATCTGGGACAACAACGTTGCCATCGGCGATCCGGATGGTTATGGCACGACTTACCTCGCACGCGCCAAGACCTATGTGGCTCAGGCTGATGTGGCTGTCAGTGGCCACATCCTCAAGTCAGAGTTGGATATCTCTAACTCCAATCATTACTATTTCTCCGTCGCCGATCCCTACAAGAGCGGCCAGCCAGTTCCTTGGAATCAAGTGGCGATGTTCAACTACGGTTTCCAGAACCTGGCCATTGATCATCAGATCCTGGGTGACAACTCCACGCTCGAAGCGCAGTACTACCAGCTCGTACAGGCCAACATCAACTGGTTCTTCACCTCCGGCTACACCGAGGCAACGGATAGCGACGGCAACCCCACCTATAGCTGGGACTATGCCTATCCAACCACTCCTCTCGAAGACAACAACCATGGCAGCCTCGATCTCAACGGCTTTTACCGCGCGTATGTGACCGGAGAGTATGGCATCACGCCTGCCATGATGACTCCCTTTGGCTACACGTTCAACGACATCATGACGCTCGGCCCTGGCGATTACTCCGGCTTCATCAATGGCACCACGGGCTCTGGCAATCAGGCAGCCACCAATTACATCCGTAGCGGCTGGCTGTTGATGGCCGATTTCATGCCCAGCAGCTACGACACGGCGTTCACCAGCGCTGACTTCGTTGCCGGCGGCACCACGACCAACGCCGACCGCTTCTCGAAACTGCTCTGGATGAAGAATGAGCGCTACCAGTCCTTCACGTTGACGACATCAACTCCCTCACAGACCATCCCTGCCGGCAGCAGCGCAACCTATCCGGCAACCATAGAGGCTCAGGGAGCCTTTGCTGGCACGGTCAACTTCAGTGTCCTGAACTTCACCGGCTTGCCGACTGGAGTCACGGCGACGTTTAGCGCGCCCACGGTGACCGGTGGTGGTTCCTCGACCCTGACCCTGACCACTACCAGCGCCACGCCCAACGGGACCTATCCCATCACCATCCTGGCAAGCTCCATGGGACAGGTCACTCAGACCGCCACCGTCAACCTTGTCGTTGCCTCCCAGATACTCAACCCGGCTGGACCACTCAGCTTCACCACAACGAGCGGAACGACCAGCGCTACGCAGATCGTCACTTTGAGTAATCCTGGTACAGCCGCGCTTGCAATCACCAGTATCTCGCTCACCGGAACAGATGCAGGCTCCTTCACCGAGACCAATCATTGCGGAGCCTCTTTGGGGGCAGGAGCGAGCTGCGTCATCTCATTGGCGTTTGCCCCAACCAGCACAGGCAGCGACACAGCGATGCTTACCGTAACAGACAACGCCATCGGATCGCCGCAGACAGTAGCGCTCGTAGGTACGAGTGTGGCTCCAGTCTCGGCTGACTTCAACCTCTCGGCGTCTCCCTCTTCGCTTACCGTCACAGCAGGGAATAGTACGAGCTCAACCCTTACCGTGTCAGCGATTGGAGGCACAGTTAATGGTCCGGTGATGCTCTCAGCGTCTGGCGTGCCAGGTGCGACTATTACCTTCTCACCTGCGTCGGTCTCACCAGGCAGCGGCACTGCGACAAGCATCATGACTGTACAGGTGTCGTCTTCACTGGCCATGATTCACGCTTCACGGTCTGGCGTGATGGGCGGCATAATGTCAGCGATTCTTCTTCCCTGGTTATTCCTGCGCAGACGGCCGCATCGGAGATCTCAGTGGCATGCGACATTGAGTTTGCTAGTGCTGCTACTGGGTGCATTTGGTCTGTTGTGCGGATGCCAGGGAAGCCAGAATCCGGTCGGTAAGAACTATACGATCTCTATAAGTGGAGCTTCCGGAACCAATACCCATATCACTACCATCAGCCTCACAGTCCGGTAGCGGCGATTAAGCTTTATTTTCTATTCAGCACTGTGACTGCAGAAATCAATCAGTGAGCTTCCGTCGCCGCTTATAAGTTGGTTAGCATTGCAGGTATTGCCTCAGCAGGTATTTAAAGCGTTTAGATGCGACCTGTGGCGCGAAGAGCTGCGATTTCGATGTCGCTGAAGACATTTGAGCGGATAAGGAAGCGGACGCCTTCGGGGTTTTCGAGCGAGAACATGCCACCGCGTCCGGGGACTACGTCAAGGATGAGTTGAGTATGTTTCCAATACTCGAACTGGCTGCGGCTTATATAGAAAGGTGTGTCGCCGAGCGTGCCGATCAAGACGTCGTTGTCGCCGGTGAGGAATTCACCGCGCGGATAACACATGGGCGAACTACCGTCGCAGCAACCGCCTGATTGATGGAACATGAGGTCGCCGTGTTTCTCCTTAAGCTTCGCTATGAGTTGCATTGCGGCAGAGGTGGCGATGACTTGGTCCGGAATGTGAGACATGGTCTTTGAAACTCCCACGTCTCCATCGCGTCAAATTGGGCGACGCGATGAAGACGCTGGCCGATAAGCGATAGTTTAGAAGAATCCTAAAGCGTTGGGACTGTAGCTGACGAGCTGGTTCTTCGTCTGCTGGTAGTGGTCGAGCATCATCTTGTGATTTTCGCGACCGATGCCGGATTGCTTGTATCCGCCAAAGGCCGAGTGGGCTGGATATAGGTGGTAACAATTGGTCCAGACGCGGCCAGCCTGGATGCCGCGGCCGAAGCGGTAGGCGCGGTTCAGGTCGCGTGTCCAGATGCCTGCGCCGAGGCCATAGAGCGTGTCGTTGGCGATGGCCATCGCTTCTTCGTCGTCCTTGAATGTGGTGACGGAGACGACGGGACCGAATATCTCCTCTTGGAAGATGCGCATCTTGTTGTTGCCTTCAAAGACAGTGGGTTCAATGTAGAAGCCGTTGGCAAGGCTTGGGCCATTGTCAGCGCGCTTGCCACCGGTGAGGACCTTTGCGCCTTCCTTCTTGCCGATATCCAGGTAGGAGAGAATTTTCTCCATCTGTTCGGTTGAGGCTTGGGCACCGATCATGGTGTCACTATCTAGCGGGTTGCCGCGCTTGATCTTCTTGACGCGATCGATGGCTCGGTCCATGAAGCGATCGTAGATTGATTGCTGGACAAGCGCGCGCGATGGACAAGTGCAGACTTCGCCCTGGTTAAGCGCGAACATACTGAAGCCTTCGAGCGCTTTGTCGAAGAAGGCGTCATCTTCACGCATGACGTCTTCGAAGAAGATGTTGGGGCTCTTGCCACCGAGCTCGAGTGTGACGGGGATGATGTTCTGCGAGGCGTACTGCATAATGAGACGCCCCGTGGTGGTCTCTCCGGTGAAGGCTATTTTAGCGATGCGATTGCTGGAGGCGAGTGGCTTGCCCGCTTCGAGGCCAAAGCCGTTGACAACATTAAGCACGCCGGGGGGCAGAAGGTCGCCGATCAGCTCGGCGAGGACGAGGATGCCGAGTGGAGTTTGTTCGGCTGGCTTGAGTACGACGCAGTTGCCTGCGGCGAGCGCTGGCGCGAGTTTCCACGCGGCCATAAGGAGCGGAAAGTTCCACGGGATAATCATGCCGACTACGCCGAGAGGCTCATGGTAGTGATAGGAGATGGTGTCGTGATCGATCTCAGAGATGCCGCCTTCCTGCGCGCGGATAGCTCCAGCGAAATAGCGGTAGTGGTCGATGCACAGCGGGAGGTCGGCTGCCATGGTCTCGCGGATGGGCTTGCCGTTGTCCCAGGTCTCAACGGTGGCGAGCATCTCGAGATTGTCGGCCATGCGCTGGGCGATTTGTTCGAGGATGTGGGCACGCTCGGCGGGTGAAGTACGTCCCCAGGAGTCTTTTGCGGCGTGTGCGGCATCGAGCGCTAGATTGATGTCGTCAGCGTTTGAACGCGGTATCTGACAGAGAACTTCGCCCGTGACAGGTGTGACGTTATCGAAGTAGGAGCCGGAGATAGGCGCGGTCCATTTACCCCCGATGTAATTGCCGTACTGCTGTTTTATTTTGACCGGGAAGCCGTAGGCGCCCGGCGCGACTTTGCTGGCTGGTGCGGAGGTCAATGTTGCCATGGGTTCTGCTCCTTCAGAGTGTTGGATGCCGGTTTTGCACGGCAAACATGCGGATTTTCTGCATTGGACGCGGTAGCGATTCTGCCATGAAATTGCGCAGCGGTGGCCGACGCCGGCTTTCGATGGGTAACAGCATAGTCAGCCGAAAAACGGGAGTGTTAGCGGAAATCGGCAAAATTCAGGTATTTTTTTACTCGCCGAGACGCCAATGCACGATGAAAGAAATTGCCGATTCTTGATAACCAGAGCTTGCATAACCACCGCATAATGTGGACGTGAGGCGGCATGGAAGAACACGCAAAGCTGAAGGCAACTCTGAATACATGGCAACTGTGGGGAATCGCAGTAGGGCTCGTCATCTCTGGTGAGTACTTTGGCTGGAGCTACGGATGGGCGAGTGCGGGGACACTGGGGTTTCTTGTCACTACGATTCTGGTGGCGGCCATGTATACGGCCTTCATCTTTAGCTTCACCGAGCTGACGACCGCAATCCCGAGCGCGGGTGGTCCTTTTTCCTATGCCCAGCGGGCCTTTGGAGATACGGGCGGGTATATTGCGGGGGCTGCAACGCTGGTGGAGTTTGTGTTTGCCCCGCCGGCGATTGCGCTGGCGATTGGCGCGTATCTGCATGTGCAGTTTCCTGGACTTTCGCCTAGAAATGCAGCCGTGCTGGCGTATCTGTTCTTCATGGCAATCAACATAGTCGGTGTCAAGATTGCCGCAAGCTTCGAGTTCATTGTGACTGTGTTGGCAATCATTGAGCTCATGGTCTTCATGGCGGTGGTTGCTCCTGGTTTTAAGCTAAGTAACTTTCTTGCTCACGGATGGGCTGGGCGCGATCATTTTTCTGCCATCACGTTTGCAGGAATGTTTGCCGCTGTGCCGTTCGCAATCTGGTTCTTTCTCGCCATCGAAGGTGTGGCGATGGCCGCCGAAGAGGTGAAGAAGCCCGCGCGCTCGATTCCGATTGCCTATATCGGGGGAATTCTGACACTGCTGGTGCTGGCTGTCGGCGTGATGCTCTTCGCAGGTGCGGTGGGCGACTGGCGCACGATTGCCAATATCAACGATCCACTACCGCAGGCGATGAAGATTATTGTTGGCGCGAAGAGCGGATGGCTGCACATGCTTGTGTGGCTTGGACTGTTTGGCTTGGTAGCTTCGTTGCATGGAATTATCTTTGGCTACTCGCGGCAGATATTTGCGTTGGCCCGTGCTGGATATTTGCCCTCGGTTTTAGAGAAGGTGCACCCGCGATTCAACACGCCTTATATGGCAATTATGGCTGGAGGAGCGGTCGGGATAGCAGCTATCTACAGCGATAAGTGGGTGAGCTTTGGCGGACAGCCGCTCACTGCGAATATTGTCACGATGTCTGTGCTTGGCGCGTTGGTGATGTACGTGGTGAGTATGCTGTCACTGTTTCGCCTGCGCAAGACGGAGCCGAATTTGCATCGTCCGTTTCGCGCGCGGTTCTATCCGTTCGCGCCGATATGGACACTGGTGGTAGCGTGCGTCTGCCTGGCAAGTCTGGTCTACTATAACCGGCTGATTGGTCTGCTGTTTGTTGCGCTATTGCTCGTCGGTTATGTTGCCCTGCGACTGAGCTGGCGCGGGAAGCGGGACATTACGACGAGTTCTGAGGTGGTTGAGGAGCACTCGAAGCTGTGAGCTTTTCGCATTCAACTCGCGGTAGAACGTATTTGTTCGACAGCCTGAAAGGGCTGCTAGCGAAGGCGAGTCCATTGCGGTCGGGTGATGTGCTGGCTGGGGTTGCAGCTGAGTCCGATGCCGAGCGAGCCGCTGCGCGGTATGCTCTGGCAGATGTGCCGCTGACAAAATTTGTGAATGAAGCGGTTGTGCCATACGAAGACGACGACGTGACGCGGCTAATCATTGATACGCATGATCAAGCTGCATTCGCACCGATTCGCCACCTTACGGTGGGCGAGCTGAGGGAATGGATCCTGAGTGACGAGCAAGACGCAGATGTGTTAGCAAATGTTGCCGCAGGGCTGACGCCTGAGATGATTGCTGCCGTATCAAAGCTGATGCGCAATCAGGATCTGATTCTGGCTGCACGCAAGTGTTGTGTGGTGACGCGATTTCGCAATACTCTCGGACTGCCAGGGCGAATGTCAGTACGTTTGCAGCCGAATCACCCGACGGATGACATTCAGGGCGTATTGGCCTCGACGATCGATGGGTTGCTATACGGCTGCGGTGATGCAGTGATTGGCATCAATCCGGCAAGCGACAGCACGGCGAAGGCAATCGAGCTTCTGCGGGCGTTAGATAACTTCAGACAAAAGTTCGATGCTCCTTTGCAGACATGCGTGCTGCTGCATGTAACGAATACGATGCAGGCGATGGAAGCGGGGGCTCCGGTAGATCTGGTCTTTCAATCCATTGCTGGAACGCAGAAGGCCAACGCGAGTTTTGGTGTCACGCTTGGACTATTGCAGGAGGCGTATGAAGCTGCACTTTCGTTGAAGCGAGGTACTGCAGGGGAGAACTGCATGTACTTCGAGACGGGGCAGGGAAGCGCGCTTTCTGCAGATGCGAATTTTGGTGTAGATCAGCAGACATGTGAGGCGCGTGCCTACGCGGTCGCGCGCAGATACGCTCCACTGTTGGTAAATACGGTGGTCGGCTTCATCGGGCCGGAGTACCTCTTTGATAGCAAGCAGATCATTCGCGCTGGGTTGGAAGATCATTTTTGCGGGAAGCTGCTGGGATTGCCGATGGGATGCGACGTCTGTTATACGAATCACGCAGAGGCAGACCAGGATGATATGGACACGCTGCTGACGCTGCTAGGCGTGGCTGGAGTGAATTTCATCATGGGTATTCCGGGTGCGGACGACATTATGCTGAACTATCAGAGCACCTCGTTTCATGATGCGCTGTATGTGCGCGAGGTACTTGGATTGCGACGCGCTCCTGAGTTTGAGCGCTGGCTGGAGAGAATGGGAGTCGTTGATGCGAATGGACGGCTGATGCCGTCGGAGACTGCTGCGAAAGCCCTACTGGCAGGTAGCCCGTTCTCGCTTGAGGCATAGATGACAAGATCGATCGCATCGCCGGACCCCTGGAGCGCACTGTCGAGATTTACTCGCGCTCGCATTGGGCTGGGCAGAGTGGGTGCGAGCTTGCCTACGCGTGCATTACTGGATTTTGGAATGGACCATGCGCTGGCGAGGGATGTTATCTACACACCTCTTGATACTGCCAATCTGGCGAAGGAGCTAGAGCGGAGCGGGTTCCGTACGCGGCTCGCGCGGAGCCAGGCCAAGGACCGGATGGAGTATCTGCATCGTCCCGATCTAGGCAGGCGGCTGAATGCAGCTTGTATTGATGACTTATATGAATGTTCCCGCTCGACGAAGCGCCTTTCCGTGATCATAGCGGATGGCTTATCATCGCCTGCCCCGGCACAGCATGCACTGCCATTACTTCGTGAATTAAAGCTGAGGCTGGAAGACTGGGAGCTGGATGATGTGGTGATTGCGACACAAGCACGAGTCGCGCTTGGTGATGAAATCGGTAGCCTGCGTGATGCCGAAGCCGTCGCTGTGCTGATTGGCGAGCGACCTGGTTTGAATGCTGTGGATAGTTTGGGAGCTTATCTGACATATGGACCGTTTAGTGGGCGCACTGACGCTGATCGTAATTGCATCTCGAACATCCGACCAGCAGGGCTTTCTTACAGTGATGCGGCATACAAATTAGCGTATTTGCTGGATGAAGCTCGTGTACTAGGCGGTACTGGAATTCGCTTGAAGGATGCGAGTGATGTAGAGGCAGACAAGGCGGGAAATATTGTTCCAGCGATGTGGCAAACAAAAGCCCTTCCACCTCGCAGTCCCTAGCTACTGTCCACCTTTGTTTTATTTGGGTTTAATATTATTTTTTATTACATAAAGTATTGTTTTAGAATTATTCAGAAGCGTAATCTGTCAAATCCAGCCAACTATTACAAGCTACCATGAACGCTATTAAAACCATTTCAACTCGTGCTACTTGTCTTCCAGAGTCTGGGTTCTACTCGCATGTGGCAACGGATGTGGACGACCAAGCGCACAGCCTGACGGGTTGGCGACAGCTGTACGACCAGCTGACACCGGGGCGCTTTTCCGGGAGCATCCATGAACTGTGGGTTGGAAGGATGCAGATCTTCCGTGAATTGACAAGCCATGTACTACGGCAGTCGTGCATTGTGAACTCGGAGAGTTGGTGGTTTGGGATTCCGGTGGAGCGAGGGGAGCAGTGCAAGCTGGGCTCGTATGCGGTTGGCGAGAACACAGTCGCGATGCGGCCAGGATTCGCGCCGTTTGAATTGCTGACGCCAGACAGTTTTGAGATTCTGGGCCTTGTCGTGAATCGACAAGATTTGGTGCTGCACATTCAGACGTTGAACCAATCAAGCGTGCTCCCGCGCACTATGCAGGACGAGTTGCTTAAGATCAAGCCGGTTCAGAAGATGGGACTGCAAAGGCTGGTGTGGCAAATTCTGGAAGAAGCTGCGCGCACGCCGGATATTGTGTCCAACCCCTCCTCGAATGAGAGTATCCGCATCGCAGTGCTGGACGCGCTGGCAGATGTTTGCAGCTCGCATGAAACGACGGGGCGTCCACCATATAGGCAGATGAGCCACTACAAGATTGTGCGCGAGGTGCGGCAGCACCTTCTCGAGAATCAGGATGAGACGATTACGGTAGTCGATCTCTGCCAGAGATTTCAAATCAGCCGACGCACGCTGCAATATGCGTTTCAGGATGTAATGGGGATGAATCCGAATGCCTATCTCCGTACATTGCGACTGAATGGCGTGCGACGCTGTTTGCGTGATCCGAACTCCGGCGTGTCGTCGGTGCAGCAGGCGGCTGCGAACTGGGGCTTCTGGCACATGAGTCAGTTTGCGCGCGATTACCAAGGCCTCTTTGGTGAATTGCCATCAGAGCGCCTGAAGCGTCGTTCATTTCCGATTTCGTAGATTTCGCTGGTAAACATTCGATAAAAATATTCTCTTTTTGCCAATATGCGATAACGCTAACGCTGATGCGCTGACTATGCTGCACGTAAAGGTGACAGGAAGTCAGACACAGTGAGACGAACCGCTCCGACTGTCCTTTGCCTTCGACAAATCCAATTGCATGATTGAGGCCGAAGGAAATGATGCGATCACTAAAAACAGGAATTCGATTTCTAGTCCTGGCTGCTGCTGCGATGATGGTGACCCAGTGTCCAGTAGTGGCTCAGTCAATCCAGGGCAGTATTATCGGTACAGTTCGCGATAAGAGCGAGGCACTGGTTCCGGATGCCTCAGTAACTCTAACCGATGTCGATAAGGGTATTACGCGCAACGCGATCACTGACGGACATGGCGATTACCACTTTATCGATGTTCCTGCTGGCCATTACAAACTGGTGGTCTCTGCAGCAGGGTTCCAGGGCTGGCAGATCACTGGCGTGACGCTTTCAGTGCACCAGGATCTTCGCGTGGATGCGTCGTTGCAAGTCGGCAACGTACAGCAAGCTGTTGAGGTTTCCGCCAGCTCAGAGCCTGCGATCAACACCGATGACGCATCGGTCAGTGCAGTGTACAACTCAACCAGCATCTCGAACCTGCCGACGAATACGCGCGCCAGTCAGAGCGGCACCAGCGCACTGAACGTGGTGGGCACACTACCCGGTGTGCAGGCCGACAACGCCGGTAGCTCCAGCCCCGGATTTTCCCTGCAGGGAGGCCTACCGTTCCAGACGGAGGTCTCTGTAGACGGCATCACTGTGCAGAGCGCGACCGGCAACAGTCCCATCGGCAATGCTTTCCCCTCCAGTGAATCCATCTCGGAGATGCGTGCCGATGGTGTGCAGAACGACGCGGAATACGGACAACCAGGTGAGATTACAGTGACTACGAAAGGCGGTACGAATACGCCCCATGGTTCGCTCTTCTGGTATCACCAGAATGCCGCCTTCGATGCGATTCCCTATGCCTATCCGACTACCCTAAAGAAGAACAAGCTGGTGGCGAACACCTTTGGTGGCAGCTTTGGCGGCCCCGTCGTGATTCCGCACTTCTACAACGGGCACGACCGCACCTTTATCTTCGGGACCTATGAGGGGTGGCGCTATCCCAACTCGGGAACATATAACTACATGGTGCCCACTGCTGCGATGAAGAAGGGCGACTTTTCACAATACACTGCTTCAGGCTACTCGGGGCAACTGTTTGATCCATCTACTGGCAGTACTTACGGCACCGCGTTACCGAGCATCAGTCCGATCACGCAGAAATTTCTGCAATTTTTCCCCGACCCCAACATCGGCAATACTGCCGCTTTTGACGACAATGGAGCGCAAAACTACCAGATTAATAAAGATCAAAGTCAGAGTTCCAACCAGTTTGATGTACGCGCCGACCAGTATTTCGGAAGCAATCAGAAGTTTCTGCTTTGGGGACGCTACACATGGAAGAACCAGTCTTCGATCAATCCACAGACGTTACTTGTACCTGCCTCGACGGGTACGGGCAACTCCCGCGTGTTGAAGGTGAGCGCAAACTATACGATCACGCCGAACGTGATTGATGAATTTAGCTTCGGCTATACCCGCTACCAAACGGGTAATGTGAATCCGTTCAACGGTACAGCCTTCACCAATGGTCTGGGTCTGAATGGACTGCAGAATCTGTTTTATAACGGTCTTCCCGAGATTGATTATTCGAGCAGTCTGACCAACTTTGCTCCAGATCGCCTGAACTCCGTCTCACAGTCCAATACGTATGACTACTACAACACACTGAGTTGGTCGCACGGCAAGCATCAGATGAAGTTTGGCGTGGACGCCCAGAGCCTCCAGGCGATTACGCCGCTCGGCTTCAATGGGGCGGACAATTACGGGACGTTTTCATTTCAAAGTAGTCAAGGTGGAGGGATCTTCACTGGCGTAGACTTCGCCGATCTGCTCCTCGGACTTCCGTACCAGACGTTCTACGATGTGGTGAGCCAGGACAATGATGGCCAGTCCTGGCACTATCATGCGTTCGCGCAGGACCAGTGGGCAGTCACGCCTTCGCTGACCCTCACCTATGGTATCCGCTATGAATTGCATCCGAGCTACCATGATGCGCATGGCGATATCGCTAACTTCGATCCCAACTATGCGAAGAGTGGCGCTGTCATCTATCCGGATGGGTTCTCCAATCTGATCTCTCTGCCCTTCATGCAGAGCGCGAATGCCTGCCTGCCGTACGGCTCCTCCTCGGGATCGACGATCAACGGCGCGCCCTGTATGCCGGTCCTCTCGGCTAGCCAGGCTGGCTTTCCTTCGGGACTCAAGCACTATCCCAAACTGCGCTTTATGCCTCGCTTCGGTTTCGCGTGGCGGCCGTCCAGTGACAACAAGACGGCGATCCGCGGCGGCTTCGGCATGTATAACATCACCCTGCTGGGCGGCAACTTCTACTCGCTGACTGGCACGGTGCAGGCGGATACGACGCAGTACTCCAACACCTATAACAGCACCACGCACGCAATTGGCTATCAGTGGCCATCAATCTATGCGGGTTCGGGCAGCGCAGGCTGCACCACGTGCTATGGACAGAACTACTTCGGCACGGCGAACAGTATCAACTGGAAGGACCCCTATACCTACCAGTGGTCGTTGAGTGTCGACCGAGCATTGAGCCACGGTTACGCAGTTCGGCTTTCCTATATCGGCTCGGTGACCCAGCACTTAGTATGGGCTCCAGACGAGAACGCGCTGCCATTCTCCACCACGGTTTCGGCCTACAACCAGCCACTGAGCGCGCGCCGCTTCCCGAACTGGGGCACGATCAATACCCGGGACACGGGAGCATACTCTAACTACAACTCGGGTCAGATTGAGGTATCTCACCGCTACTCCGCGGGCCTGCAGCTTGACTCGAGCTACACCTTTGCCAAGGCGATGGCAGACAACCAAGGGCCGGCAAGCAACAGTGGATTTGCGGGAGAGACTGGCGGATCGCGTGCGACCTCCATCCTTATGCCTAGCATCGACTACGGCAATGTGTACGGTACCCGCCGTCACCTATGGAACACGACGATGGTCTACGACCTGCCCTTCGGTCGTGGACGTACCTTCGGTAGCAGTATGTCTCGCCTGGCAGATATGGTCGTCGGCGGATGGCAGATATCGAACATTCTGCTGATGGAGACGGGACCGTACCTCTCACCCTATATCCCGGGCGGACAGAGCGATCCTTCAGGTACGGGATCGGGTATCAGTAGCGACGCCAACGGAAACGCTCTCACCGGGCGTAACCAGTACCCGGACAAGGTGCAGGGGGTCTCGATCAAGCCGTCAAGCCGCACACGCCTGCATTGGCTGAATCCGGCTGCGCTGACCTGCCCTGGTCAGCCCGGCTGGACATCCGGCAGTTCCTGCACCACGGGTAACGGCAAAGCTGGATCACCAGCTCCGATTGGCCGCTTCGG
Organism: Edaphobacter acidisoli; assembly: GCF_014642855.1. Classification (NCBI taxonomy): domain Bacteria; kingdom Pseudomonadati; phylum Acidobacteriota; class Terriglobia; order Terriglobales; family Acidobacteriaceae; genus Edaphobacter; species Edaphobacter acidisoli. The sequence continues at coordinate 1,749,724 of NZ_BMJB01000001.1, read as the reverse complement.
CAACGCTGGTGCGGGTTCTATCGAGGGACCAAATTACATCAACCTGTCCAGCGGATTGACCAAGTCGTTCACCCTTGTGGAGGGCGTGAAGCTGCAATTGCAGGGAACGTTCACCAACGTGCTGAATCATACGAATCTCAGCAATCCTAACCTCAACATAACCTCGGCGAAGTTTGGTCAGATTACAGGTAGTCAGGGGGCTCGTACCGGGCAGATCTCTGCTCGGCTGACCTTCTGATCGTGCCGATGTGACTAGGAACAAGTTCGGGAGCCGCATTGCGGTTCCCGAACTTGTGTGCCGGAGTCCAATAGAAGTAGGAGAAGATACTGAGTCAGATGAAACAGCAGCAGACGCGTCGTGACTTCTTTCGCATGGGTATAGCAGCTGCAGGATCAGCTATGATGCCAGCGAGCATTCGCAGGGCATTGGCGATTCCAGCGAATCGGGCAACGGGATCGATTCAGGATGTTGAGCATGTCGTGATCCTGATGCAGGAGAACCGATCGTTTGATCACTATTTCGGTTCATTGAGAGGCGTGCGCGGCTTCAATGATCCCAGACCGCACATGCTTACGAATGGCAAGCCAGTGTGGTATCAGCCGTCCGCGTCGATTAAGACAAAGCGTTATCACGATCGTGGGCTTGCAGGTGATGCCGTACATGTTCTTCCGTGGTATCTGAATCCGAAACGCACGACAGAGTATCAAGCTGGAACAGATCATGGATGGAGCAGCGGGCATCTTGCGTGGAATCACGGAAGATGGGACCAATGGGTGACTCAGAAGCAGGACGTACTGACGATGGGGCATCTCACACGGCAGGATGTGAGTTTCCACTATGCTCTGGCTGATGCATTTACACTGTGCGATTCGTACTTCTGCTCAGCGCATGCGAACACGGTGATCAACCGTATCTATCTCTGGACTGGAACATCTGACCCACGCAATGTGCTTGGGAAAAAGCCGAATGGCCCCGCGCTTGAAGAACGTAGCAATGTAAATGGCTACACGTGGACGACTTATCCAGAACGGCTTGAGGCCAACAATATTAGTTGGCGCGTATATCAGGGTGGCACTGGGATTCATGGATCCCCAACCGATAATTACACGGACAACTCCCTTGAATTTTTCGCGCAGTACCAGGTGCAGGAGGGGGCGTCCCCAGAGAGTTCACTGGTGCGGAACGGAGTTTCAACGCACACGCTCAAAGATCTGCGTCGGGACGTAAAGCGGGGAAGATTGCCGCAGGTCTCGTGGGTGGTTGCGCCATTTAAATACTGTGAGCATCCAGATGCTTCGCCTACGCACGGGGCCTATTACATCAACCTTGTGCTGGAGGCGCTGACATCGAATCCTGAGGTTTGGAGCAAGACGGTCTTTCTGATTAATTATGACGAGAATGATGGACTCTTCGACCACGTAGTCCCTCCGATGCCTCCGCATACGCAGGCGATGAATACATCGGGTCGTGTATCGGACGACCTGGTGGAGAGCTTGAAGGATGAGTTTGTTGATCTCAACAAGTATCCGAACGAGATGCAGCCGCTTGTCCCAGGGGCGGATCCTGGCGGCTTGCAGCCGGTTGGTCTAGGGCCGCGTGTGCCGATGCTGGTGATCTCTCCGTGGAGCAAAGGCGGATGGGTCTGCTCGGAGACGTTTGATCACACCTCGGTGTTAAGGTTCCTTGAATCCCGCTTTGGTGTACACGAACCGAATATCAGCCAGTGGAGACGGGCTGTTTGCGGAGACCTTACTTCGGCGTTTAATTTTTCTCAAGATGCAGATACGAGTGCAGTTTCATTTCGCGTGCCGAAGCCGGTTCATTCACACCATAAGCCGTACCAGGTTCCCGAAAATCAGCAAATGCCAGTGCAGGAGTCAGGAACCCGGCCAGCGCGGCCGCTGCCATATGAGTTTGCTGCGCAGTGCCGCGAAGAGAACGGAAAGGTTTGGGTAGATTTCGTAAATGCCGGCAAGGCTGGTACGGCTTTCTATGTGTACGATCTGTGCGCGCCTGGGGCCGCTCCGAGACGCTATGCGGTTTCAGCGGGACAGACGCTCTCCGACTACTGGGATCGCAATGATGTTGGATATCCATATGACCTGTTGGTACATGGCCCGAATGGATATCTTGCGCACTTCCGCAGTGGTGCGCATCCCGCTCTAATCGAGGCGCATGTTCGCGGTGAGTTCACGTCAGGAGATGCAATTCTGGTTCTGACAAATCACGGCTCTTCTCCTTGCTCCATTCTGGTGGCCAACCGCTACACTAATGGAGGAAGCAAAAATTACACGGTTGCCGCAGGAGCGTCTTTGGAAGATCGTTGGACGCTTCTTGCGAATTCACATTGGTTCGATCTGGAGATCACGGTTCCAGTCGCTCCAGCATTTCTTCGCCGATTTGCAGGGCACATAGAGACGGCGCATCCCAGCACGAGCGACCCGGCGAAGTATTCCGTCTGAAGCGATGCGTCTGTGCCTTTAGTTGCGATCCGTTGAAGTGAGTACTTCAATTTAATGGTGGAAAGAGCCCATGGAGATATCTCGGCGTCAGTTTGTAATTGTTGGTGCAGGCTCTCTCTTCGCTAGAGCAAACAAAATTCACGAACCTGCTCCATATGGAGCAGTACCATCGGCGCCGCAGCTAAGATGGCATGATCTGGAGACTTATGCCTTTCTGCACTTCACCGTTAATACCTTTACTGACAAGGAGTGGGGTTACGGTGATGAAGACCCGAACATCTTCAACCCGACGATGTTTGATCCCGATGCCATCGTTCGTGATTTGAAAGCTGGCGGCATGAAGGCCGTCATCCTTACCTGTAAGCACCATGATGGGTTTTGTTTGTGGCCAACGAAGACCACGGAACACTGTATTCGGAACAGTCGATGGCGAGATGGTAAAGGAGATGTCGTCCGTGACATCGCCGCTGCAGCCAAAAGAGCAGGACTCAAGTTTGGAGTCTACGTTTCGCCTTGGGATCGCTCGAACGCAAAGTATGGCACTCCGGATTATCTTCCCCTCTATCGAGAGCAGATTACTGAACTGTTGACGAACTATGGGCCGATCTTCGAGGTGTGGTTTGATGGAGCCAACGGAGGCGATGGGTATTACGGAGGCGCTCGGGAGAAGCGAAGCATCAGTGCTGGCTACTATCAATGGGACAAGATCCTGGCGATCATCCACCGATTGCAATCGGAAGCCGTTATCTTTGGCGAGGCGGGTGACATCCGTTGGGTTGGGAATGAATCGGGCATTGCTGGTGACCCCTGTTGGGCAACATTTAGTCCAGCGCTCGAAGGCTTACAGGATGCGCATGCTTCCGCGGAAGGCAGCAGGGATGTGCTTATGCACGGAGTGCGTAACGGTTCGATGTGGAAACCCGCCGAGTGTGATGTTTCAATCCGCCCGGGTTGGTTCTGGCATGAGAGCCAGAACGCAAAGGTCAAGACTCCTGATCAGTTGGTGGATCTGTATTTTGAATCTGTCGGACGCGGCGCCAGTTTTTTGCTGAACGTTCCGCCAAACAGGAAGGGCCTTATTGAAGATGTAGATGCTAAGACACTGGTGCAATATCGTCAGAATATCCAGCGCATGTTTGCCCAGGATCTCGCAAAGTCTGCGCGTCTTCTCCCATCAAATGTGCGTGGGGGTAGTGCAAAGTTTGGAGCCTCCAATCTGGTCGATGAGAGCAGAACTACATATTGGGCGACTGATGACGCGGTAACCCTGCCAAATGTGACGCTCGAGTTTGGTGCGCTAAAGCAGGTCTCCATTATTCGGTTACGAGAAGCCATCCAGCTCGGACAGCGTATCGGAGCGTTTGGCATAGACGCTTGGCAGGGTGGAGGATGGACTCAAATTGCCACTGGAACAAGCATTGGAGCCTGCCGCATCATTCGGTTGCCGGCGCCAGTTGCTACGAGCAAAATCCGCCTCCGGATCACTGATTCACCAGTGTGCATAGCGCTTGCGGAACTGAGTGTATTCAGCACTGTTTCGTAAGTACTATTTCGTCCGAACCTTGTTATCTATTTCTTGTCCAGCCTGAATGCTGCGGCCTGAAAATCTCCGCGGAAACTCTGGTCCATGACCAGACCATGATTCATCCACCATGCGCCACTGGCGGTTGTGGGAGTGTTAGGGCTTGCTTTGCCCTCAATGGAACTGAGCGTGTACTCGACATTTGGATCGAGCCCCTCAAGCTTCAGCAAAGGAAATCCGCGTCCCTCTTGTGTGGAGTGGATGAAGGCGAAGATGACTGCCTGCGATTTGTCACGGTTCACGTCTTCCGTTGCGGAGAACTCGCTGCCATTGAGCGGCGAGATGAGGCGGTAGAGATCGCCTCGCACAATCGTCGGCTGTACCTGTTTGTAGGCCGCGATCAGGCGCTTGGCCAGCGCGGTTTCGTCGGGCGTCCATTTGTTGATATTGGCCCCTATGCCCAATGAGCCCTGCATCGAGCTGAGGAAGCGATACGCAAGTGAGGTCGAGCGGTTGTTCATCCAGTGCGGCGAGTCCGTAACCCACGACATCATGACCTGCGGGGTATACGCGTAGGTAAAGCCGTTCTGAATGGTTAGCCGGTCGAATGGGTCAGTATTGTCCGATGGCCATACCTCGTCGGTATAACGAAGGATGCCGAGATCCACTCGCCCGCCGCCACCGGAGCAAGACTCGATCTCGACGTTTGGGTGCTTCTGCCGCAACTCGGCGAGGATGCTGTATAGGTTGCGTGTGAACGCAACGTATACCTCCTTTTGCTCATTGGCAGGAATTGCGTCCCAGCCTGGTTCGCTCCAGTTGCGGTTGTAGTCCCACTTGAGGAAGGCGATGTCATTTTCGGTGAGTAGCTTGTCGAGGAAGCCGAAGATGTAAGCACGCACGTCGGGCCGCGCAAGGTTCAACACCAACTGATTGCGCTGCTCAGTCTCTGGACGTCCCTTGAAGTGCAGGACCCAATCAGGATGCTTGCGATAGAGATCAGAGTCGGGATTGACCATCTCAGGCTCAACCCAGAGTCCGAAATCCATTCCGAGCGAGTGAACTTTGTCGATGAGTGGCTTCAGACCATGCGGAAATTTCTGGGGGTTCACATACCAGTCGCCGAGCCCTGCGTGATCGTTCTTGCGCTGGCCAAACCATCCATCGTCCATAACGAAACGATCTACACCAAGCGCCGCGGCCTTTTCCGCCAGAGCCATCTGTCCAGCTTCGTTTACATTGAATTCGGTTGCTTCCCACGAGTTATAAAGTACTGGCCGCACGCGCGGCATCTCTGCGCCGCGCGTAGAGGCTGTACGTGGCAGGATGTGCTTCAGCTCAAATAGGTGCAGTTCGCGCGATGCGCCTCCCAACCCATGTGCCGAATAGCCGCCGTAGAAGATTGGAGTCTCCAATGACTGACCTGGATGGAGGACATAGCCAAAGTCGAAGGGATTGAATCCGCCCGTTACGCGGACTGCGTCCAACTGGTCGCGCTCCACCGTGATGCGCCAGGATCCGCTCCAGCCGAGTGCACCGAACCAGACTTCACCATGTTCTTCATCCGGCGTACCGGCTTCGATCGCAAACCACGGATTCGCCTGATGACTGGTCGAACCGCGTCGACTCTCGATGATGCGCTCGCCGTGTTGGATTGGCTCTTGATTCAGCGTCCATTCTCCCGCCCAACGGCCTGTCAGATAATTCAATGTGTAATGCCCGGCTGGCAACGCCCATGAGGCCGCTGCAGCCTGCTCGATCGTTACCGATTCGGTGCCACGATTCTCGATGGTGGCCGACCGCGCGAGAACGCCTGTCTCGGAGTCCATCGAGTAATGCAGCGTCACGAAGATCGGCTGCTCGATGTCCTTGAGTTCGACGTCGAAGCCGTGTTCAGTGGTTTTGTAGCTTGCATAATGCAGTACCAGGTCGCGGTTGCCGTCGGGAAATGTGACCTTAAGTGCCGGTTCGATATAAAGTCCTTCGCCCCAACCTGCATACTCCTGCGGCGTGGTGGTATAGGAATCGTCGAACGATGCCCACTCCGGTTTCGGCTTCGGTGCAGGGAAGGTGTCTGTTGCGCCAAGCCGTCCGCCCCAATACATCTGCTGCAGTTCTCCGCGCGAATTTACTCCGAAGACATAGGAGACGTTGCCACCGTCAAGCCGAAATACCTTAGTGGTCGCGTCGAAGCTTACCTTAGATACCTGCGCGCTCGATGTCAGAGTTGCAAAGGATAAAAGTAGGGCTAATGTAAAGGCTTTCATTGAGGGGCACTCTCAGATCCAGGATTTAGTCGGACACATTATCTTGTAATTGCCGTTCAGTGTATCGCTAGGAAGCAGTGGCAGAGCTAGTTAATCTGTTTGCCGTTAAGGATGGTGGATTGAAGTTTGCCGTCTGCATTGAAAACATTGAAATTCGCTGGTTGACCTGGGGCAAAACTCGATTCAAGCCCAAGTAGCGCGGCGGGATTATGAGACGCCAGGTTGACTGCCGTAGCCAGCGTCGCTCCGGCAAACTGCTGAATGTTTTCGACTGCACGATCCATAGTCAGCACTGAGCCGGCGAGCGTAAATTTTCCATGATTAGCATCGCCGGCGGCGAACGCGCGGCCATCGGCCACCTGAACCTGCATGGTTCCGAGTGTGTAGATACCATCAGGCATTCCCGTTGCAGACATGCTGTCGGTGACAAGGACTGCACGCCCAGCGCCCTTGGCTTTGAGCCATAACCGCACCATCTCGGGCGCGACATGAACGCCGTCACAGATCAATTCGGCAAAGAGATTGTCATCGTCGAGCACCGTCGCAATGACGCCTGGGTCGCGGTGGTCAAGAGCGCGCATGGCGTTATACGTGTGGGTAGCGCTGGCCGCTCCTGCGGTGACGCCTGCCTGCGCCTCTGATGCGGTCGAGTTGGTATGGCCGATGCTGATCTTTACGCCCTGACCGGTCGCATGGCGGATAAGGTCGAGCGCGCCGGGAACCTCGGGCGCGACGGTCATCAGGCGGATGTGTCCGCGTGCGGCCTGCTGGAAGCGGTCGAAGAGCGCAATATCTGGCGGCAGAATATCAGCCGGAGGGTGAACTCCGCGCTTGGCGTGTGAGATGAATGGGCCTTCGAGATGAATGCCGATGGGAACTGCTGCGTCTGCGGCGGGCGATTCGATGGCGTTGGCAATGCCTTCAAGCGAGCGCAAAGTCGTGTCGATTGGAGCCGTGACGGTAGTGGCGAGATAGCGTCCTACGCCTCGCGTGGCGAGAAAGCGGCTGATAATGCCGATGGCCTCAGCAGTACCTTCCATAACGTCATGGTTTGCCGCGCCGTGCGTGTGGACATCGAGGAATGCAGGGGCAAGGGTCGTGTCTTCCTTGCTGGATTCAGCGCGGTCGATTGATTGAATCAGACCATCTTCGATGGTGATGACAGGGTGGTCAATGTGGCCTTCGGGCGTAAGTAGGCGACGTGCGGTTATGGTGTGGGGCATCACGAAATAGTCTATTGCAAATAGGCTATAGTCCGCCTTTTCGGGTCTCGTATAGGCTTGTGGGACAGTTCGATCCGATTTTTATTGAAGAGGCTTTGGCGGATGCCAATCGAGACAGACGTTGCAGTGGCGAGCACGGCCGAGGGATTCAGGCGCGGGCTTGGACTCTTCGATTCGATCATGGTCGTAGTCGGGATTATGGTCGGCTCGGGAATATTCATTGTCTCGGCTGAAATGTCGCGGCAGATTGGCAGCCCCGGCTGGCTGCTTGTCGCGTGGGTCATCACAGGCGTGCTGACCGTGTCCGGTGCGCTCTCCTATGGCGAACTGGCGGCGATGATGCCGCAGGCAGGCGGCATGTATGTGTACCTCCGCGAGGCCTATTCCCCAGTGTGGGGCTTTCTCTATGGCTGGACGATGTGGACGGTGATTCAGACGGGCACAATTGCGGCCGTCGCGATTGCGTTTGCGCGGTTCAGTGGCGTGTTGTTTCCGTCAGTTTCGGAGCAGCATTATCTCTTCGGCCCATACAATCTGGGAGCGCATTATGCCGTCTCCCTTTCGACGGCGCAGTTGGTAGCGATTGCCGTGATCGTGTTGCTGACCTTTGGCAATGCGCTGGGACTCAAATACGGCAAGATCATCACAAACGTCTTCACGGTATCGAAGCTCGGAGCACTCGCTGTATTGATTGTGCTGGGGCTGACTATGTGCGCGAACCACGCAGCGATTCGTGCAAACTTTACGCATATGTGGGCCGTGCATGGTGCAGTTCCGCTAGCGGAAGGGCTGAGCGCAGCGAGTGGATTCGGGTTGTTCATCGCTCTATGTATCTCACAGACGGGTTCTCTATTCTCCGCCGATGCGTGGCATAACATCACATTTGTTGCAGCCGAGGTAAAGCGTCCCGAGCGCAACCTGCCGCTCGCTCTGTTAATTGGCACTGCGACTGTCATTGTGCTGTACCTGTTCTGCAACGTGGCGTATCTGGCGAGCCTGCCGATAAGCGCGATGCAAACTGTACCAAGCGACCGCGTGGCCACAGCGGTGCTCAGGACGGTGTTCCCCCACGTGGGAGCAGAGTTGATGGCGGCAGCGATTATGGTCTCAACCTTCGGCACCGTAAATGCGATGACGCTTGCTGGTGCGCGCGCATGCTATGCGATTGCGAAGGATGGGTTGTTTTTTCCGGCTGTGAAGCGGTTGAACCGCGCGCATGTTCCAGGCTGGGGATTGGCAATTCAAGGGCTGTGGGCGGCGCTGCTGGTGCTGCCGCGCACGATCAATCCGCTGACGCACCAGTACGGCAACCTCTACAGCAATCTGCTGGATTACGTGATCTCCGCGGAGTTGTTTTTCTACATCCTCACAATTGCCAGTGTCTTCCGACTGCGCTGTATGCGGCCCAATGCATCGAGACCCTATCGCGCATGGGGATATCCATGGTTGCCGGGACTGTACATCGTGGGAGCAACGGTCATTCTACTGGCACTGTTTGCGTACCGGCCAGGCACGACCTGGCCGGGAATGATAATCGTAGTCATCGGCGTCCCCGTGTACTATCTCGCACGGCGTGTCTTTGTGTGATTGGCGCAGAGCGGGATAGTTCAATGACAGAACGCCGGTTCGTTAGACGATGGGCTGCGCAAAACATCCAGGAAATTTTGATAGAATTCCGCAATCGATTGATATCGATTGCGGGAGGCGACTTTGCTCCGTCTACTATCGTCGCAATTCAGATTGGCGTTGGTGGTCACGCTGGCCTTTGCATTCTGTACTCCAGAGATGCATTCTCAACCGCCGTCGCAGCCGAGTCTTCTGCTTGGTTCAGCGTGGTATCCGGAACAATGGCCTGAAAGCCGATGGAAGGACGATGTCGAGCTGATGCAGAAGGCTCATCTGCACATGGTTCGTGTAGGTGAATTTGCATGGACTGCCCTCGAGCCGACGGAAGGCACATACGATCTCGATTGGCTGGAGCGTGCGATCAATCTTGCCGGTCAACATGGAATCTATACGGTGCTTGGCACGCCTTCGGTTGCGCCTCCAGTCTGGATGGCAAAGAAGTATCCCGGCATTCTCGTTACGGATGAAAACGGGAAGCTGTACACAGGTTCTACCCGAAATCACGCCAACTGGAACAGCGAACTCTATCGTCGCTTTGTCCGCCAGATCGATGAACGTCTTGCTGAGCGCTTCGGACATAACCCCTATGTCATCGGATGGCAGATCGGCAACGAATATTCCAGGCAATCCTTCGATGCCGATACACAGGCACAGTTTCATGCGTGGCTACAACATCGTTATGGAAGTCTAGCAAAACTTAATGCGGCATGGACGACGGCATATAACAACCAGACGTACTCCAGTTGGGACGAAATTCCGCTGGTCGACGGACCAGGTGACAACAGCCCCGGTTTGTGGCTGGATTCGAAGCGCTTTATTACCGACTCATTGCGCGCATATCAGCGTGTACAGATCGATGCGATTCGGAAATATGCTGACCCGAACCAGAAGATCACGACCAACCTTATGGGTTGGTACGATCTCTTCGATCACTATCAGATCGGACAGGACTTAGACGTCATTGCTTGGGACAATCCGCAGGTCAAGGGCTCGTACTCTCCGATGGAAAATGGAGCAACCCACGATCTGATGCGTGGCCTGAAAGGTGGCAATTATTGGGTCATGGAAACGACCGCGGGGCCTCGTGGAGGAGGCAATGCCAGTGCGATGCTCCGCAAAGGAGAGCTGCGCGCTGCCATTTGGGAATATGTTGGCCACGGCGCTGATCTCGTCAGCTATTGGCAGTGGCGCGATGCGCTGAACGGAGGCGAAGCGAACCATGGCGCGCTCGTCGACGTTGACGGTAGACCTGATCCTATCTACGCCGAATACGCGCAGCTCGGAGCTGAGTTTGAGAAAGCTGGTCCGGCTCTGGCTGGCACGCACGCTCAAGCGGAAGTTGCATTGCTTCATTCGTACCCAAGCCGCTGGGCCATCAACTGGCAGAAGATGAACCCGGCGTACGATCCAATCCAGGAGTTGATGAGCTACTACACTCCTTTGCGGCAGCTTGGATACACCGTAGACATTGTTCCGCCAAACAGGGACCTGAGCCGGTACAAGCTGGTGATCGCGCCAGGGCTCAACGTTCTTACGCAGGCCGAGGCCGATAATCTCACCCATTATGTGGAAGGAGGAGGGCACCTTGTCTTGGCACAACGATCCGGCATGAAAGACGAGCACAATAGTCGCTGGTCTGAGCGGCAACCTGGCCCGTTGGCCAAGCTGCTCGGCGCCCACGTAGAGCAATACATGTCGCTGAATGATCCCGTGGCGGTAAGCGGAGATTGGGGCGATGCCTCTGCGAGCATGTTTGCCGAACAACTCAAAGTGGACAATCCGGATACTCAAGTCCTAATGCGCTGGCTCGCTCCGAATTCATGGCTCGATGGCGAGCCCTCTGCAGTAAGTCGAACAGTTGAGAAGGGCTCGATCGCATACATCGGCGCATGGATGGACAGTGCCACGACCAAACGGGCAGTCGAGTGGATGCTCAAGGGAAGCGCCGCCTCGCCAGATTTGTTTCCGGTACCTGAGGGCGTCGAAGTGTTTCATCGTCGTGGAGCGGATAAGAACATCTTCATCGTAGGAAACTATTCGACGTCGCCGACGCATGTAAAACTGCCCAGGTCCATGCAGGATGTACTTGCCGGAAAAGAGTCGGAGACGCTAAACCTGCCCGCGTTCGGAGTGGCCGTGCTTATGGCACCTGAATAGTTTCTTCGCGCCTCTGCGCCTCCTGCCGTGGTCGATTATAGTAATCTGGAAGTATCAGGAACGTTGTTTTGAAATCATGGGCGGGAGTAGTTCAGTGGCAGAACGTCAGCTTCCCAAGCTGAATGTCGCCGGTTCGATCCCGGTCTCCCGCTCCAGTAAAATCGACCCTTGCAAAACCTCCCAAAGGAACTCCCATTGTGCCCAATCACATGGTGTGCAGTTTCTTCTCGAACTGATTAAGCGGGATCCAGTTCTTCAATCCTTCAATTCGCATAAGTGTTCTCCAACGCTTTTGTGTGCGATATCTGTTTCGGCTGCAAGATCCAAGATCAATGCCGATCAGCAGTCGACCGTCATTGATCTGAATTCGGTACCATGTCATCTCGATCTACAGAACCCACGGTCTTCTCAATCAGTTGCGTGCTTCAGAGTAGACGGTAACTGGCCCCAGAAGCCCCGACGAAAGCAGCGGCGAATCGGCCCTGTAGGGTTTTACAGTAGTGAACGTATATTTCTTAGCATCAGGCTGCTGATCTCCAATCATACGGTTGACCCATGCATTCGTTACCTTGATCGAGAGCTGGTTTAATCCTGGCTTCAGAGCCGAAGTCATCTCTATACAGTAAGGCGTATGCCATACGATACCCAGCGGCTTGCCATTAACTGTGACTTCAGCCAGGTTCTTTACATCGCCAAGATCAATCCACACCTGCACGCCTCGCTTGAACCACGACGTTGGGGCGCGGAACGTCTTTGTGTAAGTTCCTGTACCCGAGAAATACTTCACTCCATTATCCTGGCTATCACTCCACGAGGCGAGTGTATTCATGGTGACAGAGGGCGGAGCTCCCCAATCAGGAGGGAAGCTGAGCGTCCATGGCCCGCTTACAGTTGCGAGTTCTGTCCGAACCGGCGAAGGAATGGCACGGGATGTTGACTTGGTTGGCTTGCGAAATACGACGAACATAGTTCCCCATGGCTCGAGCTTCAATGGCACCGTCGTGCGGCCACTCGCAATCGTATAAGACGCAGGCTCGGTCTCTCCGGTCTCTGCATGCCAAAGTTCAGGTGCTTTGCCCGACACTCGGAAAGTAGCATCCACGTTCTGGCTGCTATCACTGCGGTTTTCTACAAAGTACACGTCGGTCCCAGCAAGTTTGCGGTGGACAAAGAGCAGATGCGTGTCGCTCGACGGTTTTGTGTAATCGAAGTCTGGCGCTACATGCATCGCTTCGAATGCCTCTGCTGGAGTTTGTCCGGCATACACTGTTCCTTCGCCTACATGGTGCACTCCGGTGCCGTCACCAAACAACTGCGTACGCAATGTCTTAAATTCGCTCTGGTTGTCCGCAAGACTCGGATCGTCTGTTGGCATGGGACCAGCAACAACCGCTCCTTTCTGCACCAGGTTATAAATCGCGTGCAACACCGGCAGCGACATATGACTACTATATGGAGCCAGCCCCAGCAGCCGATAACTTGTACCTCCCGGAGTAACAATATTTCCGTGATCCACGCTTAATTCGTGAATCAGGGCATCAGCATTCGCATAGTCGAATCCATAACCTGCCGGCACATCGGGAGACTTGTGCTCGTAGATCGCCGTCAGATTAGAGTCCTCCCCATAGAAGTAAATGAGGTCCGCTCCAAAAGTGCCCTGCTGTAGCAGATAGCTGCTCCGCGCTAGATAGCTGACCCATGGCCCAGCCTCATCAGCCCAGGTTTCGTTACGATTGAACCACTGGCCGAATGGTCCCAGGCTCAGTCCTGGCTTTTTGTTTACCAGCGGCTGGTGCGATGATTCGTGAACAACGATGCGGTTGATGCCGTTGAGAAATTCCATATCTGCAGTCGGCTTTAGTGTTGCGGGTGACCAGGCCCACGGCCCAGCCGCAGCTGTCATCGATTCAGCAGCAACCATCTGGCGTCCGTAGATATGCGCAACTGATGCCGATTCGCGGTCATCCGCGTTGTAGCCGTATTGGATATTGTTGACCCCAGGCGTCTGTGTCCACATAGCGCTCATGGGCACTTCGCTGAACTTCTTCACTTCCATTCCATCTGCAACAAAGGCGCGACCGCTTTCATGCGATTCGCTGTAGTGGATCATGCCCCATTGATGCAGAACATCCTCCAACTCGCCATAGTGCTCGTCGGCAATCAGGTCCGATATCGTCTTACGAAAGTCCCATAGGAAGCGGTCGCTCGCAGCCGAACTCTCCACTACCTCCCCAGTCAGCACAGGCATCCATGGCACCGGGTCGTATCCACGCCGCTTGCGAAATTGCTCGATCATGTTGTCGGTCCAGTTCTGCGAGCCCGCCTCCCAGCTGTCATTGATCACTTCGCGAATGCCCCTCTTGCCCATGAACTCAGGACCTACCGTCTGCTTGTAGCTGTCCAGATACTTCTCCATGTACTGCCGCACATAGCGATGGTCGAGCTTATCAACCTCCAGTCCCGTCGCCTCTTTTGTGGCGGGGTGGTTTGTAATGCCGAGCAAACTGTAGCCAAACCGCACCACCGCCCAGTGTCCCGGCGGTGGTGTCCAATCCAGTGTCCCGTCGGGACGCATTTTGCCCGTTAGATTGATCACATCGGCTTTGTTGACTGCATCGTTGCCCGCGTAATCAGGCGTAGCAAAGCCATAAAGGTCGGGCACAGGGACAAACGCGGCCTTCTCTTCAAAGTGGTTCACACGAGCACCTGGATGTAAAACAAGCTCGGCAACCTCATAGCTCGTCGGCGCCTTCAACATATTTGGATCCAATCCAAACGACTTCGGATCAATCCCCTTCGCCCACGCAGGGACCGGAGGTGGCGTTCCTCGTTTGAACGTTACGCGAAAGTACTTCGCCGTCACAGGCGCGAACGAGATCGTAGTCTCCGGCGAATTGTCGTCCGACAGTTTCGTCACTTCATGAAAATTCTGCCCATCGTCACTCGCTTCAAGAGCTTTCTCTGGCGCAGCAATGCCGGAGATCATCGCTACTATCCGGTTCGGGTTTTTCGTCACAAGCGTGATGGAGCGAATGGTCTCAGGCTCCGCAAATGCGTACTCAATCCACGCCTTCTCGCCAACAGCCGGAATGGGTATCCCCGTGGTCTTCTCCAGATCGCCATCGGTCAGCATTGCAAAGTCAGGCGATCCTCCGCTGGCTGTAATCACTGGATGCAACGACTCAAGCGACACGTCGCTCTCCGGCCTCCGATACGCAATCACAACCGAATCCGCATAGTACTGCGGAGGTGCCTTCCCCGCCTCAAACTGAAGCGCATCGCGGATACCAATGTCCTGAAATGCTCCCGTATTCTCCGGTGGATGAGCTAGCTTTCCCGTGAACGCCGCGTCTCCCTCCACATCCGTCACGCTCCACACATATTTCTTCATCCCTTCAGAAGCAGGAACCCACGGTCCACCGGACTCACTCCACCCTGGCGACCCAGCAATGCCTTCTTCCATCCCGTATTGATCAGCCAACTGTGTTGCATAGCGAAATGCGTCTTTCCACTCTGGCGTCATATATACCAGGCGCTTTTCGACTACTTGCGGCGTGGACAAGGCCGCATCAAATGTTTGGAACCCATCCAATCCCACCTTGTGCATCCAGTCCAGATCGAGCTTGATGCCTTCCTGGGTAATATTGCCGTTCATCCAGTGCCACCACACCAACGGACGTGCTTGAGCCGGAGGGTTCTCAAACCCGCTCTTGAGAGCGTCCGTCTTGTTCTGGGCCGCTGCGGCCGCCAAACCCACAATCATCATGATGGCGGCACTAAGGCCTGTCCTGTGGTGTCTCATCGCTTCTCCTTTGTCGAATCAGTCAGGCCGCAGTGGCCGAATTTGGGTCTGTCACTGCCTCCGTTACGCGCTCAGCAGAAAAAACGGGTACGAAAATATGGCCAACAGCCTAGCATTAGTTCTGCGATTTTCGGAAGAAAAATTATCTTCCATATGAAATTTGGTCACGCTTCCGCTTGCCGGAACGCCTTTCGCAGTCGAGGCAACGTGTCTCACAAAAAGAAGTCAGACAACTCTACAGTGATCATCCATCGATGATTGGTTCACCATTCTCTGTCATCACACACATTGCATGGACTAATACAGATGTGTGGCTGATGGGCATAAACAATGGGATTCCGTGTGTACTCGTCCTGGACTAACGAGTTCGTCTCATCTGTTATTCGTCATGCGTGTTCGGCAATCAATGAAGTAGTCATTCTGGTGCTGACTTCGAAGACATAGTCTTTTTGGACGTACCACTGCATGTTTAGTGTTTATATTTCAAAAGAGAAATAAAATTTCCCTTGACACTTTCCGGCCTCATGCGTATTGTTTCGGCCGTTGGGAAAACCAGCAGACCGTTCGTGCACTCCAGCATTCCCCCATCACTGGCTTGTTGTCCCAGCAAATCTGTCGGCAACGCTCATTCAGGGAGACCAGAAATGCGAATTATGCGATTTAGCTTTGTGCTGACGCTACTGCTGACTCTATCTAGCGCGGCGTTTGGACAGGCCGGAGCCACAGGCTCAATCCTGGGCACGGTCACAGACTCCACCGGAGCTGTGATCCCTAACGTGAAAATTACTATTACCAACCAGGCGACCAACGTACCCTTCCATACTGCGACCTCTTCCTCAGGCGACTACAACGCTCCGTCGCTCAACCCGGGCACATATTCCGTCTCGGCACAATCGCCGGGGTTTCAAAAAGCGGTGACCAACGGTGTCATCCTTACGGTCGATGAAAAAGTACGCATCAACATCAGTCTCAAACCAGGCGAGGTCACACAGGCGACTGAGGTCACGGCGCAAGCCGTCGCGCTCGATACGGACACAACGGCGCTGTCCCAACTCATGAGTCAGAACCAGGTGCAACAGCTTCCTCTGAATGGAAGAAACTTCATGCAGCTGCTTCTCGTAGGTGCAGGAGCGGTGACCGTCGGCGGCGAACAAGGCACTATGCGTCAGGGTGAAGGCAACGCGGTCAGCATCAATGGAGGGCGGCCCGAAGGGAATAACTACACCTTGGACGGTCTCATCAATACAGACCAGGCATTGGTCACACCTGCTGTCATCCTCTCTCAAGACGCCATTCAGGAATTCAAAGTTGAGAGTGGAACCTATTCAGCCGAGTACGGGTTCAGCGCAAGCCAAATCAACATCGTTAGCAAAGGCGGCAGCAACTCACTACACGGAGCATTGTTTGAATACAACCGCAACGATGCCTTCGATGCAAAACCCTTTCCCACTGCTTCGGATTATCAAGCCAACACCCCCACAGCCAACCCGGTTCTTCGCCAAAACCAATTTGGCTTCGTGGCAGATGGTCCAGTGTACCTGCCCAAAATCTACGACGGTCACAACAAGACTTTCTGGATGGCCAACTACGAAGGCTGGCGCATCAACAATGGCATCAGAGAAACGGAGATGGTGCCCAACCCCGCAGTCCTGACCGGAAACTTCAACGGAGAGCTCACTTCTGGCGGAACTCCGCTCCCGGCTTATGGAACTGCTGCCTGCACTGCTCTTCTCAACATTAATCAAAATTGCATGCCCGTAGATCCGACAACTGGGCAGCCCTTTCCGAATAACCAGATTCCTTCCGGCGAAATAACCAATCATCTGGCGCAGGTGGCCCTCAAATATGGTTACTGGCAGTCGCCTACACTGGCAAACCAGCCGGAAGGCAACATCAACTTCATCCGTAACGTTGGACTTCGGCTTACGACAAACCAGCAGACTTACCGCCTCGACCAGACTCTCGGACGCTTCGGCTCCATCTTCGGCCGCGGAACCTACTCGACCTATCAGAACAGCAGCTTGGATACGGGGAGCCTGAGCTATGGCCTGCTGACTCAGTACGAGAAGCAGAAGAACTGGGAGGTTTCGCATACCATCAGCTTTGGCGCCGCCAACGTTAACAACTTCCGCTTCGGCTACCTCGACGCGCAAGCCCCGCAGGGAGCGCCCGCGCCATCCTCCGACGCAGTCTCAATGCTGGCCCAAACGGGAGTGTTCACGCACTTTGCCGCACTGCAGGAAAGCTGGCCCAGCCTGGCGCTCTCGCAGTACACCACCACCGGCGGTCCAGTGAACGCTTACACAGGATCGGACAACCCCGCCTGGGAGTTTGCCGACAGCTTCTCCACCGTCCATGGCCGTCACACCATCAGCGTTGGTTTCGACTACCGCCACTGGCACTTGATCCGCAACCTGGACGACGACTTCCACGGAGACTGGCAGTTCCAGGCTGCAACCATTCTGAGCAACAGCAATGGATGCCCCAACGCCCCCGTCTCCGTCGGCGGTGGAGCACCTAGCAGCCTATGCGGCACTGGAAACGCGGTCGCTGACATGCTTCTCGGTTACTACAACAACACGGCAGGATTCATGCCAGGACCCTTGAGCCCAACCGATCAGGCAGGCAATCCCCAGGACCACATCTTCGGTTACTTCGCGCCATACGCACAGGACGATTGGAAAGTTACGCAGAAACTGACCATGAACGTGGGACTGCGCTGGGATTATCGTGCCGCGGCTTATGAGGCGAAGAACCACTTCTTCTGGCTTGATACCCAGAACAGCCAGGGTGGCCTCTGCTTCGCCGATCCCCAACTCAAAACCGACGGAGTCGCACCTGGAGTCGGAGTTAACGGCGGACCCATCCTCCGTTACTGTGGCTCCGTGCCGCATCCCGGCCAGAAGACGCCCTTCGCTCCTCGTTTCGGCCTCAACTACCGCCTCACCGACAAGACCGTAATCCGTGGCGGATACGGAATCTTCTTCGATTCCTACGAGGGACGCGAGATCGACGACTCCGCCGACATCTATCCCTACAGCATCCGTCTCTCAGAAAACCCAACGCAGGTCGCATCCCTGCCCAAGTTCGGAAACCAGATGTTCCCAAGCTTCACCACACTCACTCCATTCCCCCAGTCCACCCTCTCCTTCATCGCAGTAATCGAGTCCGAAAACCCCATCGACCCCTACGTCCAGTCCTGGACAGGTTCCGTCGAGCGGGCGCTCACACCGAACACTACGCTTGAGGTCAATTACATCGGTACACACGCCGTCCACCTCCTCGACCGGCATAACATCGCTCAGCCGTATCAGATATCCGCCGCCAATCTGGCAGCCTGCCAGGCAAATCCCAACGACGTGACACACGATTGCCCAACATCGTCACGTTTGCCTTATCCCAACTTCACCGGCTTCTATATCGATAGCGATTTCCACGGCTATTCTCACTACAACGCCATGAACGTCAACTTCCAGCACCGCGCCGGCAATCTGGCGGTGACCGCCATCTATACCTGGGCCAACAGCAAGGACGATAAGTCCGCCGCTGCCGGTGTAGGCGCCACGGGCGCCGGATATCAGGGCTTCATGAACAACCATGCTCCGCAGCTCGACTACGGCCCGTCTGATTTCAGCGTGTCGCAGCGCTTCGTCTCCAGCTACGTCTATCCACTGCCAGTCGGGCGAGGCAAGAAGTTCCTCGGCAATGTTGGCCGTGCGGCAGACCTGGTGGTCGGCGGCTGGCAGCTTGCCGGAATCACTACCTTCCAGTCCGGCTTCCCGTTCAGCATCACTGCCACCGACGCCGCGGGTCTCGACGACACCCAATTCCAACGCGCCAATTACACCACTGGCTGCAATGTCCACAGCGGCCTTACCCAGCGGTTCCAGCGAATCAACATGTCTTGCTTCACGCAGCCGGGGCCTGGAACCTTCGGCAGCAGCGCTCGCAATTTCCTCCGTCAGCCCGGACTCAATAACTGGGACATGGGTCTGACGAAGGACTTCCATATCACCGAACGCGCCGGGCTCTCCATGCGCTTCGATACCTTCAACACCTTCAATCACCATCAGTACGTCGTCAACGTCGGCGGCCTCGCTACAAGCGGATCGGGAGGAGGCTCATCCATCCAGAACGCAGTCGGCAATCCGCTACAAGGCTTGATTACGAGCGCAGGTCCATCGCGCATCGTGCAACTTAGCGGAAAGCTAACATTCTGATCCCGAAAAGCACCTTGATTGACTACACCGCCACCTCCATGATGTGGCGGTGTATTTTTATTGGGAGTAGAGGACGTCCATGATGAAATGGCCCAAATGCGCCGCGCTCCTGACCGCCTGCTGTATCGTCATCCTGGCCGCTCCCGCGCAAACCAGCAGGGCCAGCAAGGCAGCGCAGTATGCCACTGACGGACAGCAAGCGCTGGCAAGGAATGACTATGCCGATGCTGAAGAAGCGTTTAAAAAGCTCGCGGCGCTCGAGCCTGGCGTAGCTGAGATTCATGCCACGCTGGCGGCTATTAGCTTTAAACAGCGCGACTACGATCAAGCCGTACACGAAGTCCGCGCAGCGCAACGACTCAAGCCTGGACTGTCAAAGCTGGACAGCTTGCTCGGGCTCTCACTCGCAGAGATGGGACGCTTCAGCGAAGCCCTGCCGCCTCTCGAAAAGGGCTTTCATCAGACCGCAGATCCCGAAGTTCGACGCATGTGCGGTCTGGAGCTTCTCCGCACTTATTCCGAAATGGAGCGCGATGCAGATGCTGTCGAGACAGCGCTTGCACTTAATAAGCTCTACCCAAATGATCCTGAAGTCCTCTACCACACCGGTCGCATCTACGGCAGCCAGGCCTACAACATTATGGAGCGGCTCCATGACACAGCTCCTGGTTCTGTCTGGATGCTGATGGCGCAGGGCGAAGCTAACGAGAGCCAGAAGCAATGGGATGCTGCAATTGTCGCCTTCAACCGCGTCCTCACGCTCGACCCGCACCGCCCGGGCATTCACTACCAGTTGGGACGCATCTATCTTTCGCGCTTCCACGACACCCTCAATTCTGCCGACCAGGAGCAGGCCATGCGCGAGTTCACCGCCGAACTTGACGTAGATCCTCAGAACGGCAACGCTGCCTACGAACTGGCCAACCATCAGGCACAACTCGGCAACTCGGACGCCGCACGTCAGCAGTACGAACGTCTCCTCCAACAGTTTCCTGATTTTGAAGAAGCGCTCGTTGGATTGGCCAGTGCTAATCTTGCTCTGCAAAAGCCTGCCGACGCTGTTCGCCCGCTGGAGCGTGCGACCCATCTCAGGCCTGGCGATGAAGTCGCTTGGTGGCGTCTTGCACAGGCCGATCGTGCCATTGGAAATCTAGACGGTCAGCGACAAGCACTTGCTACCTTCCAAAAGATTCACAAGACCATCCCTGTGACACTGCGCAAACCAAATGCTGTTGACGAGATAACGCCACAGTCGATCGACACAGCCCCAACCGGTAGCGCAAAGGCTCCCATACCTTAAAGGTGTTCCATGGTTTAGGGCTGATCATGGCCCCCGCAATATTCATGCCCGCGGCCACCTTATAAAAGCTCGAGAGCACTCCCTTTGTGGGCAGCGACATGATCCGTCTTGTCGCTTTTAATTTCATATTGCGGCTCGTTTTCCGAAGCGTGATGCACGTAACCCTTGTAATTAAAGTTGCTGGTGTGAATAGCAATGATTGTGCCTGTCACCCAACCTGCCTCAGAGTTCCAACGTACGTGGTCGCCTATCTTAAAAGTCTTAGCCATCTCGAGATGTTCCAGCGCTCAATGTCAGTTCCTGTTCTCGCTCGCTTTACGAATCAGCAGCACACTTATAGTATCTTCGTGCGCAATACTCCAGTCTGGTGAGTTTCTCAGCAAATACACCAGCCCAGAATCTGGGTTGAGCAGTACGCAGCCGATTTGGTACTTGTCGAGAACTTTGAGAGAGTTCCGGAGAGTGACCATGTTGAGGTAGTCGAGAAGAACGCCATGGTGTTCAAAGATGTCCGTCCGGCTGTCAATAAAAACCGGAACACCGCGCGCATTCCAGATCAGATAGCCTCCCCACTCATAGAGATTGAACAGGTGTTGGCCGGCGCAATTGCTATTGAGTGCAGGTAGAGCAGCGGCAGGGAAGTATTGCGCCTCGGCCGCGTGAAGCTTAGCTGATGGCGGAACATGGCGAACAGCAAAGAAATAGAATGCTGCCATGATGAGGACATTGAGCCAGCGCTTATCTTTTCTGGGATCGTACGGGGAGAACACATGATTGCCCAATTCGACCGCCAGTATTGGGCAAATGACGATTCCGGCAAGAAAAAGGAACCGCTTATGCGAGACCCCAGCGTACAGGGCAAGAAGAGCAAATAGCACATCAGAGAGTAGCCAGCGGCGCCGCTGCCCGAGCGTAAATAACATGAGTCCGGCAGCAATTAGAAAAATCAGAACGCCATAATAACTCTGGAAATTGACGCTACTCCACTCGTCAACCACAACGATGTTAAGACGTTGATGAAAGATCACGTCGAATGGATAGGCCGCGAGTCGCCAGCCGTATGGGTTGATGAAGAGAGCGGCGAGGCTGCCAAAGGCAACCACGATTAGCGTGCGCCATTGCTTAGCAGACCAGCGGACGGACTCAATGCTGCCCCACGAGCCTTGTACGACGCCGGACGCGATGAAGACCAGGAAGAAGGAGAAACCAATCAGCCATGATCCGTGCAGGTTAATCCAGAGAGCAAAGAGAGGGACAAGCAGCCAGAGGCCATTCCGCCCGCGGCGAAAATTGTCGAGGAGTATCAATTCTGCTAAAAAGCAGAGCCACCCGAAGAGGATGGTGCGCGGGCCTATGTTGATGGCCGCGAGTAGAACTGCAATCCATGTGGCGAGCCATGCCGCGCCAATATTCTGTGAACGACGATAGCAAAGCAGCAATACGCCTGCGATGATGATGTCCACAACAAGAAGCATCATCAGGAAGATGCCGCGCTCGGCAAAGAGCCTGAAGGCTAGATAGTAAGGGATTTCCGCGAGCCACTCAGGATTGATCCATGGTTGCCCCAGAGTGGTGAAGGAATAGGCATCAGCGCGGATGAAATGGTGTGTGGAGAGAAGCATCTGAGCATTACGCAGATGCCACCAGATGTCCGGATCGCGCATCACTGGGCCGCCCTGCTGTACATCCAGCGAGGCGAAAAACGGCGAGACAAAAAGAGTGCTGATAAGCATCGCCGGAAAGCTGGTAAGTTTCTGCCAGAAGCGGAGTCGCACGCAGTTCACCCCACAGGGAGTACCCCGTTGAAGAACAGGCGGGTACAATCCTGTCTTCCGGCTCAGCTTATATGCTTTATTGTCGTGCTTTTCAGCGCTTATTCTAGAGCGTTCTTCAAGTGGTTACTGGGTCAGGCTGGCGGTGGTCTTCTGGTCTGCCTTGACTGAACGGTCGGCCAAGGCCTGCGCCTCGGGCAAAAAAGTGAGAGCCTTGGCTATCTGCGGGTCCCACTCTGCACGCACCTTAAGACCTTCGAGCTGTCCAAATTGGGATGTGAAGATTTCAGCCTTAATGTTGCTCTTTACCCAATCGAGGTTGCTGTTGAGGTCTGCATCCGTGTAGTCAATCTGCTGCGATTTGAGGAAGTTCTTGAACTGCTGCATGACCGCATCGTCGACTGTAAAGTCGCGCGTGATCGCACGGTTTGCCAGATATGAGCGGGTGAAGTTGAAGAAGGCGTAGTTCCGAAGCATATTATCCTGGAACGTATTCGCCTGTGGTTGAGCGATCTTCTCGTCAGGCGTGATGCCGCCGCCGCCGTAGACAGTACGGCCAGAGTCAGTCAGCTTGACCTCGCGGTCTGCATTGTTCGTCGGCACATCGTCGCGGACGTAATAGTAGTCATAGAGCGAGACGTGATCGTAATTGCGTTGAATGAGGCGTCCAGACGGGGTGTAGTAGTGGTATGTGGTCAAAGCCAGGCCGGTGTTGTCTGATGTCTGGAAGACGGTCTGAACCAGACCCTTGCCGAAAGTAGTCTCGCCGACGATGAGCGCGCGGTCATGATCCTGAAGCGCCCCCGAGACAATCTCAGCGGCCGAAGCAGTGTTACGGTTCACCAGCACAACGATGGGGAAGTGTGGACCCTGCTCGCCATGGCCGACGCGATAGACCTGATCGGGGAAGGCCCGTCCATGTTGCGAAACCACGATCTGGCCTTTCTGAAGGAACTTGTCGGCAGTGTTGACGGCTTCGTTGAGCAGGCCGCCAGGATTGCCGCGCAGGTCGATAACCAGGCCATGGATATCGCCAAACTTATCCAGCGCATCGCCAACTTCGCGACTGGTCGTCTCCATGAAGTTCGTGATGTGGATGTAGCCAATGCCGGGCCGAATCATAAAAGCAAGATCGACCGAGTAGCGTGGAATCTCGTCGCGTGTGAGGTCGAATACCAGCGGCTTGGGAGAGCCTTCACGCTGCATCGTGACCGACACGTGCGTGCCCTTGGGCCCTTTCAAAAGCGAAGCCACCATGACCGAGTCCATGCCAGTGGTCGATTTGCCGTCAATTGCGACGATGACGTCACCCGGGCGGATACCTGCACGGTAGGATGGTGTTCCTTCAAACGGCGCAAGAACCACGATCTTCATGCCGTTCTTGGCTGTCGGATCAGGCTGCGGCTGAATGGACATACCGACGCCGTAATACTTGCCATGCTGGTCTTCGCGCATCTGGGCGAAGGCCTTGGGATCGTAAAAGTTGGAGTGAGGATCGAGGACGTGGAGCATTGCCGGAATGGCTCCGTCGTAGATCGCTTTATCGACCTTGTCGCCATCCAGCTTTTCAGCGTAATTCTGTTCGACCAGAGCATAAACATTGGTGAAGTCATGCAAGTCGTCGCGCAGTGTGGACTCGTCCGTAGCTGACTGTGCAGCCACGTTGCGGTTGATCAGTGAACCAAGCAAGGCGCACGTTGCGAGAAAGACGGTGACGGAAAAGAGTGCGCGGCGTGTATGGGAATGCATAGGCTCGGACAACCTCGGAAACCGTGAAAACTGCGCAGGACAGCGCGCGAGCGGAAGTGTCCTACTTTGGACGGAGTATAGCATCCGGGGGTAAGCACGTGCCTTGAACTCCGGCGGCGAAATGGCAGACCAATGTGGGATTCGCTTGTTCGCCTCCGGACAGTTAGAATGATGGGACGGATACCGTCCACTGCCTGCCGGAAGTCTAAGTTGGTGAGGGCGCTTGTCTGCGCGATGAAAGCCAGGTCGCGGATGCTGGTCACGATACGAGTGAAGATGAATTTGAAGATCTCCGAGATTGTTGTGCTGTGCGGGCTTGGCCTGCTGATTACGCCGGGCGCCCTGGCGCAGGTGCCCCAATACCAAGGTCCCTTGTCCACGGCCGCTCAGCCTGCGGCTGCCTTGCCTGCTCCCACACCGATTACACCGAATGGTTCGGTTGTTGAGGACATTGTTGCCCGTGTGAATGACCGCATCATCACCCGCAGCGACTACGAGCGCGCGGCGCGAGAATTGACCCAGGAGGAGCGTCAGGACAACGATTCTCCACAGCAGACCGCTGAACGCCAGAAGAATCTGCTCCGCGACCTGATTGACCAGCAGCTGCTGCTTTCGCGCGGCAAGGACCTGGGGATCAATGCAGATGCTGAGGTCATCCGCCGACTCGATGAAATTCGCAAGCAGAACCACATGAGCTCAATGGAGGAGCTGCAGAAGGCTGCTGAGTCGCAGGGCGTCTCATTTGAAGACTTCAAGGCAAATATCCGTAACAGCATCATTACGCAGGAAGTAGTGCGCGACGAGGTGGGCAGCAAGCTGCAACTCTCGCCCAGCCAGGAGCAGGAGTACTACGAGCAGCACAAGCAGGAGTTTGCCCAGCCTGAGCAGGTGCGGCTGAGCGAAATTTTGATCTCAACGCCTTCTGACCCCAGCGATGCGCAAGTTGCTGCTGCGAAGGCCAAGGCCGACGAGGTCTCGGCAAAGATCAAAGCAGGGCAAAACTTCGCAGACTTGGCCAAACAGTATTCGTCCGACCCGACCGGAACGCAGGGGGGCGATCTGGGAACGTATAAGCGTGGCGCGCTGGCGAAGGTGCTTGAAGATCAGACCTTTGATTTACAGACGGGTGGTGTGACTGCACCGATCCGCACGCGGCAAGGCTTCGTAATTTTGAAGGTGACGGACCACCAGAAGGCCGGGGTTCCTCCGCTCAAGGACATCGAACCGCAGATTCAGGAAGCGATATATATGGCGCAGATGCAGCCCGCACTTCGCGCATACCTGACCAAGCTGCGCGAAGACGCCTATATCGAGATCAAAGACGGATTCGTTGATTCCGGTGCAAGCCCACGGGAGACGCGGCCTGTCTACACGTCTTATGCTCTGCCTACAGTCAAGAAAAAGAAGGTGGTGGAAAAGACCCGGTTCGACCGCACAGGGCGCCTCTCGCAGAGGAAGGCTGTGGCGGCTAAGCCAGTATCAGCCGCCCCGTCTGGCGCCAACCTTGTGGCCTCGAATAAGAAGCATAAGAAGGTGAAGATCAAGAAGGAGAAGATCCGTTTTGGTCAGGCGCCGCGCAATGCTTTACCTGCAGGCCCGTTGGAAACCTCGACTGGGACCGATCAGGGAGCAGGAGCCAATTCAGCTTCGCTTGGTGCGGGGCAGGCGGCAGCGCCAGGCACGGCAATTGCTCCGATCGAAGCCGAGGCTAATGCCAACCCGGACTACAATCCACTCGACCAGCAGACGACTGTTCACAAGAAGACGCGCTTCAGCGACCGCCAGAAAGAGTTCGAAGCAAAGAAGAAGAAACAGAAGGTTTTGAAGGCAAAGGAGAAGACTGCTGCCACGCCTACTCCGGAGACTGCAGAGGAGAAGACCACACAGCAGGTGCAGTCCGCTCCGCTTGGCCTGAACGGTGACACCGCAAAGAAGAAGAAAAAGAAGAAGGTGAAGGGCGGTAAGAAGGAGCGCATGCAGCAGCAGGCTCCCGCTTCTCCCAAACCGGCCCCGGTTGAGACCCCGGCAACAGCTCCAGGCCGCGCTACTCCGCAGGAAGGTACACCGGACGCAGGCAAGCCTGCTCCCGCTGCCCCGCCATCAACGCAGAACTGAGTCCGGAGATTTGGTATCGCGCGAGGGCTTCGGCCCTCGCGTTTTACTTTTGTGGACAAGGTATTCTGATTGGGATGAAAGACTTTTTTATCGCGGATGCTGCGAAGTTCGACAACGAGTTAGTAACGTCGTTCTTTGTGCTGACTTCGATTCAGGTGCGGGAGAAGAAACAGGGTGGGCAGTTCCTCTCGCTGACGCTGGCCGATAAGACCGGCCTGCTCGCGGGGACGATGTGGGAGAACTTTGAGGCGGCGTCCAGCTCCTGTTCCGAAGGCTGCTATGTCAAGGTGCAGGGCCGCATCGGCAGATATCAAGGCAAATTCCAGATCACCGTTCAGCAGTTGCGTCGTGCAGCGGAGTCTGAGATCGAGCCCGGAGACTACCAGCCCGCGACGCGCTTCAGCGTAGACGAGATGTGGGCGGAACTACGTGGCTATGTTTCCCGGTTCTCCAACGAAGATTTGAAGCGGCTGGTCTTCGCATTTCTCGACGACGATGAGATTGCATCAGCTTACAAGGCTGCACCTGCGGCCATGAGACTGCATCATGCATGGTTGGGCGGGCTGCTCGAGCACGTGCTGACGCTGGTGCGAGTTTGCCTGGCTGCCGCGCCGTTTTATCCCGAGGTTGATCCTGACCTGCTGGTGACGGGCGCAGTCCTGCACGACATCGGCAAGATTCGCGAGCTCGGCTGGAAGTCGAGCTTCAACTACACGCTGGAAGGTCAGATGATCGGCCACATCAGCATCGCGCAGGGAATGTTGCGCGAAAAGGTGCAGTCCATCGCGCCGTTTCCTGAGAAGCTGCGCATTCTGGTCGAGCACATGATCCTGAGTCATCACGGCAAGTATGAATTCGGCTCGCCGAAGCTGCCGATGACGCCTGAAGCGCTCTTGCTCAGCGCGCTCGACGATCTCGAAGCGAAGATGCAGGCCATGCGCAATGAATTCGCCGCGTCGGTTGCCGGCGGCAAGGACGCAGGCGAGGTGACGGACTGGGTCCGCAGTCTTGACCGGCCCGTGCTGAACAGCCGCGCCTATCTCAGGGGTGAATAACCCGGAAATACCCTGCGATTTGCCTTGATTGCTACAATTTAAGTTCAGGTCCGAGTGAGACAAATGTTGCGATTTTCAACAGCAGGAGAAAGCCACGGCGAGAGCCTCGTGGCGTTAGTCAGCGGTATGCCGGCAGGCGTCACCGTAGACCAGGAGTTCATCAATCGCGAGCTGTGGCGCAGGCAGAAGGGCTACGGCCGCGGCGGGCGCATGCGTATCGAGCGCGACACGGCTCACATCCTCAGCGGTGTGCGGCACGGCAAAACCATCGGTTCGCCCATTGCCATGACGCTGGCCAACAACGACTGGAAGAACTGGACTGAGATTCTTCCGGTCGAGGCAGGTGACGCTGAAAAGCATAAGGCCGTCGCGTCTCCACGCCCTGGCCATGCGGACCTTGCGGGCAGCCTGAAGTACGACTTCCCCGACGCGCGCTATGTTCTTGAGCGTGCCAGCGCGCGTGAGAGCGCGGCCCGCGTCGCCGCAGGTGCCATCGCAAAGCTGTTGCTGCGCGCACTGGGTGTTGAGGTAGCGAGCCATGTGATTCGCGTGGGCAAGGCCGAGCTTTCTCGCCCCGCAACCTGGGATGAGATTGCCGCATTGCAGGCGAAGGACGAGGTTCTGCTGAACTGTGTTGATCCCGAGAGCGAAGCCGCGATGAAGGCTGAGGTGGACGCAGTACTCCGCACCGGCGACACGGTCGGCGGGGTCTTTGAAGTCATCGTGCACGGACTTCCTCCTGGCGTCGGCACGCACGTGAACTGGGACGAGCGCATGGACGGCTTGCTGGCGCAGGCCGTGATGAGCCTGCAAGCGGTGAAGGCAGTCGAGATTGGACGTGGCGTGACGGCTGCCGAGTCAGTAGGCTCTTCCGTGCACGACGCAATCGGCTACGAAGGCCACAGCTTTACAAAGTTTTCCCGCGAGCACAACAACGCCGGTGGCCTCGAGGGCGGCATCTCAAATGGTGAGGACATCGTGGTGCGCGGCTATTTGAAGCCGATCTCGACACTGCGCCGCCCGCTGGCGAGCGTGAGCTTCGAGACGCGCGAGCCAGTGAAGGCAGCCTACGAGCGCAGCGATGTCTGTGTGGTTCCTGCTGCGGGAGTCGCGGCGGAGGCAATGGTTGCCCTGACCGTAGCGCGGCTTGTGATCGACAAGTTCGGCGGCGACTCGCTGCGCGAACTTCAACGCAACTTCAACGGCTATTGCGAGCAGATTCGAGCGTATTGAGTGGGCGAGACAACGGCAAAGGTACACGAGATCGTCAAGTATCCAGACCCGGTGCTGATGAAGCGCGGCGCACCCATCACCGTCTTCGATGCGAAACTGAAACAGCTCGTCGAGGAGATGTTCGAATCCATGTACGCGGCGCAGGGAATTGGCCTGGCTGCGCCGCAGATTGGCCTGTCTCAACGGCTGACGGTCATCGATTGCAGCTTCAGGAAAGATCCCGAGCAGAAGGTTGTGCTCATCAATCCAGAGATTGTGGAGCGCAAGGGCAAGCAGTTGGAGGAGGAGGGCTGCCTCAGCTTGCCGGAGATTCGGGAGAAGGTGTCTCGTGCCGCGTGGGTGAAGGTGAAAGCACAGGACGTGAAGGGCGAGTGGTTCGAGATAGAAGGAACCGAACTGCTGGCGCGTGCGATGCAACACGAGATCGACCATCTGGACGGAGTGCTCTTCATCGACCGGATGAGCCGTTTGAAGCGCGACCTTTTGGTCCGGAAGATAAAAAAGATGCAGAAGAACGGGGAGTGGTAGGGTGAAGCTCGTCTTTTGTGGGACGCCTCAGTTTGCAGTGCCCACGCTGGAGGCTGTGATCGAGGCCGGACATGAGGTGCGGCTGGTGGTCACGCAGCCCGACCGTGCAGTAGGCCGCGAGCAGACGCTGCACGCTCCTCCGGTAAAGCAAGTGGCGCTGGAGCGAGGAATCCCCCTTGTTCAGCCGGAGAAGATCAAAAACAACAGAGCGTTTCAGACGCAGTTGGAGAGCATTGCTCCAGACGCAATTCTGGTTGTAGCGTACGGACGGATTATTCCTGATTGGATGCTCGCGTTGCCGAGGCTAGGCTGCATCAATCTGCATGGCTCGCTTCTGCCGAAGTACCGTGGTGCCGCGCCGATCCAGTGGGCAGTGGCGAACGGTGAGGTCGTGACCGGTGTAACGACGATGCGGCTGGATGCTGGTCTCGACACAGGCGACCTGCTGCTCGCGCAGGTGATGCCGGTAGGCTTGGAAGAGACCGCTGTTGATGTCTACGAGTGTCTGGCCGACGCCGGTGCAAAGCTGATGGTCGAGACGCTTTCAGGTTTGGCGGAAGGTTCGATCTGGCCGCAACCGCAGGACCACTCGTTGGCGACTCTCGCTCCTATTCTGAAGCGTGAGGATGGGTCGATTGATTTTTCGCGCACCGCAAAGCAGATACAAGACCGATGGCGCGGCTTTCAGCCATGGCCCGGCGCTCACACTGTAGTCCGCGGAAAGAAGCTGATTGTGCATCGCATGCATCCGGCGGAGAAATCACTTGGACTGGATGAAGGGATGATCGCAGTCGAGGATAACGTGTTGTCGGTGGGCTGCGGCGGCGGGACGATGCTTGTTCTGGACGAGGTGCAGATGGAGGGAAAGCGCAGGATGAGCGCTGCCGACTTTCTGCGTGGGCACCAGATTAAGAGCGGTGAGCGGTTGGGAAATGGGCGGTAGGGGAACGCCGAAGGTTTCGCCTTCGCGTCTGGCTGCGTTCGAGATCCTGGCTGCCGTTGGTAGTGGGACAGGGCACAGCGATGAGCTGTTGCACTCGAAGCATGTCGATACGCTCTCACCTGAGGACCGCAATCTTTGCACAACATTAGTGATGGGCGTGCTGCGGTGGCAGATCGCACTCGATGCGCGGCTGCGCGGACTGCTGCAGCGGCCGGAGCAACGACTGGCGGACCCGGTGGCGATTGCGCTCCGAATGGGAGCGTTTCAATTGCTGTACCTCGACCGCGTTCCGGCCCATGCGGCGTTGAATGAGAGCGTCGAACTGTGCCGGGAGGCTGGGCATCCGTATGCAGCCGGGATGGTCAATGCAGTGCTGCGAAAGTTGACCTCTTCAAAGAAGCCAGGCGCGCCTATCTACGAGTCCGTAGCGGCGCTTGCAGAACGGCTGGGGCATCCGGCGTGGCTGGTGGAGAGATGGGCTGCAGTGTACGGGCGCGAGGCGGCTCAGATGATCTGCGAGGCAGACCAGCGGGAGCCATCTGAAGGCAAGATGTTCACCGAGTACGATGACATGCCGGTGATGGACGACGGCTCGCGCCTGGTGGCAGAACTCGCTGCAGCTGCAGCTCCGGAGGCGAAGCGGGTGTGGGACTGCTGCGCAGCGCCCGGTGGAAAGACTCTGGTATTAGCGAAGCGGCTGGCTGCTGCCTCAATCATTGCCAGCGACGTGAGTGCGAAGAGACTGGCCGCGATGAAGGCTCGATTCCGGCGGTTGGATTTTGCCGAGCGAATTGAGTGCGTGGTGGCAGATGCGGCGGATGCCGACAGCGTCCAGGGCGAGTTTAACCTGATCGTATGCGATGCGCCATGCAGCGGGACGGGGACACTGGCAGCGAATCCTGAGATACGGCATCGGCTACAACCGGCAGATCTCGCGCGACAGGCAGCGCGCCAGCGGATGGTCCTCAAAGGCGCGCTCAGGCGGCTGGCTTCTGGTGGGCGCCTCGTCTATTCCACCTGCTCGTTGGAGCCAGAAGAGTGCGAGCAAGTCGTGAGTGGAGTTACAGGAGTGCGCCGGGTTCCGGTTGAAGGCTTGCTCGGCGAGCTGAACCGAAACCGGATTCTTCAGGATGAAGCGAGCCTGGAATCAGCAGTGAGAGATGGAGCATTGAGGACACTGCCGGGCGTCCACGAGTGCGATGGCTTTTTCGCGGTAGTGTTCGAGCGCACTTGAACTCTACTCAACAAATTTCGGAAGCCTGAAGCTTAAAAAGAACAGCCCCGACAGAGCCGGGGCCATTCTTATTTAGAGGCTTACGTTATCTACGGGATGTAGTAACGCATGCTTGTGAAGAACATATTGTTGAGCGCCTTTGGTGCGCCACCAACTCCCGCCCAGGTGTGCTTGTCCAGATAGCTGTACTGGAACTGGTACTGGAGCCGGCCGAACTGCGGGCTGTTGTAGACGCGATAGGTGAACCCGGCAGTTGCTTCCGTCATAGTCTTCGTCAGCGCGCCACAGGATGCAGCCGGAGCGGTTCCGCTCGTGGGCAATGCTTCCACATAGCAGCCAGTGTTGTTCTGTGTCAGCGGAGCATAGCCCACCTGCTGTCCCTTGGCGTTCAAATACAGCGTCCGCTGCACATACTCTGTGCCGTAGTAGCCGAACAGGTCCACCTTGGGTGCCGGGTGCAGTTCCAGTGAACCGAGCCCCTGATAAGCCCGCAGAGGCTCCAGCGTGCCATCCGGGTGCACCGTCACGTCCGACAGGCCCGACGTACCATACCGGCCCACGCCATCGCCGCCCAGGAAGTGAACACCCACATCGGCAAACTTCGTCGCCTTCACCCGCACATTGAAGAACCCACCACCCCCAACCTTCGTGTCGTTGGTCGCGCCAGCCGACGAAGTAGGAGTCGACGTCGCATTCGGATAGTAGCGATCGCGGAAGAACCGTGCCAGGCCGCCAACTTCAATGTGCGCCATCTTCGGATCAAACGCTGCCTTCGCGATAATGTCGGGAGCAACATTGTTGGTGTACGTTGTGGAGTTGTTGTAAAGGCCGCCGTTATTTCCCGTGCCGCCGTAGAAGTAGTTTGTAGGTCCGTTCGCGACATTCAGGCCGATGATCTGACCGTTCTCAAGCGACATCGCCACCGTCGTCATCGATCCCAGCCGCTGCTGGAACCGCATCGCGGGCACGCGCATCCAGCTGAAGCCAACCTGGTATTGCGCATCGATCGTCATCGGCAGATTCTCCGTGCGATTGTCCGTCCCCTTCTTGGTCTCCGTAACCAGCGACCACATCTGTCCGCCGGTCACAGCAAATCCGCTCTTCGTCGCGGCCTGGCCCCAGATCTGGCGTTGGCGCAGCGTATAGCTGTTGCTCTGGTTGTCATTGCTCGTCGTGCCGCTCGAAAGAAAGTCGGCCTCGACGTATCCCGACAGCTTGAACGGGCCAGCATCTCCTTCAAACAATCCGCCCACGCGGCTCTGCCGTCCAGAGAAGTTGAACTCGCTCACATAGGCATTGCCCGAGTTCGCAAACGGTGTGCTTGTGAACGGTGTATTGATATCGGAGTTGACCGACTTCTGCCGCCACACAGATTCACCCGCGAAGAAGGCAATCGGAGTAATCTTCACGCCGCGGTAGTGCAACGTCATCGGCGACTCAATCGCCTGCTTGACCGTCTTCTTCGTCTCATCAACCGTCTTCACCAGTCCGGCATTGGACTCTTTCAAGCTCGTCACTGCATTGTTCAGATCGGCAACCGCCGCCGTATTCTGCGACGAGCTCGAGCTTGCAGTGTCTGCCTTCGCCGCGGCCTCATTCGCCGCCGCCTCAGCGCCCTGCGCCGACTGCTGGGCCTCGTGCAGCTTCTCGTCCTTCTCCGCGTTCTCCTGCTTCAACGCGTCGATCTGGGCCTGCTGCTGATGCAGCGCATCGCGCAGTTCCTGTATCTCCTGCTCCGTTGCATTCGTGGTCTTCTTCTTGACCACCTTCTTGCTATGCGCCGTCGTCGTGCTCTGCGCCTGCAACGACACGGTACTCAACACCAGTACCGCTGCCAAGGCTGCTCTTAGTTGCTTCGTCATGGAACCTCACAGGTTTTTCTTGAAAGCCGAAGGACATACAGAAAAGCAGCAGGGCTGCAATAGCCCATGCAAACTCTCCCCTTTTGCTCTTTGTCTCCATCGTGCCCATCGAATGTGAATAGAAGAAGAATTTGCAGTCTATTCACATAAAAATCACAATTCGATTGGAGTTACAGCAGCCGTTGTGATCTCCATATCACTGCGCAAAGACTGCGACCGCAGCTTTCCACTCATCTCCAAACTCATTTAGGGTTATCTGCATGTTGAAAATTCGCCTCGGCCTCCTCACCCTGGCCTTTGCCACCTTTGCCTCGGCCCAGAACCCTCTCCATCTCATCCCGGTTCCCCGCGAAGTCCGTCCAGCCGCCGACCAGCCTCTCACGAACGGCATCTCCGTCACCTGCGCCACACCCTGCGACGCCGACGACACCTTCGCCACCAACGACCTCAAGGACTTCCTCACCCAGCGCGGCATCACCGTCTCCGACTCCGCTCCCGTCCACATCCTCATCGAGCGCTACGGTTCGCCACTGTCGAAGTCCATCTACAAAGACTCACTCCTGCCCGGCGAATCCACCGAACCCACACCCCAGATCCAGCCCGAAGGCTACGCCATCATCCCCGACAGACAAGGTGTCGCCCTCACCGGCTTCACCGCCTCCGGTGTCTTCTACGCCATCCAGACCGTCAAGCAGCTCATCGTCGGCAACGGAACGAATGCCATCCTCCACACCGCCACCATCCGCGACTGGCCCGCGCTCAAGTACCGCGGCCTCGACGACGATCTCTCTCGCGGCCCCGTTCCCACACTCGACTTCCAGAAGAAGCAGATCCGCACCATCGCCGCCTACAAGATCAACATCTACTCGCCCTACTTCGAGCACACCATGCAGTACCTCTCGCATCCGCTCATGGGACCTCCCGGCGGCACCCTCACGCAGCAGCAGGCGCGCGAGCTCGTCGCCTACGCCGCCCAATATCACGTCACCATCATCCCCGAGCAGGAAGCCTTCGGCCATCTCCACTACATGCTCAACTGGGAGCAGTACGCACCACTCGCCGAAACCCCGCACGGATACGTCCTCGCGCCCGGCCAGCCCGGCTCGCTCCAGGTCACCAAAGACATGTTCTCCGAACTGGCGCAGATCTACCCCGGCCCATTCCTCCATCTAGGAGCAGACGAAACGGTCGATCTCGGCAAAGGCCAGACCAAGCCACAGGTCGACGCGCAGGGCCTCGGTGCCGTCTATCTCGACTATCTCCAGAAGATCGTCACCGCACTCCAGCCGCTCCATCGCAAGCTCCTCTTCTGGGGAGACATCGCCATGCACGACCCCGACCTCGTCAAGCAGATGCCCGACAGCTTCAAGCAAACCGTCATCGCCGTCCCATGGGTCTATAACCCGCAGCCGCGCGGCTACGACCGCTTCATCAAGCCCTTCACCGACGCGCACATGGAAACCTGGGTCGCTCCCGGCATCAACAACTGGTCGCGCGTCTATCCCAACTACAACAACGGCCTCAACAACATCCAGCAGTTCACCCTCGACGGCCAGCGCCTCGGCGCCACCGGCCAGCTCAACACCATCTGGGACGACGACGGCGAAGCCCTCGCCAACAACAACTGGTACGGCATCCTCTTCGGCGCCGAAGCCGCCTGGCACCAGGGCGAAGCCTCCATACCCGACTTCCAGTCAGCCTTCGGTGCAAACTTCCACGGCGACCTCACCGGCGACATCGATCAGGCCCAGAAAGAAATGATGGCCGCCCACCAGCTCCTCCACGACTCGCCCCTCGAAGCCGACGGCTCCGACCTCGTCTTCTGGATCGATCCCTTCTCACCCGACGGCCAGCGCGAGGCCGGACAAATCCGTCCCATCCTCTCGCAGGTGCGCCTCGACGCCGAGCAAGCCATCATCCTCATCGCCAAAGCCCGCAACGCCAACCCCAACCTCCGCGAAGACGATGCCCTCGATGCCCTCGACCTCGGCGCGCGCCGCATGGACCTCATCGGCCTCAAATTCCAGATCGCCGACGAGATCGCTCAGGACTACGCCACTGCCTATGCCCTGCAAAACTCCCGCCAGCGCGAAGACCGCGTCGAAGTCGCTCGCCGCCTCGGAGAGATCAACGGCGTCAACGGCAAGCTCGAAGACCTCCGCAACGGCTACTCGCTCATCCGCGACCTCTACAAAGAAGCGTGGCTCAAATCCAACCGCCCCTACTTCCTCACCAACAACCTCGAGCGCTACGACCAGACCATCCAGCTCTGGCTCAACCGCATCGACCAGATCCGCTCCGTCCAACGTGGCTGGGCCCTTAACCACACCATCCCACCGGCAAGCACCCTAGGCATCCCTCTGCCGCCAACCCCAACGCCGTAATCGTCTGCTCTTTTGTATTTCCATTCCGTACCCTGAGCAAAGTCGAAGGGGAAGGAATCTGCTGTTGACTCGTTCAGCCACAAACGCTCGGGTGCCCCATCCATCGCGGCTTCATGCGATGGGTGGGAAGTACGCGCTTGCTCAGCCAACGCTCTAAAAACCTGTCAACCCCCAAAAACCTCTAACCGAAGCCAAATCAATCACATCCACTTGGCGGTTTAGTTTTCCTGAATTGCTATACTTAAATCAGGCGATAGAAAAGGCGGTGGCCAAGTACCCCGGTACTTGGCCGTTTTAAATCAATACTTTAGTACTTAAGTAGGGGTAGGGGGTACCCTTAAATCCATGTCGAAAGCTCTCTTCTGCCCGACGTGTCACAAGGTCGTCCTTGCCACCGACGAGAACTTCCCCTTCTGCTCCGACCGCTGCCGTCTCCTCGACCTCGGTAAGTGGGCCTCCGGAGGCTACAAGGTCTCCACCCCCATCCAGGACCCCGACCTCCTCGAAGAACTCTCCCGCTCCAAACGCGACAACCCGAAACACGAAGACGAAGACTAGCGTGCCCAACTCCACCACCCAAATCCACCCTCCCGCCGCGCACAAGACCCTCTGGGCCTGGACCACCGCAACCTTCTTCGGATTCGGCCTGCTCAAACCCGGCCCCGGCACCTACGGCTCCGCCGCCGCGCTCGTCATCTGGATTACCCTCGCCCAGACGCTCCATCCCGCACATCTCACCATCGCCACCATCATCGCGGCCGTCGCCGTCACACTCATCGGCATCCCCGCCGCCACCATCGTCGCGCGCGAATCCGGCCTCGAAGACCCCGGACACGTCGTCATCGACGAAGTCGCCGGCCAGCTCATCGCCCTCGCCATCTGCCCGCCCAACTGGGCGCACGCCATCCTCGCCTTCCTGCTCTTCCGCGCTTTCGACATCCTCAAGCCCCCACCCATCCGCCAACTCGAGCGCCTCCCCGAAGGCACCGGCATCATGCTCGACGACATTGCCGCCGGCCTCTACGCTCTCGCCATCTTCTCCCTTATCCACCTCATCTATTAGCTAGCCAGCACGTCACATTTGCACTCCCCCACACCGCCCGTCTACGCTAAATCCAGCATGACCACGCTTCGCTCACTGCTCCACCACGACACGCATCCGCTTCCGCACCTCGACAGTGCATCTCCATCCGCAGCCATGCCTGGCGGTCAGATCGACGTCCTTGGAGCCAACCTCGAGCCCATCGCAGCGCACATCCCGCAGGCCACCATCGGCGACACCCCATCTCCCGTCACCCTCAGCCGCCCCACCCGCGCCACTGTCACCGTACCTGAAGGAGCCATCTCCGGCGACCTCGTCCTCCATCGCAACGGCCACGAAAGCAATCACCTCCCCGTCAGCATCGCAGTGCCCATGGCCGAAAACCTCCACCCCGTCGCCAACCCCGCCGTCGACGCCGACGGCAACGTCTACGCCACGCTCTCCGGCCAGCGAGGCCAGTCCACCCCGGTCTCCATCTTCAAAATCCAGCGCGACTTCCAGATCACGCCTTTCGTCCGCGAAATCCTCAACGCCACAGGCCTCGCCTTCGGCCCTGACGGCAACCTCTATGTCAGCTCTCGCGCTGAAGGAACCGTCTACCGCATCACTGCCGAAGGCACCTTTACCACCTACGCCGAAGGCCTCGGCATCGCCACAGGCATTGCCTTCGACCACGAAGGCAGTCTCTATGTAGGCGACCGCTCCGGCACCATCTTCAAGATCGCCCCTGGCTCAACGCCCGGTGCAAGCGGCGAAACTTTTGTCTTCGCCACGCTCGAACCCTCAGTCGCTGCCTATCATCTCGCCTTCAACAATGCCGGCACACTCTTCGTCACCGGCCCGACGACCTCCAGCAACCAGGCCATCCACGCCATCGACCACGCCGGCAACATCTCCGTCTTCTATCGGGGCCTCGGTCGCGCGCAGGGCATGGCCTTCGACATCGACGGCAACCTCTACGTCGCCGCCAGCCTCCACGGTCAGCGAGGCATCGTCCGCATCACGCCCGCCGCCGAAGCCACACTTGCCATCAGCGGCAACAACCTCGTCGGCCTCACCTTCCTCGAAGATGGCAACGCTGCCCTCGCCACTCGCGACGCGCTTTACCATATCGCTCTCGACATCGAAGGTCGCCCTCTCATCTAGAAGTGAGGCCGTAAGGCGGTCTAACACAACCTGCTACCGCAGGCTGTCAAATCCAAACACCCCAGCACTCGACTGCAGTGCACCAACGCTCACGACTGAGTCTGCCTGCTGTATGCGACGGTCCACTTCATTTGCCTCTTCTACATTCCGCGTCAGATGCAGATACTTCGCATAGATCTTCAGCACCTGCACATACGATGGAGCGCCCCAGCCTAACTGAGCATTGAGCGTGTTCACCCCTGTCTTCATTTCAATTCCGGCATCAGTCGCATCTCCTGAATGCCAATAGGCATACCCGAGGAGAAACTCACCAATCCCAATCGGGATTGGCTCCACTGAAGGCATGGAACGCGCATCTGTGACGGCATTCTTCAGTACCGAGACCGCAGTTGTGTAATCTTTCTGCCCGCATAACGCCATGCCCAGTCCATATCTGGCAGCTAACTTGTCGTTCAAGGTGGCGTCCTTATTTCCTTCAAATTCGTCCGCGGCCTTCTGCGAAAATGCTCTTGCCTGATCGAACTTCTTCTGTTTAAGCGCAAGTGCTCCAAGTGTGTTCCAACTCCTCGCCATCAATAGACGATTACCTAACTTTTGCCGGAGCTGCAATGCCTCCAGCTCTTCCTTCATGGCATCTGGAACTCTTCCCGTGGCCCCATCCAATACGGCAAGGCTGTCGAGTGCCTCCGCCAATTCTCCGCCTTTGCTGTCTGACTGTCTGAACAATGCCTCCGCATGTTGAAGTGTCGCGTCCGCTCGTCCAATCTCACCTGCATCCTCATACGACATACCCAACTGCCAATAAAGCCTGGCTATCGGCAGCCCCGTCATATGCTCCTGTTCCGCTTTCCGAACCATTGCTTCGAATGCCGCAACCCTATTGAGCAGTCGTTGCTGAACTGCGCCTGCGCTCTCCGTGACATCCGATGTGTTCACTACTACCCGCGGCATCTGCTGCGAAAAACCATTCGCGACTATTCCCAGCACGACGATCCATCCCAAGATCAAACGAGTGCTCATACGTCCTCCCACATGCCCAGCAGGGCGCGTTTAAGACACGACTTCTCATTCGCTCCATCGCACGCATGACTGCGGTCACGCCTATGGCGCGCAAGACACTCCAGAAGTTCTTCAGAGATTCAAAAGATGAAATACAACGAGGTATCGTTCACTGCGGCCCTGATCGCACGACAAAACTCAGATCATCGAGAACTTACCAATCTGTTCAGGGCTAGCTTCAGAATCAAGCTCTTCTTGCCGATCTGCCCTCGACCTCTTCTACGCAATACAACGTGAAACAGTTCCAATCGTTAACATCAGCCAGTGACGAAAAATGGAATTCGCAACAATCGCCTGTTCTTTTGCCCGTTAGACAACGCTTCGTACTTCTGGTTAGGCAGAGCAGGAATAATTCCTGTTGATAGAGCAGTACCCATACTGGGCAACGCTGATCTGCTACTGGCACCATCGCGGCGGCTAGCTAACACTAGAGCAGAATCCCAGTGCGTTAAGACGATGTTTCATAAGGGGCTTGAATGGCATAAAAGCGCAATTTCTGAGACACGATAAAGATATTGCTCGTGGTGCGAACAAATTTGATAGGCTTCTAAATGTTATTGTTTTGAAACGGGACGCTGGTAGTACCACTTGGGGGATGAAAGAGAATGCTGAATGAAAACAGGCTGTTTCCGGCAGAGGGTGCGGCGCGTGCGGTAGCGGTGAAGTTATATGAGGCTATCAGGAATTTGCCGATCATCTCGCCGCACGGACATTGCGACCCGCGCTGGTTTGCGGAGAATGGCGCGTTTCCGAACCCCACGGCATTGTTCATTCAGCCTGACCATTACATCTTCCGGATGCTGTACTCGCAGGGCGTTTCGATGGAGTCGCTGGGGATTCCGCAGGTGGATGGGAAGCAGTCGGCGGACCCGCGAGAGGTTTGGCGGATATTCGCGAAGCACTATTATTTGTTTCGCGGAACGCCTACGCGGCTGTGGATCGACTATGCGTTCGAGAAGCAGTTTGGTCTGAAGAAGCGGCTGGGACCGGACAATGCGGACGAGTACTACGACCTGATTGCGAAGAGGCTGGAGACGCCGGAGTTTCGGCCTCGGGCGCTGTTTGAGAGCTTCAATATTGAGGTGCTTTCGACGACCGATACGGCGATCGACACGCTGGATTATCACAAGGCAATGCGAGCTTCTGGGTGGAAGGGCAGGGTATTGCCGACGTTCCGGCCGGATTCGGTGATTGATGCGGAGTATGTAGGGTTTGTCGAGAACATTGAGAAGCTGGGCGCGCTGTCGGGCGAGAATGTGGGGACGTATAAGGGCTATCTGAATGCTCTGCGGAACCGGCGCGCGTTCTTCAAGTCGATGGGCGCGACGGCGACTGACCACGGACATCTGACGGCGCAGACAGCGGATCTTTCGGAGCAGGAGGCTTCGGCACTGTATGGACGGATTTTGACGGGGCGCGCTTGCTCGCAGGATATTGAGCTTTTCCAGGCGCAGATGCTGACGGAGATGGCCGGCATGAGCGTGGAGGATGGGCTGACGATGCAGCTTCATCCGGGGTCGGTGCGAAACCATAATCAAAAGCTGTTCGAGAAGTTTGGGCGCGATAAGGGCGCGGACATTCCTGCTCCTACGGACTATGTGCGCGGGTTGCGGCCTCTGTTGAACAAGTACGGGAACGATTCGCGGCTGACGTTTATCTTGTTCACACTGGATGAGACGACTTACTCGCGTGAGCTGGCGCCGCTGGCGGGTCACTATCCGTCGCTGCGGCTAGGGCCGCCGTGGTGGTTCCAGGATTCGCCTGAGGGGATGATGCGGTTCCGCGAACAGGCGACGGAGACGGCTGGGTTCTACAACACGGTTGGGTTCAACGATGACACGCGTGCGTTTCTTTCGATTCCGGCACGGCATGATGTGGCGCGACGCATCGACTGCGCGTTTCTGGGGCGGTTGGTTGCCGAGCATAGGCTGGATGAGGATGAGGCGTTTGAAGTGGCTCGTCAGTTGACGGTCGATCTGGTGAAGAAGGCTTACAAGCTGTAGTTCGGAGAGAGCGATGAGTCTGTATTTTGGTGCTGGATCGCCGACAACCGAGATGTCTCTGGCTGAGGTGAAGGCGGGGCTGTTTTCTGCGCTGGATAAGCTGGGCGCTCGCAAGAAGGTGCTGGCTGTGCCGCCGGACTTTACGCGGATGCATTCGCAGAGCGGTGTGTTGACGGCGATGGCCTGGCAGTACTATGGCGAGCGCCTGACGGACGTGCTGCCTGCGCTGGGCACGCATAAGGCGATGACCGATACGGAGATTGCGACGATGTTTGGGGCGACTCCGCGTGGGCTATTTCGCGTGCATGACTGGCGGAACGATGTGGTGACGCTGGGCGAGGTGCCGGGAAGCTTTTTGTATGACGTGAGTGAGGGCAAGGTTGATTATCCGTGGCCGGCGCAGGTGAATAAGCTGCTGCGGGATGGCGGGCATGATTTGATTTTGTCAATTGGGCAGGTGGTTCCGCATGAAGTGATCGGCATGGCGAACTACAACAAGAATATTTTTGTGGGGACGGGTGGGTCGATTGGGATTCATCGCAGCCATTTTCTGGGTGCGGTGTATGGCATGGAGCGCATGATGGGTCGCGCGGATACTCCTGTGCGGCGGGTGCTGAACTATGCGAGCGAGCACTTCGGCAAGCACATGCCGCCAATTGTGTATGTGCAGACGGTGGTGGGGAAGAATGACGCTGGTGATCTGGTAATTCGCGGGTTGTATATCGGTGACGATACGGAGTGTTTTGAGCTGGCAGCGGCGCTGAGTTTGAAGGTGAACTTTCAGATGATGAACCGTGAGATCAAGAAGGCGGTTGTGTTTCTTGATCCGCATGAGTTCAGGAGCACCTGGCTGGGGAACAAGAGTGTGTACCGGACGCGGATGGCGCTGGCGGACAATGCGGAGTTGATTGTGCTGGCTCCCGGGGTGCATGAGTTTGGCGAGGATGCGGCGATTGACAAGCTGATTCGCAAGTATGGGTACTGTGGGACTCCGAAGACGCTGGAGTTGGTGAAGGAAGATCCGGCGCTGGCGAGGAACCTGAGTGCGGCGGCGCATTTGATTCACGGATCGAGCGAGGGGCGGTTCACGATTCGGTATTGTCCTGGGCACCTGACGCGCGAGGAGATTGAGAGTGTGCACTTTGCTTATGGGGATTTGAAGGAGTATTCGGCCAAGTATGACCCGGCGAAGCTGAAGGATGGGTGGAATGTGGTGGATGGGGAGGAGATCTTCTATATCTCGAATCCTGGGCTGGGGCTTTGGGCTTATGAGGGGCGGTTCAAGGATTAGTGTTTGCAACTGGGTGGGTTTGCCGGTATGCTGGGACAATCCGAAATTGGTCGAACCAATTTAATTGAGGGTAGAAAAGAGCGTTTGCGATGAGTGAGGGGTTGAGGCTTCCTAAGTTTTCTTTGGGTGTGGGGGACAGATTTGCGCACCAGGCAAAGGCGCAGTTGGCGGCCTGCGTGATGGCGGGTGAAGCCGGCGTTGAGGTAGTTCCGGTGTGGAACAAATCGAACCGCGAGCACACAATCATCGGTTCGGAGCCGAGCCAGACGCGGGTTGAGGCTGATGCAGCGGTGAAGGCGCTGCAGTGGACGAAGCCTTACTTTCTGGATGCAGACCATATCAATTTGAAGACGGTGGACCGCTTTCTGACGCCGTGCGATTTCTTTACGCTGGATGTGGCGGAGATGATTGGCCAGCCTGCGGATGCGAAGGACGTTGCTGCGTTTGTGGCGCGGCATCCGGAGTTGGTGGGGACGGTGACGATTCCGCAGATCAATCAGCCGTTCAAGACGGATGTGGCGTTTGTGACGGCGGTGGCGAATAAGTTTCTGGCCGCGGTGCAGGATGCAGGGAAGATCTATCGGTATCTAGTGGAGAAGAAGGGCGAGGGCAAGTTTATTGCTGAGGTCTCGATGGACGAGACTGATTCGCCGCAGACGCCGGTGGAGTTGCTGATTATTCTGGCGGCGATTGCGGATGAGAAGATTCCGATCCAGACGATTGCGCCGAAGTTTACCGGGCGGTTCAACAAGGGTGTGGACTATGTGGGCGATGTGGCGCAGTTCACGAAGGAGTTCACCGATGATCTGGCGACGATTGCGTTTGCGGTGAAGCGCTATGGGCTGCCGGAGAATTTGAAGCTGAGTGTGCACTCGGGTTCGGACAAGTTTTCGATCTATAAAGCGATTCATGATGGGGTGAAGAAGTTTGGTGCGGGCGTCCACATGAAGACTGCGGGCACGACTTGGCTTGAGGAGCTGATTGGCCTGGCTGAAGCTGGCGGGACAGGGTTGGAGATTGCCAAGGAGGTTTATGCCGAGGCGTTTGCTCATGCCGAAGAGTTGTGCGCGCCTTATGCGACGGTGATCGATATTGATCCTGCGAAGTTGCCGAAGCCAGAAGAAGTGAATGGATGGACCAGCGCGCAATACACGTCAGCACTGCGGCATGATCAGGGCAATAAGGCTTACAACCCAAGCTTCCGTCAGTTGCTGCATGTGGGATTCAAGGTGGCGGCGAAGATGGGTGATCGATATCTGAAGGCTCTGGAGGCGAATGAAGAGGTGGTTGCGCGAAATGTGACAACTAATCTTTATGAGCGCCACATCAAACCTGTGTTTCTGGGCAAGTAACAAAGTCGTTGAGAGAGAGTAAACTCGATGGCCTTGGAAGGCGTCGGAGAACTTTGAGGAGGAATGTCGTGAGTCTAGGCTTCAATATCCCTGAGAAGGGATCACTGGATCTGCTTTCGCTGGGTGCAATGGTGAACCGGCTGGACCCGGGGATCATCCCGTTTCGCAAAGCCACGAACTTTGCGGTGCATGTGAGTGGCGGCGAGTTCAATGTGGCGGCGAACCTGTCGGATTGTTTTAAGCAGCGCACGGGCATTGCGACGGCGATGGTGAACTATCCGATTGGCGACCTGATTGCCGAGCGCGTGCTGGCGATGGGCGTGCGTCCGCTTTACAAGCGGTTTGAGCATGACGGCGTGCGCGGGCCGAATATGGCCACGGTGTATAGCGACCAGGGGCTGGGAGTGCGCGCTCCGGTGGTGTTCTACAACCGATGCAACGAGGCGGCGGCGCTGATGAAGCCG
This sequence comes from Edaphobacter acidisoli, assembly GCF_014642855.1. Lineage (NCBI taxonomy): Bacteria > Pseudomonadati > Acidobacteriota > Terriglobia > Terriglobales > Acidobacteriaceae > Edaphobacter > Edaphobacter acidisoli. The sequence continues at coordinate 1,705,912 of NZ_BMJB01000001.1, read as the reverse complement.
GGCGACTTCGACTGGAAGGCGATCTTCGGTGAGGGCGTGCGATGGTTCCATAGCGGCGGAATTTTTGCATCGCTTTCGGAGACGACGGCGGAGTTGGCGATTGAGGCGATGAAGGCTGCTAAGGCCGCTGGCGCGATCTGCTCTTTTGATTTGAACTACCGGGAGAAGCTGTGGAAGCCGCAGGGCGGCATGGAGCGTGCGCACAAGGTGTTGGGCGCGATTGTCGAGAACGTGGACGTGCTGGTGGGCAACGAAGAGGACCTACAGAAGGGACTTGGGGTGGCCGGGCCGGAGGTGACGGCCAAGTCGAAGCTGGATACGAGCGTGTTTCTCGGGATGATTGAGAACGTCGTGAAGAAGTTCCCGAAGGTGAAGGTCGTGGCGACGACTCTGCGCGAGGTGCATACGACGAACCATCACACGTGGAGCGCTGTGGCGTGGGTGAACGGCAAAGCTGTGTATGCTCCAACGTGCGAATTGGATGTGCTGGACCGTGTGGGCGGCGGCGACGGCTTTGCTGCCGGCTTTATCTATGGGCTGCTGAACGGAAACACGCCGGAAGAGGCGATCAAACTAGGCTGGGCGCATGGCGCGCTGATGACGACCTTCCCAGGCGATACGACGATGGCGACGCTGGACCAGGTGAAGGCGTTTGCCAGCGGCGGCTCTGCGCGGATTCAGAGGTAGAGGCTCGGAAGCGGGCGCGTCTATGGCCTGTTGTACTCGGGGCCTGTGGCGCGTCCGCCAACGCGGGAGTGTGAATGATTGCGGTGCTGATGGGTGTGAGCGGATGCGGAAAGACGACGATTGGCCGGCTTATTGCCAATCGTGCGGGATGGATGTTCGCCGATGCTGACGATTACTTTCCTCCATCACACAAGCAGAAGATGGCGGGCGGCACCGCGCTGACCGATGAGGAGCGCGCGCCCTGGTTGCACGACTTGAACCGGCTGCTGCGTGGGTGGGACGGCGATGGCACGAGCGGTGTGCTGGCGTGTTCTGCACTGAAGGTGAAATATCAGGAGACGCTGAAAGACGGTGTGGTTCCTGCTCATCTGCAGTTTATATTTTTGGATGGGCCGAAAGAGCTGATTGCGACGCGTCTGGCAAAACGCCGGCATGAATATATGAATCCGAAGCTTCTGGACAGCCAGCTTGCTACTCTGGAGAGACCCACGGATGCGCTGCATGTCGTCAACGACCGCGCGCCGGAGGAGGTTGCGGGCCGGATACTGGAGTATCTTGCAGCTTCTCGAACAGCTCATGGGCAACAGATTTTTTGAAAGAGGAGAGGACATTTTCGATGGGTCATCCGTTGTTTGATCTGAGCGGCAAGTCGGCTGTAGTGGTGGGCGGAACGTCGGGTATCGGCCTGGCGATGGCAATCGGACTGGCAGAGGCCGGGGCCGATGTGGTGGCAAGTTCGCGCCGTCAGGAGCAGGTAGACGAGGCCGCCAAGGCAATTGAAGCGACGGGGCGGCGGTCGCTGCGGCTGACCTCGGACGTGGGCGATCGCGCGACTCTGCAGACCCTGCTTGATGGAACGTTGAAAGCGTTTGGCAAGGTGGACATTCTGATTAATTGCGCGGGCAAGATCAAGCGCGAGCCTACGTTGACGGTTCCGGAAGAAACTTGGAACGACATCATGAACACGAACGTGACGGGTACGCTGCGGGCCTGCCAGATCTTCGGCAAGCACATGCTGGAGCGCGGGTATGGACGCATCATCAACATCGCGTCGCTGAATACGTTTGTGAGTCTGAAGGAAGTGACGGCCTACGCGGCGAGCAAGGCCGCGGTTGGCGCGCTGACGAAGTCGCTGGCGGTGGAGTGGAGCTCGCAGGGCGTGACTGTGAATGCGATTGCTCCTGGAGTGTTTCGGACTGCATTGAATGCGAAGCTGCTGGATGAGAGCGAGCGCGGCAAGGAGCTGTTGATGCGGACGCCGATGGGGCGGTTTGGCAAGACGGAGGAGTTGGTGGGGTCGGCGATCTTTTTGGCCAGCGATGCTTCGGCGTTTGTTACTGGGGAGATTTTGGTGGTGGATGGTGGATTTTTGGCCAGCGGTGTGAATCAGTAATTTCGTCGAGCCTGGTTTGAAAGGAAAGCCCCGGGGTTGTCCGGGGCTTTTCTTTTGTGTCCACGATGGGGACTCAGGCGGTGGTGAGCTTGAGTGCGATACCGATGTCGGCTGTGCTTGGACGGTTGCCGGGGAGTTTGACGCGGAGTGCGTCGCTGCTTTGCGTGAACTTCAGTTGCGCATCGTGGCCTAGCATGGTGGCGCTTGTGATTTTGGGTGGGTTCTGTGCGCTGGTTGTGCCGAGCGATGTGATGACGGCTTCTGCGCCGGGCCAGCCTTGAACGAATGCGAAGAGGATCCCGGGTTTGGTGGTGAAGCGGATGTCCGTTGGACCGAGGTCTGGCTTCCTGCCTTCGTTGGGATCGAACTCTTTACCGTTGGATGGAATGACGACCTTCATTGCGGGGCCTTCGCCGTAGGCTTTCCACGGGCGTGTGGCGTAGATGCCTTCGCTGTTGGTCTGCATCCATGCGGTGATGCCATTGAGCGTGACCATCTCTTCGTAATCGAGTTCGCCGGAGTTGGGCAGGGGGAAGTTGAGGAGCAGATTGCCGTTTTTGCTGACGATATCGACCAGCAGGTCGATGACTTTTTTCGCGGACTTGTATTTGATGCCACGTTTGTAGTGCCAGCCCCCAATGCAGGTGTCGGTCTGCCAGGGCGTGGGTGAGATGTCGTCGAGGACGCCACGCTCGCGGTCGAGTGCGCAGGTGCCGGTTTCGCAGTCGGTGCGCGTCTTGCTGGTGTAGACGGCTTCGACCGCGCCATTGTGGCGGGCGGCGCTGACGTTGTAGAGATTGGCGACGAGCGAGAAGCCGTACTCATCGAAGGGAATGCCTCCGTCTGTGTAGAGGATGTCGGGCTGGTGCTGGTCGATGAGGTCTTTGACGCGGTTAAAGTACTGGAGCTTCCACCAGGTGGGTGCGACGCGGCCCATGGCTTCTGCGGTTTTGGCGAAGTTGGCAGGCATGCCGGAGTAGTCGTGGTAGAGGTCGGCGTAGTCGGAGAGTGTGCCGTCGTAGGGGACGCCGGCGAGCGGGCCGGTGGAGTCGCTGGTGTGCGCGGGGGCGAACCAGTCGAAGGAGTTGGAGAGGTGCTCGCTGACGCCGAAGCGCAGGCCGCGTTTGCGGGCGGCGGTCTTCCACTCGCCGACGATGTCGCGTTGGGGGCCGGTGGCGACGGCGTTCCAGCGTGGTTGATATTTGGAGTTCCACATGTCGAAGTTGTCGTGGTGGACACCCATAGAGAAGAAGTACTTTGCGCCAGCCTTGACGTAGAGGTCCATGAGATGGTCAGGATCCCAGCGCGCGGCTTTGAATTGGGGGATGAGGTCTTTGTAGCCGACTTTGGAGGGATGGCCGTAGGTTTCGACGTGGTAGTAGTACTCGCTGGAGCCTTGGATGTACATGGTGCGGGCGTACCAATCGCCGTATTCAACGGCGGACTGCGGGCCCCAGTGTGACCAGATGCCGAATTTGGCTTCAGCGAACCACGCGGGGACAGTGTAGGCAGCCAGCGATTCGCGCGTGCCCTTGAATGGGCCTGCGGCGATGGGGAGGCTGGCGCTTTGTTGTGCGAAGGATGGGCGGAGGGCGAGCGCAGATGCTCCGGAGGCCATCAACTGGAGGGCACGGCGGCGGGTAAAGAGCATTTGGAAACCTGTCGGGATAGAAATCGTTTACCGTGCCACTGTAATGAGCAAGACAGGTTTTCTGCAAGTAAGTTTTGATCAGTCAGATGTGGAAGCGGCGCGTTGGTAGGCGATGCCTGCCTGGAAGTTCTGGGCGATGCGGTGGGCTTTGTCGAGGATTTCGGCGGCGGCGGTGGGCCGCAGTGTCTCGCTGGCGGTCTCTTCAAAGAGAGTGAGCCAGCGATGGAAGTGGGGCGGGTCGAGAGGGAGCTGAAGGTGGGTCATCATCGGGTGGCCTTTGTAACGACCGCTGCCGAGCATCGTACTGGACCAGAAGTCCTTGAGCTTGGCGAGATGGTGCGGCCAGTCGTCGACGATGGCGTTGAAGATGGGGCCGATCTCTTCGTCCTGGCGGACTTTGGCGTAGAAGCGGTCGACAAGCGTACTAATCTCTTCTTCAGTAATGTGCATGGAATCCTGATGGAGCTGTCATGAAGCGGTTGCTGTTTAGAAGACCCGTAGTAGGAGCAGGATCAGGATGATGAGAAGAATAAGGCTGATGCTGCCGCCGCCGTAATAGCCGAGCCCCGGCCCCATGCGATAGCCGCCAAAACCGAAGATCAGAATCAGAATAATGAGAATGATCAGTAGCATTTGGTCCCTCCTCGAAAGTCCGCGTCGTTTTGAGTCTGATGCGCGAATTGCGAATCAGGTTCGAGGCGTGCTTGTTCGAAGGAAGGACTATTCGAGATGAATACGGTTTTGATGACATGGCAAGAGCCTGCGGGCAATGCGAATAGCTCCAGTTTAAACGCCAGAATGAGTGGCGACTATGACTGAAGTCGGCGATGGGCAGTCATGGGAATAAATCGTTAGAAATGGTGGTGGAGAATATCTCGAATGGCGTGCTGGGAGGCCGTGGCGATGAGCCGAACGGGATTGAACAAGACTCCGAACAGGAAAGTGATGAGGAAAAGGCAGGGATAAAAGGTACGCGGAGACTGTGCCACCCAGCGCAGTGGTGCGGAGCTGAGAGATGCCCTTACACGCTTATTGAGATTCAGGCTTCCTATAGCAGTGCCGATTAATGCCCCGGCGAGAATGCCGGTTGGATAGTGAATCCCCTGATAGACGAGCGGTACACATGCGACAAAGAAGGAATAACACCAGACGGCGATTCCGAGCTTTCGAGAGATGCAGAATATAGTCATTCCAAGAGCGAAGAAGAAGGTGGCATGATCGCTCGGGAAGGAGCTCCATCCGAACAGATTGTTGGTATTGAGTCCGAATGGCAGGTGAAAGTGCAGAGCTGGATTGCGCAGAGGGCGTTCGCGAAAGGGAAGCAGGACAGCGAGGGCACGAGCCATAAAGATTGCCAGGATGCAAAGGATGACACCTGTGGTGATGATCTTTCTGTCTTCGCAAAGCACGCCTGCCTGCTCAGAACTTTGTCCAGTGATGTCGTTGCGAAACCAGGCCCACCAGAGGATGCTGGAGAGGAATGCTGTAGTGAGAAGCCGATTGGTGGAAACGGTGTCGATGAAGTAGTCGCGGAAGTGCGATTGTTGGGCGAACTGATTGAGGAAGTGGATGATATTGACGTCGAACGGGTTCACGTACATACCCTCGCGGAATCCTAGCTCGTAGGAACCCAAACGAAGCGGATTTGTTTTCAGAGTGTAATCAGGGACATCAATGACGTCAGCACTCGAAGGTGGATGGTGGCTGCACCGTTTGCGTCAGAGTTAGGCTGAGTTGCATCGGGGCATCGAGATTGCCCGTATGCCGAACGAGTACGTGACAAAGTGGTGCGCGCTTCGCGAATGCCCCACATCTTAAAGGCGAGATGTGGGGCACACGGCCACCCGGGTTGCTATGCCTACTTCCATTCCCAGAGCTTGGCGGTAGTTTGGCCGGAGGGATCTGTCTCGAACTCGAAGGCTGCGCAGGCGTTGTTGAGAGCGGCTAACTTTGCGGAGTTTGTCTGGTAGAAGAGCATGCCGCGGTAGCTGACGGAGCCGCCGGGGCCGAATTTGCCGAGGCCGCTTCCGGTCCAGATGACGGACTCGCCGTCTGCTGTTGTACTGAGGCCTTGTCCGTTGCCGAAGATGGAGCCATCGGGGCGGACGACGGAGGTGTAGGTCCCCATGCCGGTGACGTTGATGCCGAGTAGATGGCCGGAGTCTTCAAAGGACACTTCTGCGGTTGGTGGGGTGACGGAGATGACCCGTCGTACAAGCCTTTTTCCTTTCGTTTCGCCTATCTGATTTCCGAGCATGATTTGTTCTCTCACTTTCACGAGACTTGAATTGTGTACCCGGGGAGTGCGCAATTGTAGCTCTGGAGATGGCTGACGGAATTAAATCCTGATAGGAGGATTGGGAATGGGCACCTGGCATGTCGGGGTACCCCCTCCCCGTACTTAAGTACCAAAGTATTCATTCTATTTGGCTTAAGTACGAGATATGTGGGTGCAGCATTTGCCAGCAGTAGATTTGCCTCTGATTTAAGTATAGCGAGCGGAGAAAACTAAACCGCCACGTGGATGTTGCTCTATTTGTGTGGCTTATGGATGAATGTGGCTTGACATGCGATTTTGGCTGGCAAATGCACAATCGTGCCGCTAGGCCACCATTCCTACATGCTTTGTGGACGGGCGGCCGCCCTTCAATCCGTTGGCACGGGCGGCTTCGGCTTTTGCGGCGCTCTTTGCTTTTCCGCCGCGTCGCCCGACATGCGACATCCAGCGTTTGCTGCCGTAGATGTGCCGCAGCAGGTTCGGGACGTAGTAGTCGAGATCGAGACGGGGCCAGTGCAGCGCCGTTCCGTTCGGAGAGATTTCTATCTCTGCAATCTCTTCGCGGCGGGCATTCTGTAGGCCTTCGAGGTCTTCGCGGGGAATCAGCACTCTCCTGCCATCGCTCATCTTCAGAATGAGCAGGTCGAGGCCGTGTCCCGGTCTGTACTCAACCTGTACTACGCGCGGCTCGTCAGTTAACTGCTTCGCCGCGCGAATCGCTCGGTCAATCTCGGTATCTGTCGTCACTACCTTATGCTTTGTCATGAGTCTTCTCCCATAGGGCTACCAGGTCGTCGAAGTGCTCGGCGGCGGAGCGTAGGATTTTCTTCACGTCCGACCGCTTCGCATTCGCGGGCCGTATAGCGTCCCTTCGGTTGGCCAGCGCTACGTTTCCGTCTTCCAGCAGATCAACGATGACCTCTGTCTCACTCATACTCCCATGAACGTGCCGGGGAAGATGGTCGTTCGTATGGACCACGAAACGGACGGGAGGAAATATAAGCGAACCCACGGCTCAATCATAACCTAAGCTTGTTGGGTTAGTGCAGGGAATTTTGATACCGTGTGTATGGGCCACCCGCTGGCGCGACATGGGGCACCCGGCTGTATAAACGTGAATGTGATGGTTTATGAATGTAAGGATTCTTCGATAACAAAGTTATCGCAACTACATGCGAGGTGTACAGCTTGTTAAGCGTAGGAGAGCTTCTGTTGAAGTTCGGTAAGAGTGCGACCTCCGCACCCGAAGTCATTAGACTTAGCCCAATTACAGTTTTTGTGGGGCCGAATAATTCTGGCAAGAGCGTAGTCTTAAGCGAAATTCAGAACTATTGTGTTGGCAATCACCAAAGCGCGCCGAACAATAAGATCATCCAATCACTCGGTATAACCCCTTTCTCACGGGGCGAGGCAGAAGAACTTATTGAGAAATACAAAATTGAAAATGAACATAGTCGCACGCTCCCGGCGGGTTTTGTCCTTTTCGGTAGACGCCCTTATCAACCTGTACAAGTTCCTAGGGAGCAACTGATAGCAGCATTGACAGGTCCGATTTCTCTACAAAGATGCCAATGGTATCTACAACACGCCACCTTGATCTTGAGCGGCGCCAACCGGATCAACTTGGTCAATCAGCAGGCAATGGGCGATCTGAGGAGTGGTCATCCAACTTCTAGCTTCCAAGTTCTTTTTAGAGATACAGCCAAGCGCAGCGAGGTACGGCGCGTACTGTATGAGGCGTTTGCGCAGCACTTGGTTATAGACCCATCTAATGGGGGACATCTGAGGCTTGTTTTTTCAGAACGCGAACCCACATCCGAGGTTGAAGAACAGGGGCTGAATGAGGGAGCTCTGAAATATTACAGAGAAGCTACACCCATTGAAATAACTAGTGACGGCGTAAAGGCATTTACCGGAATAATCACTGAGATTGTTGCAGGAGACCCACTCGTTTTAGTTGTCGATGAGCCTGAAGCGTTCTTGCACCCTCCTCTTGCGTTTCAACTCGGTAACGAGATGTCACGTCTCACTGCAAAGGCAAACAAAAACCTCTTTGTTTCAACACACAGTTCCCATTTCGTTATGGGCTGCATTCAATCAGGCGTGCCTGTAAATATCATTCGCTTAACCTATAGGGCCGGTGTAGCGACCGCTCGGGTTTTAGATAACAAGGACGTTTTTAGGTTGATGCGGAATCCACTTCTTCGCTCAACAGGCGTGCTTAACGCTTTGTCTTATGAATTCGTTGTTGTGACTGAATCCGACACAGACCGGGCTTTCTATCAGGAAATTAATGAGAGATTGCTTCGTTTTAGTCCTTCGCGTGGCATTCCAAACTGCCTTTTTCTTAACGCGCAAAATAAACAAACTGTTAAGACGATAATCCGCCCACTGCGTGAACTTGGGATACCTGCTGCGGCGATTGTCGATGTAGACATTATCAAGGACGGCGGATCGGAATGGTCTTCGTTTCTAAAAGAGGGCGGTTTCATTCCCGACATTGATTGTCAGGCACTGGCAACGAGCCGGAAAGCTGTTCTGGATAAGTTTAATGCCACCGGAAAAAATATGAAGAAAGATGGCGGCATCGACGTGTTATCTGCGTCGGACAAAGAAGCCGCGAACAATCTGTTTGATATGTTAGCCAAATACGGATTATTTGTGCTTCGCCGGGGCGAGTTGGAGTCATGGCTTTCCCAACTAGGAGCGACGGGTAAAGGGACTAATTGGCTAGTAGAAATTTTCGAAAGGATGGGTGAAGATCCAGAGGCTACCGGGTACGTGAAGCCTGGTACAGATGACGTCTGGGAGTTTATTGCTGAAATGAAGCAGTGGTTTGATAACCCAAATCGAAACGGTATTCCATCGTAGCTAACGTCCGAACCGTTGCCGTCCCTGCATCTGGCTTAGCATTCTTTGCTGGGCTTTGATGCCGCCGCCTGAGCCCATGGTCTTGAACATCTTGCGCATCTGGGCGTATTGGCGGAGGAGGTTGTTTACGTCCTGGACTGTGGTGCCGCTGCCTGCCGCGATGCGTTTGCGGCGGCTGCCGTTGATGAGCTCGTGGTCGGCGCGCTCTTTTGCGGTCATCGAGTTGATGATGTTTTCCACGCGGTTGAACTGGCCCTCGTCTACGTTTTCGACGGCCTTCGACATGCCCGCGAAGGGGCCGACCGAGGGGAGCATCTTGAGGATCGACTTCATCGAGCCCATCTTTTTAATCTGACGAAGCTGGTCGCGGAAGTCTTCGAGCGTGAAGCCGTCGCCGGTGAGGGCCTTCTTGGCGAACTGCTCGGCTTTGCCCTTGTCGAGGCGCTCTTCGGCGCGCTCGAGCAGGGTGGCGATGTCACCGTGGCCCATGATGCGGCCGACGATGCGGTCGGGGTGGAAGGCCTCGAAGGCGTCGGGCTTTTCGCCGGTGCCGAGGAACTTGATGGGCGCGCCGGTGACGTGGCGGATGGAGAGCGCAGCGCCGCCGCGGGCGTCGCCGTCCATCTTGGTGAGGATGGCTCCGGTGATGGTGAGGTGGTCGTTGAAGGCCTTGGCGGAGTTGACGGCGTCCTGGCCAGTCATGGCGTCGGCGACGAAGAGGATCTCGGATGGGTTGAGCAGCTTTTTGAGCGCGGCCATCTCGTCCATCAGCTCGGCGTCGATGTGGTTGCGGCCGGCGGTGTCGACGATGAGGATGTCGCAGCCGTAGTTGGCGGCTTCGCGCTTCGCTTCGCGAGCAAGGCGGAGGACTTCGTCTGTGCCTGCTCCCTTTACGTCGAGATGGCCTTCGTAGAGCTGCGCGGAGATGGACTGCGCGACGACTTTGAGCTGTTCGCGGGCGGCGGGGCGATAGACGTCGACCGAGACGAGCATGGGGCGGTGGCCGCCTTTTTTGAGCCACTGCGCGAGTTTGGCCGTGGTGGTCGTTTTGCCGGAGCCTTGCAGGCCGGCCATGAGGATGACGCTGGGCGGCTGCGAGGAGAACTTGAAGCGCGCGGTGTCGCGACCGAGGACGTTGACGAGCTCGTCGTGGACGATTTTGACGATCTGCTCGGTGGGCGAGAGCGCGGTGGCGACCTGTGAGCCGACGGCGCGGGTGCGGATGTGCTCGATGAGCTCGTCGACGACGGCGAGGTTCACGTCGGACTCGAGCAGGGCGAGGCGGATCTCGCGAAGGGCCTCGGAGATGTTCTCGTCGGAGATGGTGCCTTCGCCGCGGAGGTTTTTGAAGGAACGCTGGAGTTTTTCTGAGAGGTTTTCAAACATACTGTCTCTCAGTTTATCAGCGCAGAATGACTAAGCTGTGTTGGACTGAGTTTGTGGATTGGAAGTGGCTAGATTGGTGCTGGCGAGGTGGGTACTGCGGATGGGATGGGCTCCAATTTGGTCGGCGCGGGCGCGGATAATTGGGGCTATGCGGGACGAGGGCCAGGTGACGGGAAACGCGCGGATGGTGCGGGAGTTTGTGGTGTACCTGCGTGTCGAGAAGGGCATGCGTCCGGCGACGTGCGAGGCGTACGGACGTGACCTGGAGCAGTTTGCCGAACATCTGGAAGGGCGCAGCGGGTTGCTGATAACCGCGGAACAGGCTGATGTGAGCGGGTTCATGGAAGGGATGCGCGGGCATGGGGTGGAGTCGCGGTCGATTGCGCGAAAGCTGAGCTGTCTACGTGGGTTTTATCGCTGGCTGCTGATGGACAAGCGGATTGATCGCGATCCGACGGTGAATGTAGAAACTCCGGCAAGTTGGAAGGTGCTGCCGAAGTCACTTGCCGAGGGCGAGGTTGCCGAGATGCTGGAGCGCACCGGTGTTGCGGCTCGTGCTGCGGATGCGGATGGCCTGGCGTTGCGCGATCATGCGATTCTGGAGCTGCTGTATGCGGGCGGGCTGCGCGTGGCGGAGATTTGTTCGCTGCGAGTGGAGGACCTGCATCTTGATCTGGGGCGGGCGCAGGTTCGCGGCAAGGGCGATAAGGAGCGGATTGTTCCGCTGGGGCGAAGTGCTGTGGATGCACTGGAGCGGTATTTGAAGTTGGGGCGTCCGGGGTTGGTGCGTGGCGGTGTGCAGCGGAGTTTGTTCCTGTCGGTTCGCGGCAAGGCTCTGACGCGGCAGTGGGTTTGGGAGATGGTGCGTTCGACGAACCGCCATGCCAGTCCTCACAAGCTGCGGCATAGCTGCGCGACGCATATGGTGGAGCATGGTGCGGACCTGCGCAGCGTTCAGACTTTGCTGGGTCATGCCGATATTGCGACTACGCAGGTGTATACGCATGTGGCATTGGGCAGGCTGAAGCAGGTGCATCGGATGCATCATCCGAGAGGGAAGCGGAAAGCAAGTTGATGGTTGCTGGTTGTTAGTTGGTTGAGGGTGGTGGATGAGCGCGGCGAAGAACGAAGTTGCCGAATTGGCGGAAGGCTTTCTGGCGATGCTTGCGAATGAGCGCGGGGCGTCGGAGCATACGGTGCGGGCCTATGCGCGGGAGGTGCGGAGCTTTGCCGAGCATTTGCGCGAGACGCTGGGTGATGGGGCGAAGATCTGCGCGGTGGAGCATCTGCATATTCGCGCTTATCTCGGCGTGTTGTATGAGCGCGGTTTGACGAAGGCGAGTGCGGCGCGAGCGTTGGCGGCGATCCGGAGCTGGTTCAAGTGGCTGGCGAAGGAAGGCAAGGTCGAGCAGAATCCTGCGCTGCTGGTGAGTACGCCGAAGTTGCCGAAGCATCTGCCGAGGGTGCCGAGTGTGGAAGAGGTGAACCGGGTGCTCGATTCGCTGGACAAACCAGCGAAGAAAGATGCGGAGGAGGCGGCGGCTTGGCCGGAGCGGGACCGTGTGATTTTCGAGCTGTTGTATGGGTGTGGGATTCGCAACTCGGAGCTGGTGGGGCTGGATATGAGCAGCGTGAAGTGGCGCGACGATGCTGTGCTGGTGCGCGGCAAAGGGCGCAAGGAGCGGCTGGTTCCTCTGGGCGATGAGGCTGCTGCTGCTCTCCGCGTCTACCTGCCTTTGCGGGAAGCGAAATTGATTGCTGCGGGTAAAGGCGCGCTGGTGCATGAAGGGCCGCTGCTGACGAACCTGCGGATGCGCGGCGATTGCAGGTTGACGACGCGCAGTGTGGGGCGAATTGTGAAGGCGATTGCGCTGTCGCGCGGACTTGCAGCAGATGTGCATCCGCATACGCTGCGCCATGCGTTTGGCACGCACATGCTGGAGGAAGGCGCGGACCTGAGGGCGATTCAGGAGATGCTGGGGCACGAACGGCTCTCGACGACACAGCGTTACACGCAGCTCACCGTGGGGCAGGTGCAGCGCGTGTACGACGAGACGCATCCGCGCGCGAAGTGAGTGCGTGCGGATGCAAGTCACTTTCTTAAGACAACAAGCTGGTTACTGTACGACGAGTGTTACGGTCTCGGTTGCGCTGATGCTGCCGCTGGTTGCTGTAACCGCGTAGGTGTAGCTTCCGGCGGGGGTGCCGTTGGGATTGTTGTGAGGGCCGCCTCCACCGGAGCACCCGATTGCGGGGATGAAGATGGCTAGCAGAAGGACGAGCAGTCCGCTGATGCGGGCCAGGCGGCGAGTGCGTCCGGCGAGCAGCATCAGCAGGCCAGCCAATGCGAGGACAAGCGCCGCAGACCAGGGTGAGCGTGAGGATCCGAGTGCGAGACCACTTGCGAGGATGCGCGATGTAGTGGAAAAAGAAACACTCTGATTGACGGCTGCTGTGCCTGAGAGAGCGAAGCTTTGAGGCGCGGTGCAGGTGACTCCTGTAGGCGCGGTGCCTTGCGCGGTGCAGGTGGTTGAGATGGTCCCACTGAAATTGCCAAAGGGAGTGAAGACCAGCGTGGATGTTCCGGTTGATCCGGCCGCGGTGGTGACTGTCGTGCTGGTATTGCCTTGAGAGTCGGTGAGAGTGAACCCAGCTCCGACGCCGCTGAGTGAGGCTGTTGCTGCGGATGTGCCCGCATTCGTTAGAGCAGAGAGCGTGCCGGTGCGCGGACCAGCAACTGTTGGCTTGAAGACAACGTTGATCGTGCAGCTTGCGTTGAGCGCGAGAGTGGTTGGAGCGACTGGGCAGTTGTTGGTCTCGGAGAAGTCACCGCTGGCGGCTATGCTGTTGATGGTTACCGGGCCTTCGCCGATATTGGTCAAGGTAAATGCTTGAGCGGATGACGATGTGCCAACGGTGACATTGCCGAAGGCGGCCGTGTTGGGTGAGAGAAAGACTCCCAGTACGGGCGCGGGAATAGCAAAGTAACCGATGGCCGCATCATGACTGGAGACACGAGTGGCTATGGTCGCATCGTTCAAATCAACCGCAGGAAAATCCGCGTTGAAATGCACGTAGCTGAATTGCGAAGTTGACACGAGGTCGGAAGTGATGACGAAGTGTTCGATAGCTTCGGCGTTGCCGTTATCGACGTAGGACCATCGCGGGTCCGGCGGGGTGTCAGGCAGCTGCAAGGTCATGTCGGTGAGCGGAGGAGTGGTGATTCCTGACTTGCCCGGCTCGACAACCTGATTGGATGGCAGGACGTTGTTATTCGTGTAGGTGGCGAGTGTGTCGGTGTAGCCGTCGGAGAACTCGAAGGCATTGAAGTTGCCGACGGAGATGACATGCTGGCCATTGGCCTGAAGGGTCTGGATGTATGTGGACACCTCTTCGGCTTGCTGCTCTTTCTTTTGCCGTACTGCTGTGCTCGTTGTGCTATTTTCTCCGGTCATATCGGCGAGATCGTTGACGATGACGACGATAGGATAGTCCTTGGCATTGGGGCGCTTGATGCCAGCAGTGAGAATGAGCCATGGCCGGTCGTTGCTCGTGATTGGCGTGGCGCTGCCTGTGGTAGGCGTGAAGGTTTCGCAGCCAGTCGGCGGGTTGGTGTAGGCCGCACAGCCTCCCCCCTGGAAGAAGTTGAGCTCATCGACGGTGGAATTCTTGATGAGAAAGCCTACGGAGATGCCGGTGTTGTCGAGCGTGTAGGTGTTGATATTGTCGGTGCCGAACGCGGCGTAGGATACGGAGCAGGTAGTGTTGACTTGCGTAGCGACGTCGTTGGCGACGCTTTGGTTTTCGATTCCTTCGAGCGCAATGATGTCGGGTGTCTTGAGGATGTTGCAAATAGCGAGCGCGGTCTTCTGTACGCGGCGAGTGTAGGCTGCAGAGCTGACGTCGACGGCGGTGGTGGTGAAAGTTGCACCAGTAGAGGTGGTCCCATTATTGGCGACAACTTTTGGCGGAACATAGTAGATGTCGTCGGAGGAGCTTGTGTTATAGAAGCGGTCGATGTTGAAGGAGGCAACAGTGAACTGGCTTGATGTTGCCGCTGTCACGGGTTGGATGGTCAAGGCCGTGGATGGATCAACGTTCGTTCTACCCCAAGAGGGATCGAGGAGCAGCCGCGCGGGTGTGTAGGTGTTGTCATAACTGCTAGTGAAGTCGAGTACGCCAGAGGGGCCATTAAGGTTCGTTCCGGATGCCAGATCGATGGGAGTGCCTCCTACTGGTGTGCCGGAGTCGACGAGGATGCGCTGGGGATTGTCGTCGAATTGAGCGACTCCGGATGGGGCGCCGGGGACGGGGGAATCGCGTACGTCGATACCGGGCCCGCGGAACGGGCGGACAGTGGAGCCAGATGTGGTGAGGACGGCGTAGAACTGGCCGTTGGAGGTGTAGGTCTCGGAGGCCTCATCGAGCGTGCCACCGGTGCCAGAGACGGCCGTGAGCGAGCTGAAGGCGACACGCATTCCTTCATAAGGCGTGAGCTGGTAGATGCTGCCAGTGGAGGAAAGATTGGCTGATGTGAGTACGATGGGCGCGGGTAGCGGATTATTTCCGCTGATGAGGTTGATGCCCGAGGTGGGATCAACAGTGATTTCCGTTCCGGGGATGTGGCTTTGTGTTGTCAGGGGAACGGTGGAGACGACGCCTGTGACCTGAAGGTTGTTGCCGATGACAACTGGAGCCGTCGCCGCCACGCCGATGTTGATGTAGATGCCTTCAGTTGGGTGTGGGCTCGGATCGGGCGTTTGGATAAAGAAGCCGGTGGGAGTGATGGCGGTGACAATGCCCGAGGTTGTTACGGTCTGCCCGGCACAGGGCGAAATAACCGCAGCCGTGGTAAGTTTGTTGCCTTGTATTTGACTGATCGTTGGTGAAGACGGGCATTGTGCGAAGCAAGGAAGTGAAGCGAGGAAGAGTATGCCAAGGGAAAGAAGAAGCTGAGTGGAAGGGACTTTCATTTGGGGCCTCACACGTTGCGGGACACCTGAACTTTGATAACTGGAGGCTCTGCTTGCAAAAGAACTCGACTGTCGGAGGCAGAGCCCAAATTGGTAACTGTCTTTTTAGCACAAACATAGCGCGGAAAAGCTTAATTTTTTGGAGAGATACGTGCAAGGAATTATGCATTGGCACTTTAGACAAATGGGAAGGTATTGAATCTCTGGGAGTACTGAACCATCTGTGGTTCGGATGGTGGAAAAACAGGGGCATTACTTTGGGTAGAGGATGGGAGAATTAAATCCAATAAGGAGTATTGAATACATGCCTAATCTGCCCGACGACGCCATTCGCATCCACTATCACGATGAGGTTCCCCAAGGGGCGAAGATCAAGGTCATTGGCGTTGGCGGTGGCGGAAACAACGCTGTGAACCGCATGATTGCAGCCAACGTAGTCGGCGTGGAATTTATTGCAGCCAACACCGACGTACAGGCGCTTCAAGTGTCAAACGCTCCGGTGAAATTACAGCTTGGGGTGAAGCTGACCAGCGGTCTTGGCGCCGGAGCGAACCCAGACGTAGGGCGGCGGGCCGCGCTTGAAGATTCGGACAAGATTATTGAGGCTCTTGAAGGCGCGGACATGGTATTTGTGACAGCGGGCCTTGGCGGTGGAACGGGAACAGGTGCAGCTCCGGTGATCGCTTCGCTCGCTAGCGAGATGGGTGCTCTGACCGTAGCCGTAGTAACGCGTCCATTTGCGTTTGAAGGTAAGCGCCGAATGATGCAGGCCGAGCGCGGCTTGCAGGAGTTACTAGACTCCGTTGATACGGTGATTGTGATTCCTAACGAAAAGCTGCTGGCTGTTGCGAAAGATGCTGGGTTCTTCGAGAGCTTCCGAATTGCGGACGATGTGCTGCGACAGGGCGTGCAGGGAATTTCGGACATCATTACGATTCCTGGCGTCATCAACCGCGACTTTGCCGACGTGAAGACGACGATGGCGGGCATGGGCTATGCGGTGATGGGTACGTCTGTGCGCTCCGGCAAAGACCGTGCTGTGCAGGCAGCAATGGCAGCAATGGCATCGCCTTTGCTGGAAGCTGGCGCGATTGATGGAGCGCGCGGAATTCTGATCAACATTACAGGGTCAAGCTCATTGAAGCTAAGCGAAGTAAATGAAGCTTCGACGATCATTCAGAACGCAGCCCATGAAGATGCCAACATCATCTTCGGCGCGGTTCAGGATGAGTCGATGGGCGACGAGGTGAAGATCACTGTAATTGCGACCGGCTTCAAGCAACAAGAGATGCCACAGCGGCGCGAGAGAATGCTTGCTGAGGCCACTTTGCCGACAGTGCGCTTCGAGGTGCCTGTACAGCCGCGAGTCACGAATCAGAGAGCATCGTCGCCCAGGTTTGCCAGCGAAGCCGAATCTCAAACGGTTCCAGCACATTTACCCGAGACGAGTATTCAACCCGAGCTTGTTCCCGTTCCGGCCTCTGTCTTCGACGATGATTTTTTTCGCGACAACAAGCAGCTTCCGGAGTTCGATCTCGAAGAGGAAGATACGCCACGAATGGAGGAGCGGGCTCACCAGGGTACATCTGTCCGCGTCCAATCGGCGGAGACATGGGGCGCAACAGTGTCTACTCCTGTTGACGAGGCTGCGGTTCGTGTAGCTTCGCACAATGGGTCGGCGGCTGCAGAGGTGGTGCGTGAAGAACCCGATGAGTTGGATATTCCGGCATTTTTGCGGCGTGGAAATTGATGTGATGAAAGTGGTTTACGCCGGATAGCACCAAAGAGGCACAGCGGCATGGAGTGGAGTGTAGTTGAATAAATATTGTTTCGCTGGAGCTTTTTCGGGCGAATGGCAGGTTGATTGCTGTCTCAGTAAGTAGTAAAGAGGAATTGCCGATGTTAAAGATGATGAAGCTGGCAGGCGCAATCCTCTTCGGCCTTGTTTTGGGTGCTGGAGTGGATGCGGGCGCAACGACAACGGCAAAGAAGCACCATGCCGCTACAACCGCACATATTTCAGTACGCAGACATACAAGCGCTGCTACACACTCGCACAAGATAAGCACTACGCACCACGTCACCACGAGAACAACCCGTCGCGTGTCCTCAGTACGGACCAGACACGGGGCGCATCTCGTGCGTGCGCGTTATACCTACAGTCACTATCATCGGCGTTATCGCTACCGTGAAATCTTTACGGCCAGTTCTTTTATTGACGCAAGCAACCTGATTCAGGGCGATGTGACTGCAGGTGAAGATCCAGTTGTTCGTCAAGCTGCTATTCAGGCTCTAGGCAACATGAACGGCACCGTAGTCGCGATTGATCCGACGAACGGTCGCATTCTCGCAATGGTGAATCAGAAGCTTGCCCTCAGCCGTGGCGCCGAACCTTGTTCTACGATTAAGCTCTCCGTTGCGTTGGCGGCGCTAGAAGAGGGGATCGTTACACGCGACACTCCGGTGAAGCTGGGGCGACGCTTCAGCATGACGATGACAGAGGCACTCGCGCACTCGAACAATCTTTATTTCGAGACGCTGGGACGTGAGCTTGGCTTCGATCGCGTGAAGCATTACGCGAATGAATTTGGCCTTGGCGAATTGGCTGGATATCACATTCCTGGGGAGCATCTGGGCACGTATCCCGACCAGGTGTTGCCGGCATCAGAAGGTGGCGTAGGTAAGATGTGCTCATTCGGTCAGAGCGTGTCGATGACGCCATTGCAATTGGGTGCGCTGATCTCCGCGATCGCTAATGGCGGTACGCTCTATTATTTGCAGCATCCTGAAACGCCGGAAGACATCGCTTCCTTTACTCCGATGGTGAAGCGCAAGCTGAACATTGCGCCGCTGATCCCGGAGATCGAGGATGGCATGGCTGGTGCAGTGCAATATGGCACGGCGCGTTCACTGAAGGCTAACTTCAGTGAGTTTCCTGTGATGGGGAAGACTGGTACCTGTTCGGACGACGGGACGCGTTTCGGGTGGTTCGGGTCATATGCTGACACGCCACGTGGACCAATTGTGACGGTCTTCTTCCTCGAAGGAGGACGGCCTACGTTCGGGCCCAAAGCCGCCTCTCTGACAGGAGAGTTCTACCAGGCACTCTGGGACAAGAGCTATTTTGGCACCAAGCCAGAGCCATCCGTTGAAACCGGCTCAATTGGAGCATCTGAGTAATTCGACCAAATAGTTGCAGAACTGGTTTCACACAATCAATCAAAATTCTGAATCTGCCCGCGAATGTATGTTGCGCATCCGCACTTGGTGTATTGTTTTGTTTTAGCGTCGGTCCGGGTGGGACGGCATAGAAGGTATCGATGAAGATTCTGACGTCTGCTGAGATGGCTGCGACGGACAGGCGTACAGCCTCGGAATTTGGTGTGTCGCTTGGCTCGTTGATGGAAAGGGCCGGCACTGCTGTAGCGAAGTTTTGTTTGCGTCAATATCCTTGGGCGCGTCGCGTCGTTGTCCTTTGTGGCAAAGGTAACAATGGGGGAGACGGTTTCATTGCTGCACGGGAACTTGCGCGTGCTGGAAAGACCGTGCGAGTTGCCTTGCTGGGACGTGCGCACGAGGTAAAAGGGGAAGCCGCGGAAGCACTTAGCCTGCTTGAAGCTGTGGGCGGGGCGGCATGGAGCTCTCATGTCGGCGCAGGCATTGCAGACGTGGGTAGAGGCTCTACTGCATTGGTCGAGGTGATGGACGAAGCGGGCCTGACAGGTATTCTGGATGGCGCGGAGCTTGTAATCGATGCGGTCGTGGGAACGGGTTTCAAACCCCCGCTGCGTGGCCTTGCGGTTGCGTTACGCACGCTACTCGAAAAGACGGCGTCTCCAGTAGTAGCCGTTGACCTGCCCTCTGGATGGGACGCTGATTCGATGGCGCTCCACAATGAAGGAGCATTTCGCGCAGATGCTGTCGTGACTTTTACTGCCCCCAAACTGGCGCACGTTTTTGGGCACCTGACATACGATGCATCTGGCCCAGTTGCCGTTGTTGAAATAGGCTCGCCAGCCACGGCTGTGGAGTCGTCAACACGTTTGACCTGGACTGGGGCGTCGAAGAGCCTGGCAGAAACGCCGCGACCCGTGGACGCAAACAAGGGTAGATTTGGCCATGTGCTTGTAGTGGGTGGAAGCTATGGCAAAGCAGGTGCGCCAGCGATGGCTTCGTTGGCTGCGCTTCGTACTGGCGCAGGGTTGGTGACTGCCGCTGTCCCGACGGGGGTACTTGATACTGTTGCACACATTGCTCCCGAGTTGATGACCGTGCCGCTGGCAGAAGGCGCACTTGGTGCAGTCTCGTTCAAACAGCTTTATGGAGGAAAGCTTGATACGCTCCTCAAGAGGATTACTGTGGTGGCGCTTGGACCAGGGCTTTCGACAGAAGGTGATGCGCCTGCGTTTGCGCGGCAGATGATTGAGAAAACCTCACAGCCAATAGTTGTTGATGCCGATGCACTGAATGCTCTTGCTGGTAAAACGAATCTGCTGGATGGCTCCCGTCGAACATTGGTGCTGACGCCACACCCAGGTGAGATGGCGCGACTAGTTGGCATGACCGTGCAGGAGGTAGAGGCGGACAGGTTGAGGCTTGCGCGAAGCTTTGCCACGAAGCATCAATTGACGCTTGTGTTGAAGGGCTGGAGGACCCTGGTTGCGCATCCCGATGGTCGCGTGGCTGTAAACACCTCGGGTAATCCTGCGATGGCAAAGGGCGGAAGCGGAGACATTTTGACTGGGATCGTTGCGGCAATGCTGGCGCAGTATCCTGATGACCCTGCGCAGGCCGTGGAATCAGCCGTCTATCTGCACGGATTGGCTGGTGATTTCGCTGCACACGCGATGGATGAGCACACGGTGCTTGCTACAGATACGGTTAAATATCTCTCAGATGCTTTTCGCTACAGAAGCGTCGATGCTGATGGTTTGACCTGGATATGCGGATTGCGCGGCAATAACTAAATGTTGTTCCCGCAAAGCAATATCATTTGGGTGGAGGCAGTTTGAGCGATTTTCGCAAGATAAAGCATTTTAAGACACGGAGTGAATCTGGTACTTTGGCAATGGGTGAACGCGTCGCTGAGATGCTTGCGCCTGCGCCGAAGCTGATTGTGCTGCGCGGTGAACTGGGAGCAGGGAAGACCACACTGGTGAAGGGGATTGCTGCCTCTCTTGGTGCGGCGCAAGCTGAAGACGTAACGAGTCCGACCTTCACGCTGGTGCATGAATATGTAGGCGCGAAGACGCGACTGTATCATCTTGACCTTTATCGTCTGGAGACGGAGC
Source organism: Edaphobacter acidisoli (assembly GCF_014642855.1). Lineage (NCBI taxonomy): Bacteria > Pseudomonadati > Acidobacteriota > Terriglobia > Terriglobales > Acidobacteriaceae > Edaphobacter > Edaphobacter acidisoli. The sequence goes on along the minus strand of NZ_BMJB01000001.1, from coordinate 1,685,382 downwards.
GCGAGTTGCTGACTTTGGGGCTCGATGAGATGGCGGAGACGCCGGACGCTCTTGTACTCGTCGAATGGGGAGAGAAGTTCTCCAGTGTAATGGAGCGCGCTGACGGGGAGATTGAGATCGAGCACGCTGGCGGTGACGAGCGGATGTTTCATGTGCGTGTGAAGTGAGCTTTGGAGTCGACAGCGCGACTAATGGGGTTTTGATGCGCGTCCCGTGTAACGATAGATGGCGCACTCTTCGTCGCCGGTTGAGCCATACTCTTTTTGCTGTGCGATGGCCTCGAGGTCTGCGGCATGATCCTCGGGAGACATAGCCACATGGCCACGAAAGAGCCGTGCAAATGCAGGGTGGTTGTCGAGCAGGTGAGCGCATTCGGCGTTGACGTAGACGAGATCGAGTGTGCCAGGACGTTTGGCAAATTGTGTCTCAATGCGACGAATGAGCGACTTCAGCACAGGTGCTTCAAATGGGTGAAAGAGGAACAGGAGGGTCGGAGTACGCGGGAAGGTATAGTCCAGCGCGTCTTGTTCGGCTATCTCAATAGGGGCTAGCGACGGAGCAGTTGTGTCGTGGGTGTGAGCCTGCTCCCAGTGACGCGTATTGAGTTGCGCGATGGCAATCATCTGTGGATTCAGATCGACTCCGATCACCTTGCGGAAACCAAACTCGCTGGCGATGAGCACTGCGCGACCCTTGCCGCATCCGATGTCGAGGAAGGTGTAGCTGTGAATAGGGTGAGGTGGTACAGTTTCGCGCCAGTTCTGGATGAGTGTGCGTAGGATGCTGGGCGCGACTCCATAGTACGCGGTGATGTGTTCGTCATTCGGGTGACCAGTGGCGAGATGACCGGAAGGGACAAGTCCGCTGGTGTCGACGCCGTGGATCTGGTCGAAGGGGTGGATCGGAAAAGCTGTCGCTTTGAGCAGGTCGTGAGGGCGTTTGCGCGGTGGCATAGTTAGCGAATCTGGACGAGACTGGGGTTGCCATCGAGCCCGAGGATGCGACGGCCTGCGGATGTGATGCTCGCAGGTGTCCACAGGGGAAGATCGAGCACAGTTACGGATGCATGGCTTACTTGTTCGAGACCCGCGAGACGATTTTCGATCTGGGCGATGAGCTGTGCAGTGGTTTCTTCTGTGGGATTGGTGAGGATGAGGGCGATCTGGATGCGGTGCTTTTGGGGGACTCCGGGAATTCCTGTGCCGGGAGCGTCTTTATCGAGTGTGATGGTGACCTTCTGGACGAGGCCGAGGTCCACGATATTGCAGGGGAGTGACGGGTCGTAGCAGTCGCGTAAAGCGGTCAGGATGTCGGCTTCGGTGAGCATCTTTCTTCATGATACGGGTGGGTACCCCCTCCCCGTACTTAAGTACTAAAGTATTCCAAAGAGATGGCTTAGGTATGGGGCACTTTGGCCCCTGGCGGCAAAAGAGGGGGCGTTCCCGAGGTGGGTTTTGTCAAGTCCTAGTGCTTGCGTTCGACGAGGTAGTTGGCGAGGGCCTTGAGCGCATCTGCTTGCTGGCCGAAGGGTTCGAGAGCGGCAAAGGCGTCGGCGATGAGCTCGGCTGCGTCTTTGCGGGATTGATCGATGCCATAGATGGCTGGCCAGGTGGCTTTGACGCTGGCGGTGTCCTTGCCGGCGGTCTTGCCGAGTTCCTCGGAGCTTTGGGTCATGTCGAGCACGTCGTCGACGATCTGGAAGGCGAGGCCGGCCTTTTCGCCAAAGGTGCGTAGGCGCTCGATGGTGTTTTCTGAGGCTGAGTGAGAGGCTATGCCATAGAGCCCGCCTGAGACGATGCTGGTTGTGATGAGAGCGCCGGTTTTGGCGCGGTGGATGGATTCCACTAGCTCGGCGGTGGGCTGCTTGCCTTCGGATTCGATATCGACTACCTGTCCACCGATCATTCCTGGGGGTAGCGGGCTGTTGGGGCCGACGCCTGTGCCGACTGCGAGTGAGATTTCGCGCAGAATGGCGACCGTTGTGGCGGGCGGGGTGGGAAGCGAGGCGATGGTCTGGAAGGCGAGCGTCTGGAGCGCGTCGCCCGCGAGGATGGCGATGGCTTCGCCGAAGGCGACGTGGCAGGTGGGCTTGCCGCGGCGTAGGTCGTCGTTGTCGAGCGCGGGCAGGTCATCGTGGATGAGCGAGTAGGTGTGCAGCATCTCGATGGCTGCGCCGAGGTCGGCTGCTCCGGCGGGAATCTCTCCGGTGCCAGCGGTCATGCGGGCTGCCTCCATCGCAAGGATGGGGCGAAGGCGCTTGCCTCCAGCGAAGGTGCTGTGGCGCATGGCGCGATGGATGGAGTGGGGGAGCGTGTCGGGCGAAGGCAGAAGGCGTTCGAGGGCCTGATCGGTGATCTCGGCGCCGGAGCGAAGCAGGTCTTGTACGTTGAGTTGCATTCAGGTCTTGATGATAAATGAGTACCGCTTGCAGTCTCTAGTTTCCGGGCTTAGATCGGAGCTATCTTTCGTCTCCTGAGAGAGAGCAGAAGCAGGAGAACGCTGAGCACGGTGAGGGTATCGCCGATGGACTGATCGAGGGAGTGTGTGTAGGTGATGGCGATGATTGAGTTGCCGGCCGGAACCGGAATGGCGATAAGGCCGTCCTCGCGCTCGTCGCGTTCCGTGACTGGCTTGCCATTGTTTGTGATGTGCCATGCGGGATAGTTGCGCAGGTTCAGGATGAGCGTCTGCGCGGTTGGCAGGCTGAGCGCGAGGTGCATGGGCGCTCGCCCGGGTGTGGAGTTAGCAGGTGCATCAATGGAGGGGTCGTTGGTGAGCCACCAGCCTGGGTTGGAGTCGGCGAGGGGGTCGTTGTCGGCAGTGATCGGTGTGTATTCGTCGGTTGGGTCAGTACCGCGATTGGAGTGAAAGAGCGCAAGCCGCGCCTGGACGGTGTCTTCTTCGTCGCAGGATTGATGGAAGACGGCGTAGTTGGCTGCGCTGAGCGCGGTTGCGAGCACGAGGGCGATGGCAGGAGCTGCCTTGATTCTGCGCGAAGATAAAGCGATGGCGATAGCGATGGTCATGGCTGTCGCAAGGATTGCAAGGAGACGCCATGGGAATTGCAGGAAGCGCATCTCGGGCGTGTGGTTCCAGATGGGTGTGCTGATGGGCGTCAGCAGCAGGACGATGACAGCGGAGAGGATTGCGAGCGGGACGATGACTCCTCTAGAGACGGAATATGAGGAATTCTGATGGATGCTGGATTTTGCTGTCTTGCTGGCGATAAGAAGGGCAACGGCGGTGATGACGATGAGGATAAGAGCGACAACCGAAGCGGTGAATAAAACCTGGTCGTGATCGGAGTCTGCTGTGTGCCCAAAGAGGAAGTTGTTTTCGACCCTCATGTTATCGATTACGGCCATCTTGATCTGGACGTATCGTCGCTCCCACGCTGCGGGAACGATAAAGAACGCTGCCAGTCCCAGCCCGAGAGAGGCTCCGGCGGCAATGTTGAATATTTCTTGACGCGATGAGATCCCACCTGTGTCGAGATATGGCTGCGGGATGAATGGAGCGGCCCGATTTATGGCGATGCGGGTGACCGCAAGCAATGCGAACGCGTAGCAGCCCATCACCGCGGCTGGCGCGTTGGTAAGCCATAGCAGCGCGACCGGGATGGCGATGCGAGGGATGGTGATGCGTTCGCGCAGGATGGCGTGCAGAAGCAGCGGAATCCACGCAGCTGCGAGGAGTTCAGCGTAGGCAGTGCGCTCGTATGTGGTGAAGAGCGTGTATGGGTTGACGATGTAGAACGCTGCGGCGAGCAGTGCTGCGTTATGGGAGGCGAAGTCGCGTGCGGAGTAGTAAAGAGCGAGGCCTGCGCCGCTCAGCGCGATCCAGGTGTAGACGATCGGCGTCCACGTCCACGGCATGACGAAGCCAAGCAGGGCTCCGATGGTCCACGAGATTGGAGGATAGAAGACGAAGCGCGGCTCGCCTGCGTTGTATGCGGGTGTGAATGCCCAGTGGGGATGCATGTTGCCGTGCGCAAACTGGCGGGCGGCTTCGAGCCAGCTCACGATGTGGAAGTCGAAGTCGTGTCCGCAAGAGCAGCCGTTGACGATGAGCGGCACGACGACGATAAACGCAGCGAGAGGAAGCAGCAGCAGGTGCAGACGGTTCTCTCGCGTAGGCATGTCTTCATTGTGACATTGCGCGGATTGACGAACGAGTGGGGTGGGCTGTTTTACTGTGGGAACAGCACGCCGGTACGAAGAGCAAGAGGCGAGGCGGTTGTCGATCGAAGCAGCGATGGAGTATCGCAGGACGCTGATCGGGTTGCGCGACCAGGGACGGATTGGCGACGATACGCTGCGCAAGCTGGAACGCGAACTCGACCTGTCGGAGGCGCGCTATCAGGCGGCTTTGAGCCCTGAATGATCTTCTATCGAGGGTCGCTGCTTGACAGGAATGAACAGGCGAATATGCTTAGAGATTCGCGGCAATCTACATTGGTGTTTTCCTAAAGCGAGGACTCAGGCGTTGGAGTGCAGAGTTTTTTATCACGATAAGTGTTTCGATGGGGCGTGTTCGGCTTCGGTGTTTGCGCGGTTTCACCGGGAGTGCGTGAAGACTGCGGACAGGTTCTCTTTTTATGGGCTCGTGCATCGCGCGGGAGCGTTGTTTGACGAGAACGCGTTTATCGAGGGTGAGAACGCGGTTGTTGACTTCAAGTACTCGACTTCGCCGAAGGTGACGTGGTGGTTCGATCATCACCAGAGCGCGTTTTTGACGCCTGCCGATGAGGCTGACTTTCGGCGCGGGCAGGCGGATGGCTCGACGGCGATGCGGAAGTTTTTCGATCCGAAGTATGTCTCGTGCACCGGGCTGATTGCTGATGTTGGGGCGGCGAAGTTCGGCTTCGATGTGAAGCCGCTGGCCGATCTGGTGAAGTGGGCGAACATTGTGGACGGTGCGAAGTATGAGAGCGCCGAAGCTGCTGTCGAGATGGCTGCTCCGGCGATGAAGCTGACGATGGTGATCGAGAGCGCGCAGGACCATTCTCTGGTGCCGAAGCTGATCCCGCTGCTGACGGAGATGAGCTTGCAGGATGTTCTCGACCAGCCGTTCGTGCAGGAGTTGCTGGGACCGCTGATGGAGCGGCATTGGGCTGCGCTTGACCTGATTCGTCAGCGCGCGGTGATGGATCGCGGCGTGATTACGTTCGATATCACGGACCAGCCGACCGAGGGCTACAACAAGTTCATTCCGTACTATCTGTTTCCGGATGCGGTGTACAACGTAGGGCTGAGCAAGTCTTCGTTCAGGACGAAGGTTGCGGTGGGCACGAATCCGTGGACTAAGGTGCCTGCGGAGAAGCTGGTGAATCTTGCGGTGATCTGCGAGCGCTATGGTGGAGGCGGTCACGCGCGTGTGGGCGCGATCAGCTTTCCTCCGGATTGCGAAGATGAAGCGCGCAAGGCCGCGGCGGAGATTGTTGCGGAGCTACGCGCAACGGCGTAAAACACGACCGCGGATTGCGCGGATGAGCACGGATAAAGTAGTTCTCAATCCGTGCTCATCCGTGAAATCCGCGGTCAGGTTTTGTTTACGGCTTTACTTTGGTGAAGAAGCTGAGCTTGGTGATGTCGTTGAAGATGACGAAGGCGAAGAAGGCCAGCAGGCAGACGAAGGCGACCTGATAGACACGCTCCTTGAACTGCTGGTTGACGTCGCGGCGCATGATCGATTCAATGACTAGGAACATGATCATGCCGCCATCGAGGATCGGGATTGGCAACAGATTGAAGATGCCGAGGTTCAGCGAGATGTAGGCCATCAGGCCGATGAGCGGCATCCAGCCGGGCATCTCGGCCGCCTGGTGAATCTGCTGGCCGATGCCGATGGGGCTTGAGAGGCTCTTGACCGAGACCTGACGGGTGAAGAGGCGCTTGATGACCTCGACGATGAGGAGCGAGCCTTTCTTGTTGAACTTCCACGAGGCTTCCACTGCTTTGCCGAAAGGGAGCCGCTCGACTTTGACCGGCGGCGAAATATAGCTGAAACCGAGACGGTACTCTTTGGTCCCATCTCCTGCATCGGCCATTTGCGGCGTGATGTTAACGTCGACGGTCTCGACAGTCTTGTTCGGTCCAGTGCGCAGGACGGTCAGGGTTGCTGGCTTGCCAGCCTGGTCCTGGAGATAGGCGAGGATTGCCGGGACCGAGTGGAGGCGCAGGCCGTCGATGGCGGTGATCTTGTCGCCGGACTTGAGGCCGGCGTGAATTGCCGGCATGTTGGGTTCGAGCGAGTCAACCTCGACAGGCGTGGTCTGCATGATGGGGATCAGGCCAAGCTCATCGAGGGAGAAGTTGTCCGGGCCATTCTTGTCTTCGACGAAGAGCTTTGTATTCACCCGTTTGCCGTCGTGGACGTAGGAGAAGTCGATGCTCTGGTTCAGGTTGAGCATGGAGCGGACGGCAACCTGGTCCCAGGTGGGGTTGTTGACGGTGTCGTAGCGGACGATGGTGTCGCCACTCTCGATGCCGGTGCGCGCGACCTGCGTGTTGGTGGGAACGTAGTCGGTCTGGGCGGGTGCGCTCAGGTACTGCTGCACCTCGTTGTGAAGCATGGAGACGCCGATCATCAGAGCGAAGGCGAGCAGGAAGTTGGCGATAGGGCCGGCAAAGGCGACCAGCATGCGTTGCCAGCGCGGGTGTGTGTTGAAGTTGCCGCGATCGTCCGCGTCGGTCTCGGTCTTATCGGGGAGCGCCATGGTGCCGTCGCCCCCCATCTCTCCGGCCATTTTGACGTAGCCGCCGAGGGGGACGACGGCGATCTGGTACTCGGTGTCGCCGCGCTTGAAGCCGATGAGGCGCTTGCCGAAGCCGATGGAGAAGACTTCGACGCGGATGCCGCAGAGTTTGGCCACGACGAAGTGGCCGAATTCGTGGACCAGAACCATGATCCCAAGGACGATGGCTAGCTGGATGACGGTGGACATATAGGAGTGAAGACCTCGTGTGTGTAGGTGCTGGGCGCGCTAATGCGAGACTGGGGCAAACTGCGTGGCAATCACTTCGCGCGCTGCTTGACGCGCGGCAAGATCAGCTTCGAGCACCTCAACGATAGACGCGGGCCGGGGGCCGGTAGTTACCTGGAGCACTTGCTCTATTGTACGTGGGATGTCCATGAATGCGATACGACCTTCGAGGAACGCGGCGACGGCGATCTCGTCGGCGGCATTGAGAGCGATGGGAGCTTTGCCTCCAGCTTCGGCTGCTTCGTAGGCCAGGCGAAGGCAAGGGAAGCGGTTGAAGTCGGGTTGCGAGAAGTCCAGTTGGCTGAGGGTCTTGAGGTCGAAGGTGAGGCGATCTTTTTCGGCGACTGCGACACGCTCCGGGTAGGCCAGGGCGTAGAGGATGGGTAGGCGCATGTCGGTGACAGAGATCTGCGCGAGGATGCTGCCGTCGACGAACTCGACCAGCGAGTGGACGGTGGACTGAGGATGGACTGTGACCTGCACCTGCGCGGGAGGCAGGTTGAAGAGACGGCAGGCTTCGATGACCTCGAAGCCCTTGTTCATCATGGTGGCTGAATCGATGGTGATGCGCTGACCCATGACCCAGGTGGGGTGCTTGAGGGCCTGCTGCGGCGTGATGTTGCTGAAGTCTTTGAGGGGCGTCGAGCGGAACGGGCCTCCGGAGGCGGTGAGCCAGATTTGTTTGACTTCGGCGGCGGTGCCTCCGCGCATGCACTGGTGGATGGCGTTGTGCTCGGAGTCGATGGGGAGCAGGGCAACGTTGCGCTCGCGGGCCGCGGCGATGATGAGCTCGCCGGCGGCGACGAGGCACTCTTTGTTGGCGAGGCCGATGGTTTTGCCCGCGCAGACAGCGGCGTAGGTGGCTTCGAGTCCGGCGACGCCTACGATGGCGGAGACGACGAAATCTACTTCTGGCAGCGTGGCGACCTGAACTGTGCCTTCGGTGCCGTGGACGACTTCGACGCAGGTGATGCCTCCGGCGCGGAGGCGCGTGCGGAGGGTGTCGGCGAGTTCTTCAGTCGCCATCGAGATGAGCTTGGGGCGCCAGCGGATTGCCTGCGCCAGCGCGGCTTCGATGTTGCGTCCGGCGGCGAGCGCGATGGGCTTGTAGCGGTCGGGGAATGACTCGCAGATGGAGAGGGTGCTGTTGCCGATGGAGCCGGTGGAGCCGAGGATTGCGATCTTCTTCACGATGGTTATTTTCTCAGAGGCTAGGGGTGGTGCGTGGTGCTTTTTGCGGGTACCCCTCCCCCTGGTACTTGAGTACCAAACTGCTCATTCTGCTTGGGTTATGTTGGGGGTACCTGGTAAAGTCTTCCATTGAAATGGGTTATGGTAAGTGGTTGAATATAAATTGGTTATGGTTGCTCAAGAGAAAAGCCCCGGAATTGGCCGGGGCTTTTGTTCTCTTTTTTAATTATAGCAGACCGGTGATAACTTCGCGCCAAGGGTTTCGGGGAATAACTTGTTTGTTTTGAATTGGTTGCGATTTTATGGGGGTTGACAGGATGTTGTGGCTGAAATGGATTTGGACAGTATGGGTGGGGTTTGGGGTTCGCCGGGGTCCTTCGCTGCGCTCAGGATGACAGTGGAATAGTTGGCGACGCTTCTGGCTATGAGGCGGTGGCGAAGATGGACTGGCGGACTTTGGCGAGGGGGGCTTTGGGGTTGTAGGTGACGGTGTTGCTGGTGGGAGTGACTCCTAGTTGTTGCCAGAGCGTGGTGAAGTCGATGGGGACTGGCTTCGTGCTCATGGATTGGTAGAGCGTGGTGAGGACCTGGGTGCCGGTGGCTTTGTCGGCGGCCTGGAGTGTGGGGAGGATATCCCAGTTTTGCGAGATGTTTCCGCCTGCCGTGAGGATGGCTCGCAGCGCTTGCTGGAGGCCGGTGCGGTTTTGCGTTTGCTTGCGGAGGGTGACGTCGGCGAGGAGGCAGAAACCGGCTCCGCCCCAGTAGGTGCGGCCCCAGGTGTGGGTGTTGTCGAGGCCGAGGTCGCCGTCGCGGGGCTGACCTTTCGGCATGTTCTCGATCATGTCGTGCCAGACGCCGGCTTCGGCGAGCTGGCCGGACTGGACGCGGGCGATGGGCTCGACGTAGACGGCGATGCCTTCTTCGAGCCAGTGGTTTTCGTCGGGCAGCGAGGGCAGGGCGTAGTGGACGATCTCGTGGGTCATCATCCAGTCGGTGTCGAGGTCGGCTTGTGTGGTGTTTTGCCCGACGTGAATGCGGGTGAAGGCGGGCGAGCCTCCGACGTTGCCCCAGGTGGTGCCGCCGAAGACTCCGCTGCCGGGGGTGGACTGGACGTAGATGCGGGCGGAGGGAACGGGGAAGCGTCCGTAGTAGGTGGTGACGGCCTGGGCTGCGCGGGTGATCCAGCGGATGATGGCGTCTTCGGGAAGGTTGAACGTCCCGGGGGCGAGGTCGATGTGGATGGTCGCGTTGGCGACGGTGATGGTTTTCGACGACGCGACCGGCTGGCGCCAGGGTGGGCCGTGGAACTCGTCGCGCTGAGGGCTGGCGTTGAGGGTGGGCTTGAGCGCGATGGCTGCTGCGGTGGCGATGGCGGAGCTGAGGAAGGCGCGGCGGGTTTGGGCGCTCATGCTGGGTTGGACGCGTTCCGGATAGAGCGGGTTTCGGATTCGCACTCTTTGAATGGCGACAGAAACTTAAACTGCGGAATTAGAAGCGGCCGAGGCCGAAGTAGTCCTTGAGAAGCAGGGCGAACCAGAGGACTGGGGCGGCGACGAGGAGGGCGTCGATGCGGTCGAGGATGCCTCCGTGGCCGGGAAGCATGGTGCCGGAGTCTTTGACGCCTGCTCCGCGCTTGATGGCTGATTCGAGCAGGTCGCCGAGTTGGGCGGCGATATTGAGGATGGCGGCGAGAACGAGTGTCTGCCAGAGTGGCTCGGAGATGTGCAGTACGACGCTGCCGTGGGCGTTGAGTGCGCTGGCGGCTTCGGCGAGTGCGAAGGCGATGAGGACGCTGCCGGCGATGGAAGCGAGGGAGCCGGCCCAGGTTTTGCCGGGGCTAAGGCGCGGGGCGAGTTTGCGCTTGCCGAAGGCGCGGCCAACGTAGAGTGCGGCGGTGTCGCCGACCCAGACGCAGAGCATGAGGAAGAGGACGAGTGTGGGACCGTTCTCCTTGCTCCAGAGCAGCGGGATGAGCGTGAGTGGATAGGCGATGTAGATGAGGCCGAAGAGTCCTTGTGCGGTGTCGGGCAGGACCTGATTGAGTGGAGCGCGGAAGCCATTCCACAGGAAGAGAACGAGTGTGAGCGCGCTGAGGACGGGGAGCTGATCTTCGACGGGGAAGTTGGGCAGCGTGACGATGAAGGCGAGCGCGGTGGCGATGGCCATCCACCAAAACGGGATGCGGAGCTTGGCGCCGTTGGTCTCAGCGCCGATGGCTGCGAGCTGGAGGTATTCGTAGGCGGCCAGCTCGGCGATGATGGCGGCGAAGAGGGTGAGCATCCAGAGCTTGCCGAAGAAGATGAGGGCAAGGACTGCGGTGATGAGGATGACTGCGGTGATGACTCGTTTCATGGCCTTGAGCAGGATACAGGTTGGGACGCAGATGAGGTGCCAGAGTAGGTGGGTGCGGTTGACCGAATGTGCTGCGCCGCTACTTCAGTTGAGAGAGGTAATCAGTCTGTGGATGCGGTGGCCACCGGGATCAGGGTCACACGCTTTTTGCCAACGTTGCGGCTCATCGTTGTGAACGGCGCTTCGACCAACTTGAAGAATATCCAGGAGAGCAGGATAGATAGAGGAACGTAGATGAGAAAGAAGGACAGATGACTGATCCTGTTCTTCAGCATAGCTGTCATGGCAAACAGAACAGTTCCGTGTACCAGGTAGAGGCTGTAGGAAATCTTACCTAGAAAGGACGGGGTCCTGTGCAGCAGTGCATTGCGGACCACCGTGGAATTCAGTGCAAAGATCATTAGCCCCGCGGCGCCAAGGGAGATCACGATACTGCCCATGTTGGCGCTTGCGTGGCTTCCGCCCAGATACAAGGCGAGCACAAAGAGAGCGAAGAGAGCACGCTGCATGAAGCTGCGTGCGCAAAACCATTGGTGAATCGAGTCGAGGTGTTTGGCGAGCAGGATACCAAGCATGAAGATGCCCGCGTACTGGATGGTGTACATGCCCTGCTGGTAGTGGTGAATATTCCCGGCAAGCTCGCAGAGGATAATGACCAGGAAGACAAGGGACCGCCTTGTCCGGTTTACCAGCAAGAAGAGCAAGGGGAAGATGATCGAGATGCGCATTTCGTGCACCAGCGACCAGAAGGCGGTGTTGTACTGTTGGTCGTTGTATCTGCCGATGAACAGAACGTGCTGCACGACGGAGCGGAGATCGACCTGCTGGTACCAGGTGCCTGAGGCCCAGCCTGTGGTCCCGAACTGGTTGTGCCAGACTGCGCATCCGGCGAGTGAAAGCGCGAGCGCTCCCAGGTAGGGGCCGTAGATCCGCAGGACCCGGCGGGACAAAAACAGTGGGTAGGGTTGGTTGACACCCCGCAGAAAGGGCAGGCTGAGCACAAATCCGCTCAGGACGAAGAACAGCATGACGGATTCGCGGCCAGACACAAGTGGATGGAGCAGGATCGCAGCGAGGCCATTTCCGTTGATGATCTGCGGGTAGAACATTTGGCAATAGTGATGAAAGACAACAATGATGGCTGCGATTCCGCGCATCGAGTCAAGCTCGTGAAATCTTGGGGACCGGGTTGCTTCCTGATTCACGAACTTCTCCGTGGGCTTGAGCGGATGGGGCATCGAAGTTGTAGCCAAACATCAGGTGAATGCTCCCCTATCCTCGGAGCATATTGCCTTCGACTGCGGATAAGAGTGATCTGTAGTTGCGTGGCTAAATCTCTATTTGTAGCGTGGCGCAACACGCCATAGTGGCATTCTAAAACAGACCTGCGCTTAGAAGACGCCACACCGGGAAATCAATCCTGCGCGGAAGCATCCAATTGTGTACCGAGTCTGGATGCTTCCGCGGTGTTGCTAGATGGGGCATGCGGGTGCGGTGGGGCAAGTGGGCAGGGTGGGTGATGTGAGTGTCTGGTTCTGGTGCTCGTGTACGAGGTGGATGCCGACAACAGCCATGATGACGGCTCCCACAGCCCCCGCTACGAGCAGGCCGATCATTGCTTTTGAGTATGTGCTGGCGTTGGAACGGACGGCAGCTTGCTCGGTGGGACTGAGCTGCTCGCCGGTGAGCTGGCGGACGTGATCGACGAGCACAGCGATGGATTGGTCGAAGCCTTTGTCACGCGATTTTTGCAAGCCGCTGGCTCGGACGTTCGCGGAGGTGGTCCAAAGAATGGCATTCGATTGCGGATCGCGGATACGGAGGATAAGTTGCGGACTGCATCCTCCAGGGATGTCGTTGCCGGGCGACGCCGTGGCCGGAGCGATGCCTTGAATTTCGAAGATGAGGTCTGCTTGTGATGGGGATTGGACGATCTGGTAGCGGTTCCAATTTTCGAGCGCGCCGAGAAGCTGGGTGTAGGCGCGGTCGGGTCCGCCGGTGAAGGCGTTGAAGTAGGTGCTGCCACCAGCGTTGGAGAGAAAGATGGTATGGGCAGAGGTGATTTGCGGAGGTGTGAGTGAGGAAGCCGTGGAAGCGGTACTCTGTGCCTTGAGGAGCGTGGTGGTGTTCAGAAAGACCAGGGCAAGGGAGTAGCAGAATAGCTTACGGATAGTAGCGTGCATGATGCACTCTCCTTCTGGTTCGCAAGGACGAAAGAGAGGGCGGAAAAGTTGTCATTCTTAACCGGAAAAAGTCCTTGAATGACAACGTTTACGGTAACGTAAGGGCGTCGGCCGCATCGAAAAGCAAATTCCTCCCCCTTAGCAAAAGGATGATAACCATGATTGGTTTGCAAAGATGACTAGCGGCGGGAGAGTGCGTGGTCGGGTTTGGATTCGGACTGCGGTGTGAGGTGGTCTTTGATCTCTTCGGCGACTTCCTCGGCGGGCTCGAGGGTGTTGAGGTTCTCGTCGGTGAAGGTCTCGCTGAGACCGCCGAAACGGCGCTCACGATGTTGGTAGGCGTTGATGGCTTCGAGCAGATGGAGGCCGCGGAAGTCGGGCCAGAGGCGGTCGGTGATGAAGATCTCGGAGTAGGCGATCTGCCAGAGGAGGAAGTTGGAGATGCGCTGCTCGCCCGAGGTGCGGATGACGAGGTCGGGGTCGGGCATGTCGCGCGTGTAGAGCGCGCGGGCGATGGTGGACTCGTCGAGCGCTTCGAGTGCGCCGGCGCCGAGCAGGTCGTCGATTGAGCAGCCGCGGGTGTGGGCGTCGGTGGCGAGGTTGGTCAGGATGGAGCGGACGGCGTCGACGATCTCGGTGCGTGCGCCATAGTTGAGCGCGAGCGTGAGGGTGGTGCCGGTGTTTTTGGCGGTGGACTCCATCGCCCACTGCATGGTGTCCTGGACTTCCTGCGGGAGGTCGTGGGTGCGGCCGATGTAGGCCATGCGGACGTTGTTGTCGTTCATCCGCTTGACGTTGCCGATGAGGTAGCTCTTGAGCAGCTTCATCAGGAAGCTGACTTCGGACTTGGGGCGGCGCAGATTGTTTTCAAGTGAGAAGGCGTAGAGGGTGAGCCAGGGAAGGTTGATGCGCGAGGCGGTTTCGACGACGTACTGGACGGATTCGGCGCCCTTCTGGTGGCCGAGGAAGCGCTTGAGAGCGCGCTTGCCGGCCCAGCGGCCGTTGCCGTCCATGATGATGGCGATGTGTTTGGGAAGGCGCGCGGGGTCGAGCTGGCGATAGACGGACTGCTCCTCAGGGGAGAGCTCGTGGATGCGGCTTGGGAACTGTGGGGGAGATGACGCCAAAGCAACCTCGCAATCTTTGACGCTAGCACACTGAGATAGCGTGTGCAATGAAAGCCTGGAGATGGAGGGGTTAGCGTGCGCTGAAAGCATGCGTGTGGAGCGGAGAGGAGAGCGCATGCACTGTGGAGGCGCTCTCCCTGGAGGTCTTCGGTTCGGTTACGGCTATGCTTTATGCTGAACGGCGGCGACCGGCGGCTAGCTCGCGGACGTGGTTCAGGAAGATTGACCGCTGGAGCTCGTCGAGCTGCGATGTGTACATCGCGATCTCGGCGAGGAAGGGGTCGGCCATGAGCACAGCGGTCTCGTCCTGACGGCGCGTCTTGGAGTCGCGGAGCAGGGTGGAGATGTCCACCTGGAGCGCTTTGGCCAGACGGTCGAGCGAGGAGAGCGTCGGCATGGCTTTGCCGTTCTCGATCTTCGAGATGTAGGTGCGCGGGACGTTCATGCGCGCGGCGAGCTGGCGCTGCGAGAGATTGCGAACGTGACGCAGATCACGCACAGCGGTGGCGACCTGGAGGCCGTCAGTGGACGTGGACGATTGGGGAACGACGGCCAGTGGGGCCGGTGCGGGCTCGGGGACTTCGACCTCGAGCGATTGGTGGCAGCGGCGGCAAAGTGCGTTCGACGTTCGGAACTGCACCAGGCTGCAATGGTCGCAACGCAGTACCTCGCGCTGCTCGACGGGTGCCATCATGGTTGCCATAAGTTGTCTTGTTGCGGGCGGACCCAGAGCAAGGACCGCAGCACATGTCCGATAACGGAGCAGTGATGTGCCTAGAGTGACACCGGGTTCCTTTGGAGTCAAGAGGAAAGCCGTTAATTAAGGGTAGAATGCCTGAAAAAACCGGAGAGGAACCAAGGTAGTAACTTGTTTTGAGGGGCGGAGTAGGGTTGCTTGCTGAACTTGAGCAATCTTGCGGACAATCAAACCGCAGATCCCTTCGACTTTATTTGGCGCAAAAGCGCGCCAAATTCCGCTCAGGATGACACGCTGTTTTGTGCGAGGAAAAAGATGGCTGATGGATTTTCGCGGGATAGGGCGCTGGCTTTGCTGCGGGAGTGGACTGAAGGGGAGTCGCTGCGCAAGCATGGCATGGCGGTGTCGGTTTGCGTGGAGGCGTATGGCTTGCGCGAGGCTGAGCGGCTTGGTCTGAGCGGCGACGATGCGGCGAGGTTTGCGGAGATGTACGCCTGTGCGGGGTTGGTTCATGACATGGACTATGAGAAGCACCCGACGGTGGAGGAGCATCCGTTTGTTGGTGTGGCTCGGCTGCGGGAGCTTGGGTGGCCGGAGGCTGTGATCCATGCTGTGCTGGCTCATGCGGATTATTCAGGCGTGGCGCGGGAGTCGCATCTGGACAAGGCGCTGTTTGCTTGCGATGAACTGGCCGGATTCCTGACGGCTTGTGCGCTGGTGAAGCCTTCGCGGTCTATTAAGGATGTTGAGGTTGCGGGCGTGAAGAAGAAGATGAAGGACAAGGCGTTCGCGAGGGCGGTGAAGCGGGAGGATATTACGGATGGGGCCGCGCTGCTTGGGGTGAGCGTGGACGAGCATGTGGGGAATTGTCTGCGGGCGATGCAGGAGCGGGCGGTGTGGCTGGGGCTGGCTGGGAGTGCCGCTGCAATCGACGGTTAGCTGCATCCGCGCAGAAGGGCGAGCCAGAGAAGCGAGAGGACGATGGAGCCGATGACGCCGATGGCGAACAGTGATGTCTTCGTGACGGGAGTAGCGGCGGTTTTGCTGTTTTCTTGCGGGGCGAGCGGGTTATAGGCGATGGGGAAGGTTGCGCCTTGCTCAATATAGGTGGGGGATGTGAATTCGCCGGTGTAGGTCTGGCCGTGGGCGCGGTAGCTGAAGGCGATGCGGAAGTGTTTGCTGCGGGGGATGCCGAAGGCAAGGGCTTGTCCCGCTCCGAACTCATACTTGCAGGCGGTGACTTTGGCTTGGGTTTCGAGCCAGGGGATCTTTGGCGGCTTCATCGGGCGAGGGGCCTCATTGGGTGAGAATCTCGGAAGATGGAATGCGCTGGATATTGCTTGCGGCGAGGGCGGCGTTGGTTTCGGCCACGCTGCCGGGGAGGTTGACGGGGCGGGTGGCGTCTTCGATGACGATGGTCTCGAAGCCGAGGGCGTGGCCGTCGATGGCGGAGTAGCGGACGCAGAAGTCGTAGGCCAAGCCGGTGAGGAAGAGGCGTTTGAGACCGCGTTCGTGGAGGTATCCAGCGAGGCCCGTCGGGGTGGTGTGGTCGTTTTCGAGGAAGGCTGAGTAGCTGTCGATGTGTCGGCGGAAGCCTTTGCGGAGGATCAGTTCGGCGTGGGGGGTTTCGAGCGCCGGGTGCAGGGCCGCGCCTTCGGAGTGCTGGAGGCAGTGTTCGGGCCACAGCGTTTGGGGGCCGTAGGGGACTTCGATGACTTCGTAGGGCTGCTTGCCCTGGGTTGTGGCGAAGGAGATGTGGCCCGCCGGGTGCCAGTCCTGCGTGAGGATGACGTGGTCGAATTTTTGCGCGAGGGCGTTGATGATGGGGACGACCTGGTCGCCGTCTTTGACTGCGAGCGCGTCTCCGATGCCGTTCGCGGCAGGGCAGAAGTCGTTCTGGACGTCGATGACGAGGAGCGCGTCGGTGGGTTGGAGGGTCATTTGGATGCTTTCAGGCGTTCGCTCAAGATGGTGACGAGATCCTTTGCTTGGCGCTGGAATTGGTTTTGCAGAGATAAAAGATAGCGATTAGGAGAAGGCCCGTCCGAATCAAACCCTCTATCGAATAAAGCGAGGTGAGAAGATCACCATTTGTGAGCGGTTCTCCGAAAAATGTGTGAATTTTTAGAGACGGACTGCGCACCATTTTCCGTATCAGGATGTGATCGAGCTGACCCGTCACAATTGGCCAGATGATGACTGCGAGACCTAGCCAGATAAAACCCCAATCACGAGTCCGGAGATACTTAAATACCAAACTTGCGCCAAGAGCAAGATAAGACACCACAGCCAAAGAAAATAAGAACAAGTTGAGATACATGTTTTCCTCGCGAAATGATCATAGCGTGCGATCTCGATCTTCCGGCAGCTTTTGTAAGCGGGTCGGCTATGTCGACTTAGCATTGATATGCACCGATATTGCAGAGATGCTATGCTGACACGTTTTGCGGGGTGTTATGGCGGATGGCGTGAAGTTGGAGAATGGGTTGGCGTCGAAGGTGGATGTGAAGGCGGCGCGGTTTGGGGCGAATCGTGACGCGCTCGCGGTTTTGATGGCGGCGCTTGCGAAACAGGAGAGTGAGATTCGGCTGGGTGGTGGGGCGAAGGCTGCGGAGGCTCAGCGGGCCAAGGGACGGTTGACCGTGCGGGAGCGGCTGAAGCTGCTGCTTGATGACGGCTTGGAGCTGATGGAGCTGGGGCTTTGGGCGGCGCATGGGATGTATGAGGAGTATGGTGGCGCTCCGGCGGCGGGAGTGGTGACGGGGCTGGGGCGCGTGTTCGGGCGGCTGTGCATGATTATTGCCAACGACGCGACGGTGAAGGCGGGCGCGTTTTTTCCGATGACGGCGAAGAAGGTGATTCGCGCGCAGACGATTGCGCTGGAGAACCGGATTCCTACGCTGTATCTGGTCGACTCGGCGGGGGTGTTTCTGCCGCTGCAGGAGGATGTGTTTCCTGACCAGGATGACTTTGGGCGCGTGTTTCGCAACAACGCCGTGATGAGCTCGCTGGGCGTGCCGCAGATGACAGCGATTATGGGGATGTGCGTGGCCGGCGGCGCGTATCTGCCGGTGATGACCGATACGGTGCTGATGACGGAGGGTTCGGGATTGTTTCTGGCGGGGCCTTCGCTGGTGCAGGCTGCGATTGGGCAGAAGACGGGCGCGGAGGAGTTAGGTGGGGCTTCGATGCACGCGGAGATTTCGGGGACGGTGGATTTTAAGGAGCCGAATGATGAGGCTTGCATTGTGCGGCTGCGGTCGCTGGTGGGGAAGATTGGGGAGCGGATTTCGGGAGTTGGGTCTCAGGTCTCAGGTGTCAGGTCTCAGGTATCGGGTGAGGTGTTTTCGAGGGTTCCGTTTGATGCGGCCAAGGATGCGCCGAAGTTTGCGGCGGAGGATTTGTATGGGTTGATTGATCCTGATCCGGCGCGGGCGGCGACGAATACGTATGACATGCGCGAGGTGATTGCGCGGATTGTGGACTGCTCGGAGTTTGATGAGTACAAGGCGGAGTTTGGCCGGACGGTGCTGTGCGGCTATGCGCGGATTGGCGGGCGTGCTGTGGGGATTGTGGCCAACCAGAAGGTGCATCAGCAGCAGACGGCGCTTGATGGCACGAAGCGGATGGAGGTCGGCGGGGTCATCTATACGGAGTCGGCACAGAAGGCGGCGCGGTTCATTATGGATTGCAACCAGGCGCTGGTGCCGCTGGTGTTTCTGCATGACGTGAATGGGTTCATGGTGGGCAAGGACGCGGAGTGGAGTGGGATTATTCGCGCGGGAGCGAAGATGGTGTCGGCTGTCTCGACCAGCGTGGTGCCGAAGATTACGGTGATCGTCGGCGGCAGCTTTGGCGCGGGGCACTATGCGATGTGCGGCAAGGCGTATGATCCGCGGTTTGTGTTTGCGTGGCCGACGGCGCGGTATGCGGTGATGAGCGGGGCTTCGGCGGCGACGACGCTGGTTGAGGTGCGGGTGAAGCAGTTAGAGCGCTCGGGTAAGAAGCTCGACGACGCGGAGAAGAAGGCTATCTTCGATGAGATCAAGGCGACGTATGATGCGCAGGCCGATCCTCGGTACGGCGCGGCGAGGTTGTGGGTGGATGCGATTATTGATCCGGCGAAGACGCGCGAGGTGTTGATGACTGCGCTGGAGGCTTGTGCGCTGAATACTGAGGTGCCGAAGTTTAATCCGGGGGTCTTGCAGACGTAGGTCTTTGTCGTTCTGCGGAAGTTATTGAAGGAGCGTCGATGGGTGGAAGTGTGAAAGCTTTGGCGTTATGGGCCGCCGTCTTGTTTTGCGCGGCTGGGATTTCATGCGCGCAGGATGCGGCGTCTGCGTGGGTTGGGGAGTGGGGTGCGTTTCAGGCGGCTTCAATGAATGGCACGCGATATAGCGGTGCGGGGTTGTCGATTTCAAATTGTGCGGCAGGGCGGTGCGAGTTTGCGATTCAGGTGATGAAGAGTGACGGCGGAAATGGAGGGGCGAAGGGATTTCTCGCCTTGCAGTCGCCGACGATGGCGGTTGCGCACCTGGTGTCGTTTGGTGAGGAGCATTGCACGCTTCAGTTAGCACTGAGTGCTGCTGCGCCTGAGATCGAGGTGCGGCCGGGCGGCGGTGATTGCAGCTACTATCAGACGCCAGGTGTGAAGTTTGAAGGGAAGTTTCCGCTGCACAGCCGCGTCCATTATGTGGACGATGAGATTGCGTCGTGCTTTGCTGCGGCTTCTAAGGTGAAGCTGGCTCTGTGCCGGAATGAGCAGCTTAGCAAGCAAAAGACCCAGTGGATGATTCAGTACCTGCAGGTGCAGGAGTTGAGTGATGTGTCTGCGGCAGAGGAGTTGAACCGCGAGGGCGTGGCGGAGGCTGCGTTATTTGCTGGGTGTGAACATGCAGCGGTGGTGGATGGCTGTTTGCGCGATGCGTTCTCGAAATCGCAGCGAGAGCTTGAGGCACGGATGCAGGCCTGGCATGATACGGTGACGGAGCCGGGCGATCCGGTGGTGGCTGCGGTGAAGGCGAAGGAGATTGCAGGGCGCTATCGCAGGCGATTTGCGAATGGCGATGTGACGGGAGACCACTTTACTTCAATCGACAAGATGACGATTACGGCACTTGCGAACGCGGTTGATTTCGATCTGCACCTGGAGTTTTACAACGGACACGAGTGCAGTCTTAAGGGCAAGGCAACGTATGCGCGCGCGGGGTCGTTTGTTTATCTGCAGAAGTCGGATGACGCGCAGGAACCGGAGTGTGTGTTTGAGATTGTTCCGGAGAAGAATGGGGTGAAGCTGAAGGACAAGACTGGCGGTTGCAAGATGATGAGTTGCGGCGAGCGTGGCGGGTATGGTGGCGAGGGATTTACCTTCAAAGAGCGATACTGAAGTTGTTTTTGTTGGGAAGGAGAAGGAGTGGTCAAGATCATCGAATGCCCGCGGGATGCGTGGCAGGGGCTGCCTAAGAATATGCCTGCCGAGATCAAGGCGGACTATCTGCGGGTGTTGATTGCGGCGGGGTTCAAGCATATTGATGCGGTGAGCTTTGTTTCGCGGACGGCGGTGCCGCAGATGGCGGACTCGGAGCTGGTGCTTGAGTATCTCGATCCTCCCGATGATGTCGAGATCATCGGCATTGTGGTGAATGAGAAGGGCGCTGAGCGGGCGGTGAAGACCGGCAGCGTGCAGACGCTGGGGTTTCCTTATTCGGTGTCGGCGGAGTTTTTAAAGCGCAATCAGAACCAGACGCCTGAGGAGTCGCTGGATGAGCTGGAGAAGATTGGCACGATGGCGTATAAGGCTGGGTTGGATGTGGTGGCGTATATCTCGATGGCATTCGGCAACCCGTATGGCGAGGCGTGGGACATTGATGAGGTGGTCTCGGCATGTGACCTGCTGGCCGACAATGGCGTGAAGCAGATTTCGCTGGCCGACACCGTGGGGCTGGCTACTCCGAAGCAGGTAGCTGATTTGGTGGCCGATGTGATGGCTGTGCACGATGAGCTGGAGGTTGGTGTGCATCTTCATGCGCGGCCGGATGGTGCGGCCGCTTTGATCGCGTCGGCGTATGGCGCCGGGTGCAGACGGTTCGATGCGGCGATTGGCGGGCTGGGCGGGTGTCCGTTTGCGCAGGATGCGCTGGTGGGGAATGTGCCGACGGAGTTGTTAATTGCTGAGCTGAAGGCGCTGGGCGCCGAGCTGGAGCCGTTGAGACCGCTGGATGGTTTGATTGCGGCGAGCGAGGAGATTGCGCGGAAGTATGGGGAGCGGGTGCAATAGATAGTTGCTGGTTGGGGGTTCGTTTGGATTACTCGACGATTCTGGTTGCGGAAGAGGATGGGGTTCGGACGATTACGCTGAATCGTCCGGAGCGGCGCAATGCGATGACGCCTGCGATGCAGGATGAGCTGCTTGCTGCGATGGATGAGGCGGCGGTGAGTGATTGTCGCGTGGTTGTGTTTGCCGGCGCGGGCGAGGCTTTTTGTTCGGGGCTTGATCTGAGTGCATTGCAGGCGATGAATGATAGGTCGGACGCGGAACATAGCGCTGATGCGGAGCGGGTGGCGCGGCTGTTTCGCTCGCTGTATGAGTTGCCGAAGCCAACGATTGCGATGGTGCATGGTGCAGCGGTTGCCGGAGGAACGGGGCTGGCGACGATCTGCGACTTCACGCTGGCTGTGCCTGGGGCGAAGTTTGGATATACCGAGGTGAGGATCGGATTTGTGCCGGCGCTGGTGTCGGCATTCCTGACGCTGCAGGTTGGAGAGAAGCGTGCGCGGGACCTGCTGCTGACGGGGAGGTTGTTTTCTGCTGAAGAGGCGCATCGTGTGGGGTTGGTGAATGAGGTCGTGCAGCCGGAGAATCTGCGGGCGCGTGTGGTGGAACTGGCTGACGCGCTGAAGCTAAACAGTCCGGCTTCGATGGCAGCGACGAAGCGGTTGTTGGCAGCGCAGAACAAGGCCTGGCTCGACCGGGCGATTGAGCTGGCGATGGCGGCGAATGCGGATTCGCGTGGGACGGCGGATTTTCGCGAGGGTGTGGCGGCGTTTCTGGAGAAGCGCAAGCCGGTGTGGAAAGGCTGACCACGGATTGCACGGATCAGCACGGATTTAGATCGTCGTCGTTTCCGTCTCTCATCCGTGCAAATCCGCGTCGATCCGCGGTCGCTTTTTGGGGTCTTCGATAGACTGTGTGGATGAGCCATAAGAAGCATGTTTGCGAGACGCGGGTGCGTGTGCGCTATGCGGAGACGGACCAGATGGGCGTCGTGTATCACGCGAACTATCTGGTGTGGTTTGAGGTAGGCCGGGTGGAGTTTATCCGGCAACTGGGGCTGGATTACAAGTCGATGGAGCAGGATGACGGCTGCGGCATCGCCGTGGTGCAGGTGGAGGCGCGGTATCGTGCGCCTGCCCGGTATGACGATGAGCTGGTGATTGAGACGCGGCTTGTGGCTGCGCGCGGGCCGGTGGTGCGGTTTGGCTATCGGATTCTGCGCGCGAAGGATGGCGCGCTGCTTTGCGAGGGTGAGTCGGGCCATGTGGTTGTGGGCAAGGACATGAAGCGGGCAAAACTTCCTCAGCGGTATGCGGAACGTTTTGCTGAGTGTCTCATCTAAACATTCGTGCGGTTTGCACAGACTACGAGGTGAAATGCGATGAGTGCTGTGAAGAAGGTTGCGCTGATTACGGGCGCGAACAGAGGGCTTGGACTGGAGACGGCGCGGCAGCTGGGCAAGCAGGGCATCACTGTGCTGCTGGGTGCGCGTGATTTGGCCAAAAGTGAGACTGCTGCGGCTGCGTTGAAAAAGGAAGGTATCGACGCGCGTGCGGTGAAGCTGGATGTGGGTAATGCTGCTGATTACGCGGCTGTGGCTGCGCAGATTGAGAAGGAGTTTGGCCGGCTCGACATTCTGGTGAATAACGCGGGAATCTTTCTGGACTCGCGCGGTCCGAACGAGACGAGCAAGACTTCGCAGGAGATTCTGCACAAGACGTTCGATACGAATTTCTTTGACGTGGTGGCGCTGACGCAGGCGCTGCTGCCGCTCGTGAAGAAGAGCGCGGCGGGGCGGATTGTGAACCTGTCTAGCATTCTGGGTTCGCTTACGCTTCATGCGACGAAGGGATCGTATGTCTACGATGCGAAGACGTTTGCGTATAACGCATCGAAGGCCGCGCTGAATTCGTTCACGATTCATCTGGCGCATGAGTTGGCAGGGACGAAGATCAAGGTGAACTCGGCGCATCCGGGCTGGGTGAAGACAGACATGGGCGGTGAGGGCGCGCAGATGGAGATCGTCGATGGGGTGAAGACCAGCGTGGAGCTGGCTACGCTGCCGGAGGATGGGCCGACGGGCGGGTACTTCCACATGGGAAAATCCTTGCCTTGGTAAAGGGAGGCTTAACACCGATTTGCACCGATAACACCGATATGAATACGACCGCGCGTCGTATTGGGTATTGGGATGGTTTGATCGGCGCTATTTGAGAAGATCGGTGTTGTGTCGATTGCTTACAGCGCGAGCTTGCGGGGCTTTATATTTTCGCGGATGAAGTGGATGGTGGTTTCAAGCGGCGTTCCTGGACCGAAGATGGCTCGGACGCCGCTTTGCTTGAGTGCGGGGATGTCTTCTTCAGGGATGGTACCGCCGAGGATGACGAGGATGTCGTCGGCGTGTTGGGCTTTGAGTAGATCGAGAATGCGAGGCACGATGACGTTGTGCGCGCCGGACAGGATTGACAGGCCGATGCAGTCTACGTCTTCCTGAATGGCTGCGGAGACGATCATCTCGGGTGTCTGGCGGAGACCGGTGTAGATGACCTCCATCCCGGCGTCGCGCAGTGCGCGGGCGATGACTTTCGCGCCGCGGTCGTGACCGTCGAGGCCGGGCTTGGCGACGAGGACGCGGATGGGAGCGGTGGTTGGCACGCGGCAAGTATACGCGGCACTAGCGCTTGCGCGCGGCGTTCCAGGCCTTGGCGTATTTCCAGCTTGTGTAGGTGGAGTGGTAGGCGTGCAGCAGTAGGCCCTCGCGGCCGTCGAGGAAGCCGAGGCGGAAGAAGAAATTCCAGATGAAGGTAAGCTGCGGGACGACGCGCATGTTGAAGAAGAATGCGGGCCAGGAGCGGCTGGTCGTGCCTTTGGCGACCAGGATTTCTGCGCCCAGTGTGCTGTAGCGGTCCATGTGCTCGATGTAGCCTTCGATGGTGGGATAGGCATGGTGGATGAGGTCGTGGTTCAGGGTTTCGAGG
The DNA here is from genome assembly GCF_014642855.1 of Edaphobacter acidisoli. Classification (NCBI taxonomy): domain Bacteria; kingdom Pseudomonadati; phylum Acidobacteriota; class Terriglobia; order Terriglobales; family Acidobacteriaceae; genus Edaphobacter; species Edaphobacter acidisoli. The sequence goes on along the minus strand of NZ_BMJB01000001.1, from coordinate 1,661,595 downwards.
CGGCCGTCGAAGGCGATGGTCTCGTGGACGGGGCGGTCGGTGAAGCGGGTGGCGGGGGCGAAGTTGGCGGAGTGGTTGCGGAAGAGGCGCAGCTTGGGGTCGGGGTAGTAGCCGCCACGCTTGATCCAGCGGCCAAGGAAGAGGTTGCGTCGGCGGAGCATGTAGGCGTCGGCGGAGGGATTGCCGGGTAGGAGCAGGCGGATCTCGTTTTGGAGCTCGGGCGTGAGTTCTTCGTCGGCGTCGAGCGAGAGTACCCAGGTACCGGTGCACTTTTCGATGGCGGAGTTTTTCTGTGCGGCGAAGCCCTTCCAGGATTCGGAGAAGACCTTGACGTGGGGGAAGGAGTGCGCGATCTCGAGTGTGCGGTCGGAGGAACCAGAGTCGACGATGATGACCTCATCGGCGAAGGCGACGCTCGAAAGTGTTCGGGCGAGGTTGGCCTCTTCGTTGAGCGTGATGATGGCTACGGAGAGCGTGACTGGCATGAACGTCGACTACCTCGGCCCTGGGTCTGAGTCAGTTCAGGGAAAGTTTAGCAGCAGATATCCGGTTTTCTGTGATTCGGTTGAATGATTTTGTGGCGGGGTTCAGGGCAGGGTGATGGCGTCGTCGCCGAGATGTTCGCGGAGCAGGCGTTGGGTGAGCGGCTTGAGGGCTTCGCCGGTCCTGGGGAGGGTGAAGGCGTTGGCGGACTCGTTCCACTCGAGCTTGAAGCTGGTGGCCTGAGCGGAGATCCAGATCTGGCGGATAGGGGTGTTGGGGGTGATGACGAACTTGCTGGAGCCGTTCTCGAAGACGATGTTCATGACGCCGTTGTTGTCTTCGAACTCGAAGCCGGGGTCGTCGTCTTCGGCGGCGATGATGGATTGCTTGAGGGACTCGAGAGCCTGGTCGGAGACGCGGCGGAAGGTTGCTTCATCGATCATGGGTCTAGTGTAGCCGGAGGCGTCGTTTTGCGGTGTGTGGGGGCCTACCCGGGTGGAAGTGTGCAAAGTCTTCGGGTGATGGTGGTTAAGTCTGGACTCGGTTGCATGGATGGCTGGGATGACTTCGTGTGTGTCGGGTTCGACGTTGAGGTGTTTGGCGAGGGATTCGATGAGTCCTGCGGCGGTGGTGCGGGTGATGGGGTGGAGTTGGGGTGGGAAGGCTTCGTCGGTGGATGCGGTTTCTTCTGCTTCGGTTGGAGGTTCTATTTTTGCCGGCTCGGGTGCGGGTTCGATCTGTGGTTGTGGGCGGCGGCTGCGGGTGATGTTGACGGAGGCGATCTGGAGGCCGAAGAGGATGAGTCCGGCGCGGCGCGGGTCGATGTCGTTGAAGGCGACGGAGGTGAGGACTTTGCCGAGGGCGTTCTGGATGTCGGCGCGGGTGCGCGGCTCGGGGATGGAGAGGCCGTGGCGGCGAGCGTAGCGGGCCTGGGGGTTGGGAGCGGGCTTGCGGGACTCGTGGTGATAGTAGCAGTGCTGCTGGTTGCGCAGGGCGGGGCTGCCGCAGCGGTGTCCGTCGATGAAGATGTGGTGGCAGCGGAAGTGTTCGGGGACTTCGCGGCGGGATTCGGTGGTCTCTTCGTGCATGGCTGCTCCTTAAATGCGGAAGCCCGGCTGGGAGCCGGGCTTTTTGATCTCTGTATTTAAGTTTATGGGATGGAGCAAAACTAAACCGCCAAGTTGGCGAGGAAAATTTTTGTGGTGGAAGTGGTTTGATTGGTTTGGGTTGGTGGGTTTTTCGCTTGGTTGGTGTGGGGTTTGAGGGCTTGACAGGAATTTGTGGTCGTTTCGCCCTGCGGGCTTCACTCCGTTCCCTTCGGCTTTGCTCAGGCAGAGCGGTGACGCCTGCGACTTGGCGAAGGATGGGGCACCCGAGTTTTTTGTGGTGGGATGAGGGCGGTAGGGCAGCCGAGAAGAAGGCATATCCCAGGGGCTGAAGCCCCCCTTTTTTTTGTGGCTGGTGTTGCCCGGACTGAAGTCCGGGCCTATCTCAGGAGCAACGACAAGGGCAACAGCAACGACAACAGCAACGATAACAACAACAGCAACGATAACAACAACAGCAACGACAACAGCAACAGCAACGACAATCCGAGCGATGAGGGTATTTTGAACTTTCTTCGAAATTTATGAGGCGGGCTTTCAGCCCTTTGATTTCTACCTACTCTTTACCTGGGGCTACGCCCCAGGCTGGTATGAGGCGGGCCTTTGGCCCTTGGTTTGGTGGCGGTGCTTCAGTGTGTTGCTTCCTTGCTGGGTCGTGGCGGGGTGAGCGAAATGCGGGGGTTCTTCGCTGCGCTCAGAATGACAGCGGGAAAAACGAAGGAGAAATTCAGGGGGCCTCTCTGACGTGCATGAGGTGGGTGTGGGGAAAGCGGATTCGCGCTTTGCGCGAATTACCCAGGTCTCAGAAGCGAGACCTGGGACATCCGGCTCCTGGCATGGTTTGGGGATTATCGTTGGTTCATATTTTTAAGCTAGGGTGGGTTGCGGGAAGGGATGATGCTTCGATTCGATATGGGCGCTTTTTATCGGGCTGTGGATGAGCATCGGCAGAGGCGCGGGTTGAATTGGGTCGAGCTGGCGGCTGAGGTAAATCGGCCTTTTGAGGGCAATACTTCAATTCCGATCCATGCGGCGACAATACGCGATATGCCGAAGAAGCGGTCGGTGACGAGCGCTGTGGTGTTGCAGGTTTTGCGCTGGATGGAGGCTGCTCCGGAGGATTTTCTTGATGGCGCAGATCGAGAGCCGATGGAGGGTGAGCGGCTTCCGGAGGCGGGTCCGAGGGAGATTCTGCGGTTCGATACGGGGGCGTTGCATGCGGCGCTCGATCGACGGCGCAGAGAACGCGCGATGACGTGGAGGCAGGTGGCCGAGGAGCTGCCGGGATTTACGGCGACGATGTTGACGAATCTTGCCGGCGGGCCGCTGATTGGGTTTCCGCGTGTGATGACGCTGACGCAGTGGCTGGGATTACCGGCGGCGAAGTTTGTGCGGGCCTGTCTGCACTGAGCGCGAATTTTTCATGTCTAAGAAGCGAGACATGGGGAAACCAGGCGTGGTGGGTCGAGATGCTATAGATTTTCTGCGGTGCCGCCCCAGTCCTGGGGATGGACGTCGGCTACGGATTGGGAGAAGGTCCAGGCGTATCCGGCGAAGTCGGTTGCGTTGTATTGGCGCTCGCCGTAAGGGTGGGTGGTGGGTTCCTGTGTGATTTGCGCTCCGTGGGCGCGGGCGTGGGCGCAGTGGGCGTCGGCGTCGTCGACGCGGATGGTGATGGAGCAGCCGACGCCGAGTGGGGCATTGAACTCGTTGGCGCGGAGCTCGCGCACGGTGAGGGCACCGTCGCCGACGTTGAGTTGCACGCGGTGATCGCCGATGCGGAGACGCACGGTGAATCCGAAGGCGGCAGAGAGCCATGCGGCTGCCTGGTGGACGTTGGAGTAGGCGAGGACGGGTATGACGGTGGCGCGTTGGATGGACTTGTTGTTGAGCATGGGTCTCCGCTTCAGCCATTATGCGCGAATTGTGGCTTGAGGTTGTGCGCGCGACGTCGATCGTTCTTGACTCCGATGGAGTGGAGCATTATTGTGATCGCGACCCAAGAGGACATGATGATCCGTAAAAGCTCGCCTATTTGCCTGCTTCTCGTTTGCTTCTTTGCCCAGTTTGCGTATGCACAAGCGGCTGCGCCCAAAGTGAAGACTACGCAGGGAGAAGCTGCGGGGAAGTGGATTCATGATGGAAAAGAGAAGGCTTTCTTTGGCTTGCCTTATGCTGCGCCGCCTACGGGCGATCTGCGGTGGAAGGCTCCTGAGCCGCCGGCGAAGTGGAGTGGTGTTCGCGACGCTACGAAGTTTGGCAATCGGTGCGAGCAATGGCATGTATGGGATGACTATATCTTTACGGACGCGGGGCCTTCGGAGGACTGTCTGTACCTGAATGTCTACGAACCTGCTGCGGCAAAGCGGGGTGGCAAACTTCCGGTGATGGTTTGGATTCATGGCGGCGGTTTTCTTGCGGGGGCTGGTTCGGAGCCGCGCTATACCAATCCCGCGCTGGTGGCGAAAGGCGTGATCGTTGTGACGCTGAATTATCGCTTGAATGTCTTTGGCTTTCTCGCCAGTGAAGACCTGGCCAAAGAACAAGGCGGGCATGCGGGCAACTATGGCTTGATGGATATTGTTGCCGCGCTGCGGTGGGTGAAGGCCAACATTGGGGCCTTTGGAGGTGATGCGAATAATGTCACCATCTTTGGAGAAAGCGCGGGCTCGTTTGCTGTGAGCGCGCTGAGTGTTGCGCCCTCGGCGCGTGGGCTGTTTCAGAAGGAGATTGGAGAAAGCGGGGCTTTTTTCGGCAGCGTCATTCCGATGACCTCGGCCAGTGAACGCGCGAAGCGGGATCAGGCGTTTGTGACTTCGCTGGGCGCTACCAGCCTGGAAGAGTTGCGCGCGATGCCGGCCGATAAAATTCTCGACGCTGCGAAGAAGCAGCGAGGGATTGGATTCTCGGCTGTAGTCGATGGGTCGTTTCTGCCGGAGTCTCTGCCGGATGCTTATGCTGCCGGTCGCGAAGCGCATGTGCCGTCCATCATCGGCTGGAACCGCGATGAGCGCGCTGGTGTGCTTTCGAAGGGAATGACCGCTGAAAAATGGAAGGCCTTCGCCAAAGAGCACTATGGCGATAAGGCTGACGAGTTCCTTGCAGCTTTTCCGGGGAATATCGATGAGCAGGCTGTGCGCTCTGCGGATGACTTCACGACTAACGGCTTCATTGCGATGGGTGCGTGGAGGTGGGTGGAGGGCCAGAGCAAGACGGGGCAGGCTCCGGTCTATCGTTATCGGTTCGATCGTCCCGCGCCGGCAGAGCCGCTTCACCCCACGGGCAAGTATGCGTTTCACTCGACTGAGTTGGAGTATGTGTTTGGGACACTCGATGTTCGTCATGGAGCTACATGGCAACCGGCTGACCGCAAGCTAAGCGATGAGGTCATCACCTATTGGACTAACTTCGCGCGGACGGGCGATCCCAACGGTGGTGGTTTGCCGCAGTGGCCGCGTTATGACAAGGAGAAGATGGTGATTCATCTCGATGATCCGATTACGGTCACACTGGACACGACTCGTGCCGAGTTTGAATTTATGGCGAATGAGCCGCCGCTGAGACGCTAGCGATGGACGAGCGACAAAAGAAGGACTGCGAGTCGGAAGTGCGGGACCATGCAATCCGTGTGGCGTTGGATCGGCACTGGGCGGCGTCGGATGCTAATGATTTTGAAACGGAGCATCTCATCTATCTCGAAGATGCGGTGCTTGAATATCCGCAATCGGGCGAGCGAACGCGCGGTCGATCCAACATACAGAGTCAGCGGGCCAGTCAGCCGAGCAAGAAGCGGTTTTCTATCCGGCGCATCGTTGGAAGCGGTGATCTTTGGGTCACCGAATTTGTGCTGACCTATGACGGCAAGCCGTCGTACACGGTGAGCATTATGGAGTTCAAGGGCGATAAGGTTGCGCGGGAGACGCAGTACTTTGCGGACCCATTTGTGGCCCCTGCATTCCGCGCTCAATGGGTCGAGCGGATGGACGGCTGAGGAAGAACGATTTCGATCTTTAGCCCGTGAGGTGCGGCGTTTTCGGCGCGGATCGTTCCTCCGTGGAGACGGACGACGCGGTCGGCGATTGCCAGGCCGAGGCCGGTGCCGCCTGACTGTCGGTCGCGGGCGCCGGTGACGCGATAGAACGGCCGGAAGATGTTTTGCAGTTCGGAGTCGGGTACGCCTGGGCCGTGGTCGCGGACGGCGAGGCGGACACTGGCTCCGGCGGGTAAGGTTTCGCGGGTCAGGCTTACTTCGACGGAGGTTCCGTTGTCCGTGTAACGCATCGCATTGCGCACGACGTTTTCGATGGCGCTGTGCAGGAGCTCCGCGCTGCCGTGCACGATGCAGGGCATGGCCGAGGTGAGAGTGATGCTGGCGTTCTGCTCCTGCGACTCGAATTCGGCGTTGCGGGTGATCTGTGAGAGAAGGTCTGCGAGATCGACATCGGCCATGGGGACCTGCGGAGCAGAGACATCGAGCTTCGCGATGGTCAGCAATCGTCCGATCATTTCGTCGAGAAGCTTGAGGTCTTCCTGCATGTGCTCGAAGGCGGGATCGTTGCCTTTCCTTTGGAGGCCCAGGTCGAGTGCGACGTTGAGTCGCGCCAGCGGAGATCGGAGCTCGTGAGAGACATCGGAGATGAGTTGACGTTGCCGCGAGACGAGCTCTTCAATTCTGGACGCCATTGCATTGAAATCGCGGACGAGGTCGCCGATTTCGTCCTGGCGTCGCGCGAGGTCCGGGCCGGCGCGGGCGCTGAGATCACCGGCAGCCAGCATCTGCGACATTTCGCGGAGGCGCAGAATCGGCGAGGTGAGATAGCGCGTGAGGAGTGAGCAGATGAGTCCGGAGACGAGAAGAGCGATGCCCCACTGCAGAACGACCGCGTCGCGGTTGATGCCAAGGGCTGCGCGAGGGCCTGCGGGAAGTTCGGTTGCGAAGATGTAATCGCGTCCGCTGGGGCCGCTGAGCCTTATTGCGACCCGCGCAATGCCGTACTTCATGTTGAAGTCCGACTTGCTGGAGACCTGCACATGCGTCGCCATACCTTGGAAAGAGCGGCAGCTGCTTCCGGCAATGACGTTTCCCGCGGCGTCGAAGAGACAGGCCGTCATGTGCGTCGCGTGGTCGATTTGAGTGAGGTACACGGATGCAGCGGCGGGGCCGTCGCGCTCGGCTGTTTCCACTGCGATGGCGCCGGAGTAGCTGGCGGTGTCGATGAGTGATGCGTGCCATCGTGAAGGCACACTGCGAGGCTCGACGATGAAGGTGAGGATGAGCGCAACGCCGGTGGCGATGACGGTTGCCCAAAACCAGGCGAAGATTTTAAGGAAGAGGTTGCGCATCATCGGCGTCCTTTGTGTTGGGTCGCGAAACGAAGAGATAACCGCTGCCTCGGACGGCTTTGATCCGCTGGCTGTCCTGCACTGCGGCAAGCTTCTTGCGCAGATTGCTGACGTGAACGTCGATGACTCGATCGAAAGGCCCGAGCTTTCTGCCGAGGACCGCCTGGGTGAGCTGCTCGCGGGAGAGGATGCGGCCGGGGTCGCGCATGAATGCTTCAAGCAAGGCGAATTCGACGCTGGTCAGATGGAGTGGCGCGTTTTCTAACCAGGCTTCGCGGATGGCTGGATCGATGCGGATATCACCTACGGCGAAGGGGCCGGCGGAGGCTTCGGTGCGGCTGGTTCGCCTCAGGATGGCACGGATGCGGGCGATGAGTTCGCGGGGGTTAAAGGGTTTGGGGACATAGTCGTCGGCCCCCATCTCGAGGCCGAGAATGCGGTCGGAGTCTTCGCCGCGCGCGGTGAGGATGAGCACTGGAGCAGGCGAGACTTTGCGCAGGCGGCGCAGCACGTCGAGGCCGCCCATGCCCGGCAACATGAGATCGAGCACGACGAGGGCATATTCCGTCGCGAGGGCGCGCTCCAGGCCGCGTGCACCGTCGTGCACCGTCTCGATGGCGAAGCCTTCGGTGGCCAGACGTTCGGCCAGAAGGTTGCAGAGTTGAACGTCATCGTCGACGAGGAGAACCCGGTCCATAGTTTTCCGCCACCCGCCTGCCGATTCGATAGTAGACGATTCGCTACCGGGTGCGATCGGTCTTTACACAACTTTACTTTGCTTAACCAAGCCATACCGCACGGTGCTGCTGGTGCTGCTGAAATCGAAATTGTGATGAATGAGTTCATCATGAGCGGGGCTTCGATGAAAGACACAGGCGCTCGCTCGAAGGAGGAGAAGTATGAAGCGAATTATGTCTGTGATGATCAAACCGCTGCTCGTGATTTTGATCGGCGGAGCTTTCGCAACGAGTGTGCAGGCGCAGAGCGCGCATGCGATGACGGTCAGCATTCCGTTCCAATTCACTGTCGGTACGCGGAGCATTGCACCGGGAACTTACCGGTTCAATCTGGAGCCGGACTCATTCGAGCTCTCCATAATCAATACAAAGAATGGGCATGCGGAGTTGTTTGCGGTGCTTCCTGAGCAGGAGCGAACACTCAGGCCGCTCGGGCATCTTGTTTTTGAGAAGCGGGAAGACGATCGCGTTCTGAACGAGGTTCATTTTTCGGGGACCGACATGTTCATCGAGGTGGTCCAGCCGCACGGTGCTCGAAGGGTCATGGCGAAGCGATCGTTGCCGAGCGATTCGGTGTCGGTGGCGCAACGCTGAGCGATCTGTCGACGGGTTGGGGCTCGCATGGTTCTTTCCTGGAGTGAGCCCCTGACTTCCATCTTTAACGCTCGTTCCAATTGCAGGGTGAGAGGTATTTGTATGAAGCGATTCACACTATGGGCCACCGTGGCGGTGGTGGTTGGGCTGATGGCGTTCGTCATTGTGCGTGCGGACGCGCGAGGGCGGAGTGGCTGGTGCGGGCACGGATGGCATCGCCCGGGACCCGGGAACTATGTGGCTCACGCATTGAATCTGAGTGATGCGCAGAGGACGCAGATCAAAACAATCTGGCAGGCAGAGCGGCCGACCGTATCGGCGCGGGTTCAGGAACTCCTTGCGGAAAACAAGGAGATGAACGCGCTGGCTGCCGAGGAAAATCCGGACCAGAGCAAAGTCGAAGCGGTTGCGAATCGTCAGGCCAGCACGATTGCGGCGCTGCTGATGGAGAAAGAGAAGATGCAATCGAAGATATACGGCACGGTCCTGAATCCTGATCAGCGCGTGAAGGCTGATGAGCTTGAGAAGAGATGGGAGTCCCGGCTGGACCGCGTCGCCAACCACCTTGCAACACAACCCAAGTGAAGACGTTCGGGAGGAAATACGATGTATCTTCAACGCCATGCCAAGGCCGTTCTTCTCACGCTTACGGTGATGTATGTCGTTCTGCTGAAAGCCGGGGGGTCGAATGTAAGCGTCGCTTTCCACGTGCCACATGATGGAGCGGTCGCGGTTGCTTTTGTGGCACAGCACAGCTGGGCGATCCGGTGGGGATCGTTTTGCGAATTCGTGTCTGCGATTCCGTTGGGTATCTTCATGGCCCTTAGCGTCGGGCTTTTGCGATCTTCAGGTGCGCGTTCGGGTGGCGAACAGATTGCGGCCCTGGGCGGGATCGCTGCTCCGATGATGCTGGTTGGCTCCGCTTTGGCGACGTGGTCGCTGACCAGGCCGGGTGTGGCTGCGGCAACGGGCGCCGTTGTAGCGCTGCAGTCGCTGGGGTTCGATGGGGGAGGTCCCGGCTTCGCGGTGTTTCTTGGGTTGTTTGTCGCCGGAGTATCGGTGGCGGCGGGCAAGCTGTTGCCGCGATGGCTGATGGGGCTGGGTATTGTGGTTGCGGCCGCGGGTGTGCTCTCTGCGCTGACACTGATGAATTTCACTGCGGGCTATTTCATTCCTGTGGCGCGGTTTCTGAGTATTGTGTGGATGGTTGGCTTCGCGCTCAAATTGCCGGCTGCTGTGCCGTTGAGTGAGGACAGGCGTGCGGCACTCGCGGGGGAACCGGGATATTGACCCGTCGCTGGAGTTGCCGAGTGGAGGATTGGCAAAGCGGTTCGCGCGAATGTGAGTTACCCAGGTCTCAGAAACGAGACCTGGGGCGCCCGCACGCATTTTGGGTTTGCCATCAACAAACTAATGTAGTAGATATTATGACAACTGTAGGAGTATGCCGATGAGCTGCGTCTCCGGAGTGACGGGATCGAATCTGAAGAAGCGCATCGTCCGGATTGTGGCGGAGCAGGTGCGGTTCAAGCTGGATGTCTGGCGCAAGCTGCTGCTGTGTGCGGCTGCGGTGTTCGTGGTGATGTTGCCTGTGGGGGTGGGGTTGGCCCATGCTGCGCAGGACCAGATGATGGTCGCGCGGGGTAACGGGATTGAGGGTTCGTGGCAAGGCACGCTGGAGGGACCGAACGGCGGCCGGCGCATCGTGGTGCAGATCGGCAGGAATGACGCGGGCGCGTTGCGTGTGATCGTGTTTCGGCTGGATATGAATGGCCCGATGGGCGTGCCGCGATTTGCGGCTTCGGATGTGAGCTTTGTCGGCGATGAGCTGAAGTTTTCGCTGGTGTTCGGGAACTCGAGCTACGACGGGAAGATGAACAGCCAGCATGATTCGATCAGCGGCTCCTGGACTGGACAACAGGGAACAGAACGGCTGGTGCTGGAGCGCGCTACTCCGGATACGGCGTGGACCATTCCGCAGGCTCCGCGCATGAAGCCGATGGCGGCGGACGCGAATCCGGGTATCGAGGTGGCGACGATCAAGCCGAGCAAGGCGGCCGGACATATGATGTTTCAGATCTCCGGCGATCGGCTCCTCATATCGAGTATGTCGCTTCAGGATTTGGTGATGTTTGCCTACGATCTGGAGCCTAAGCAGATGGTGAACGCGCCTTCGTGGTCCGGCTCGGACAGGTACGACATTGAGATTCAGCCCGATCAGCCGGGCTCGCCGAGCAAGGAGCAGTGGAATGGCATTTTGCGGAAGCTGCTCGCCGAGCGGTTTCAACTGAAGTTTCACACGGAGCAGAAAGTGCTGTCGGCGTACATTCTGACGGTGGCCAAGGGCGGCCCGAAGATGACGAGGAGCGATGTTCAGAAGCTGGGTGGGCGCGGAGGGCCGGAAGGAGCCATGATGAGGCCGGGCAGGCTGAATGCGCAGGGTATGTCCATGGCTGACTTTGTTCATACGCTGCGCAGGATATTCGACCGCCCGGTGGTCGATCAGACTGGCCTGTCGGGTCTGTGGGATTTGAATCTGAAGTGGACGCCGGACGAGACGCAGACGGGCATGATGAGCGGACCTCAGCCGGTCGCGGAGGACTCCGCCGATGCGCCGCCGCCGTTGTTCACGGCGCTGGAGGAACAGCTTGGGTTGAAGCTGGAGTCGGGCAAGACGCAGGTGCCGGTGTTCGTGTTCGATAGCGTGGAGAAGCCTTCGGCGAATTGATGGGGCTTCGCGCGGCTTGCTTTTGGCACGGCTGAAGCCGTGCCCTTCCACCAAAATTGAAATTGGGCACCCCGCACCAGGCTGTTTGTGGCTTGCCATTGTGTAACTTATGGGTTACATTTGAATTTGACTGAGGTGGGGGTTGGCAGAGATTCGGAGGACCCAGGAATTTGCTGAGTGGTTGATGGAGTTGCGAGACCGGCAGGGACGGGCGCGGATTTTGACGCGGATCGACCGGCTTGAAGATGGGAATCCGGGCAGGTATCGCGCGCTGGGCGGTGGTGTCTTTGAGTTGAAGATCGATTTTGGGCCGGGATACCGCGTGTACTACATGAAGGTCGGCGAGATTGTGATTGTGTTGCTCTGTGGCGGCGATAAGAGCACACAGGCGAAAGACATCAGGCGGGCGAAAGAGCTTGCGAAGCGGATTGAAGAGGAAGGGTGGCTCGATGAAAGTGCGGACGAAGAAGTATGATGCGGCGGAGTTTCTGACCGACGATGAGACTATCTCGGCGTATTTGACGGAAGCGCTGGAGAGTGATGATCCGCGGTACATTGCGAAGGCGCTGGGTGCGGTGGCGCGGGCGAAGGGTGGGATTGCTCAGCTTGCGCGCGATACGGGGATTGCGCGTGAGGCGCTGTATCGGGCGTTGAGCGACGCGGGGAATCCAGAGTTAGGGACGGTGCTGAAGGTTGCTCATGCGCTTGGGGTGAGGTTGTCGGCTACGCTGGTGGCGTAATTTTGTGGCGGGTTGGTCGGAGGATTCTGGTCGTTGCGCCCTTCGGGCTTCACTCCGGCCTTCGGCAGAGTGGAAGGCGCTTCGCGCGGCTTGCTTTTTGGCACGGCTGAAGCCGTGCCCTTCCACCGAAAACTAAAATTGGGCAGCCCTTGGAGGTTGCGCGAATGAACCCAGGTCTCAAAAGCGAGACCTGGGGCTCCCGGCACCCGGCTCGGGTAAACTCGCTGCATGCCGCAATCAGATTTCAAGTTCATGGATGCCGAACGAGATAGGCACTATAGTGCCATTGGCCGCGTAGCAGTCTTGTGGACGCGGGTCGAAAGCGAAATAGCGGCCACCGTTCGTATGCTTGCCGGGCTCGATTGGAAGGTGGGGTCATGCCTGACCGCACAGATTGCAAACACTGCACGAATGCTGGATGCCCTTTCGTCGCTATGTGAGCTTCGTTCTCCAGGGATGGCCTCAGACAAGGGGTTCAAGAAGCGCTTGGACAAGATTCTTGGGCTGGCCGAAAGGCGAAATCGTGTAGTTCATGACGTCTGGACGTTCGATCCTGGCACGACAACCAAGTGGCAAACAGCTGTTAGGCGGACACTGAAATCTGATGGTACAGAGATGTCAACCGAAGATGTGAACAAACTTGCAGATGAAATCGAAGTGGCGTGGAGTGAGTTCACGACGTTTTCGTATCACCTGCTCAACGATCTCAAGCTGTGGCCCGGCAATCCGCGCGATAACTTCGTTCAGCCCGAAACTACGGACGAGTGAGCCGAGGCGATGACTATGGTTTTGGCGTTGAGGAATTCGCGCATGCCGGCGGCGGCTAGTTCGCGGCCGTAGCCGGAGTGTTTGATGCCTCCGAAGGGTAGGCGTGGGTCGCTGGCTACCATCTCGTTGATGAAGACTGCTCCGGCCTGGATTTCGGCGATGAGGCGCTGCTGCTCGGTGGGGTCGCTGGTCCAGGCGCTGGCGGCGAGGCCGAAGGGGGTGTCGTTGGCGATGGCGATGGCTTCGTCGAGGTCGCGGACGCGGAAGAGCATGGCTACGGGGCCGAAGATCTCTTCGCGGTAGACGGGCGAGGTGCGCGGGACACTGGTGATGACGGTGGGTTCGAAGTAGTTGCCCGCGCCGGCCATGCGCTGGCCTCCGGTGAGGATGCGCGCGCCGGATTGGGTGGCGGCTTCGATTTGGGCTTCTAATTCCTCAAGAATTTGTAGCGTGGCAAGCGGGCCTAGATCGGTGTCTTCGCGCATGGGGTCGCCGACGCGGAGCTGGTTCATGAGCTCGACGAAGCGGGTGGTGAAGGCGTCGTAGATGCTGTCGTGGATGAGGAAGCGTTTGGCGGCGATGCAGGACTGGCCGGTGTTGACGCAGCGGGCGCGGACGGCGGTCTGGACGGCGTGGTCGAGATCGGCGGAGGGAAGGACGATGAAGGGGTCGGAGCCGCCGAGCTCGAGGACGGATTTTTTGATGAGCCAGCCGGCTTGTGCGGCGACGGCGCGGCCTGCGGGCTCGGAGCCGGTGAGTGTGACGGCGCCGACGCGCGGGTCGGCGAGGACGTGTTCGACGTGGCGCGCTCCGAGGAGGAGGGTTTGGAAGGTGCCGCGAGGGAAGCCGGCGCGGCGGACGAGGGATTCGATGGTGAGGGCGCACTCGGGGACGTTGGATGCGTGCTTGAGCAGGCCAACGTTGCCGGCCATGAGCGCGGGCGCGAGGAAGCGGAAGACCTGCCAGAAGGGGAAGTTCCACGGCATGATGGCGAGGATGATGCCGAGGGGTTCGTAGCGGACGTAGCTGGTGTGCGCCTCGCTGGTGGGGATGTGTTCGGGGGCGAGGATGCGGGCGGCGTTGTCGGCGTAGTAGCGGCAGGTGAGGGCGCACTTCTGGACTTCGAGGCGGGCGGCGTGGATGGGCTTGCCCATCTCGAGGGTGATGGTGGCGGCGAGCTCGTCGGCTTCGTCGTCGAGGATGGCGGCGAGCTTGCGCATCCAGAGGGCGCGGTGGTCGATGGAGATGTGCGCGTTGGCGCGGAAGGTCTCGTCGGCGAGAGAGATTTTCTGGCGCGTGGCCTCTTCGGTGAGTGGGTCGAAGACGCGGATGAGGCGGTTGTTGGCGGGGTTGATGGTTGCGATGGGCATGTGTGTGTGGCTCTGCTACTCCGATGCTAGAGCAAAATTGGTGCTGGGCGGGGAGAAAAGCGGGCCCTTGCGTTTGCGGCGGATGGATGACCATCCCGGCATTTCAGGCGGTTGGTTTTGGGATGGCTTCGTCGTTGCTGAGGAGCTTGAGGAATTCGAGGGTGGTGGTGAGGGCGGCTTCGATGTCGGGTGGGTGGACGCGCTCGTTGGGGTGGTGGCTGATGCCTTCGGGGCTGCGGAGGAAGAGCATCGCAGCGGGCAGGCGGCGGGCGACGATCATGGCGTCGTGACCGGCGCCGCTGGTCATTTTTTTGTGCGGGGCTTTTGCGGTGGTGGCGGCGGACTCGAGCAGTCTGGTGAGATGGCGGTCCATGGGGACGGCGGGTTGGTCGAGCTGGGTTTGGGTGGTGAGCTTGACTCCGCGTTTTGCGGCGCTGAGTTTTGCGGTGGTGGTGAGGTTGTTGATGGCGGTGGCGCGGGTGTCGTCGTTGGCGTGGCGGAGGTCGAGTGTGGCGGTGACGCGGGCGGGGATGATGTTGGTCGCTCCGGGATGGGCTTCGATGGTGTCGACGGTGGCGAGGAGGCCTTCACGGGAGGCGGCGTAGGCTTCGACTTCGGCGATCCATTCGGCGGCGGCGCTGAGGGCGTCGTGGCGGAGGTGCATGGGGGTGGCGCCGGCGTGGTTGGCTTGGCCCTCGAAGATGAAGGCGGTGCGGGTCTGTCCGGCGATGGCTTCGACGATGCCGAGGGGGAGGGATTCGCTTTCGAGCACGGGGCCTTGTTCGATGTGGACTTCGAGATAGGCGAAGCTGCCGGTGGCGAGCTCGGCGTTGGGCAGCTCGGCGAGGTTGAGGCCGAAGATGCGGATGGCTTCGGCGACGGTGACGCCGTTGCGGTCGGGGAGGGCGAGGGTTTCGGCGTCGAGCTCACCGATGAGCGCGAGGCTGCCGAGGAAGGGTTTGCTGAAGCGCACGCCTTCTTCTGCGGAGAAGCCGATGACTTCGATGCTGAAGGGAAGGTTCTGGCCGCGGAGCTCTTCGGCGACGGCGAGGCCGAGGACGACGCCGAGGGCGCCGTCGTAGGGGCCGGCGTTGGGTATGGTGTCGAGGTGCGAGCCGATGATGAGGCGCGGGGCTTGTGGCGTGGGGCCGGGGAGGACGCCGCGCAGATTGCCTGCGGCGTCGATGCGGACGGTCATGCCGGCGGCGTCCATCCAATCGCGGAGAAGGGTGTGGACGCGGCGCATGGCGGGTGAGAGGAAGGTGCGGGTGATCTGGCCGGGGACCTCGGTGCAGGCGGCGATCTCGCGGCAGCGGGAGAGGATGCGGTCGGCTGCGGGGCGTTGGCTGCGGGTTGGAATTGTAACTGTCATGGTTGCTTATTGTTTTGCTGGAAGGTTAGCGGCCGAGAGGTCTGTGGGGCGGTTGGAGGTGAGTGCATGTGACATAATTTGAGTGTCCCGCTCCATCAATGCAGATAAGGATATAGGGCCGATGCAAGGCAATCCAATCTTTATGGAAAAGGCGATCGCGCTGGCGACGGAGAATGTGACTTCGGGGCGCGGCGGGCCGTTTGGCGCGGTGATTGTGCGCGACGGTGCGGTGGTGGCGACCGGGGTGAACCAGGTGACGGCGCTGAAGGACGCCACGGCCCATGCCGAGGTGATGGCGATTCGGAATGCGTGCGCGGCGCTGGGAGCCTTTGAACTGCGTGGGTGCCAGGTTTATACGAGCTGTGAGCCTTGTCCGATGTGCCTGGCGGCGATTTATTGGGCTCGGTGTGAGGCGATCTTTTATAGCGGCACGTCTGCCGATGCTGCGGCCGCGGGTTTTGATGATGCGTTTTTGTATGACGAGATCAAGCGGCCGGTTGCGGCGCGGGGGATTCCGGCGGCGAGGATGCTGGCGGAGAAGGCAACGGAGAGTTTTGACGCCTGGAAGAAGCAGGCGGAGAGAGTGGATTACTGAGAATGGCTACGAAGAAGAAGCAGGCGAAGAAGGCGGATGCGGCGGTGAAGGTGGCGCTGCTGGGGTTTGGGACCGTGGGCAGTTCGGTGGCGCGGGTGCTCGCGGCGCAGAAGTTTGCGGGCATTGAGCTGACGCATATCTTCAACCGGAATGTGGGGCGGAAGCGCGCTTCGGATGCGGCGAAGGCTGTGTCTGGTTCGGTGAAGTGGACCGAGAATGTGGATGAGATTCTGCGGTCGGATGTGGATGTTGTGGTCGAGCTGACGGGTGGGCTGACCCCGACGGAGAGCTGGATTCGTAAGGCGTTGAGTTCAGGCAAGAGTGTGGTGACGGCGAATAAGCAGTTGATTGCTTATCGCGGGACTGGACTGGCGCGGCTGGCTGCGCAGCATGGCGTGTACCTGGTGCATGGCGCGGCGGTTGCGGGCGGTGTGCCGGTGATTCCGGGGATGCTGCAGGGGCTGGGCGGCGACAGGGTGACGCGGCTGAGCGGGATTTTGAATGGGACGTGCAACTACATTCTGAGCAGGATGGAGTCGGGCGCGGACTACGCGACGGTGTTGGCCGATGCGCAGCAGCTTGGGTATGCCGAGGCTGATCCTTCGGCGGATGTGGATGGGTACGATGCGCGGGCGAAGTTGTGCATCCTGTCGCGGATTGCGATGCGGGCGGAGCTGGATCCGGATGCGGTGCCGACGCAGACGATTGCTACGGTCGAAGCCGTAGATTTCGCTTATGCAAAAGAGCTGAACTGCACGATTCGGCAGATATCGCGGGCGCAGTTGGATGGGGCGGTGGTTCATGCGAGGGTGGCGCCGATGCTGGTGCCGTTGGCGTCGCCGCTGGCGTGGTCGCATGGGACGCAGAATATGGTGGTGACGAGTGGGGAGTTCGGCGGGGATGTGGTTTTCTCGGGCCACGGTGCGGGCGGCGAGCCTACGGCTGTTGCTGTCGTCTCGGATTTGCTGGCTGTGGCGCAGGGTTGCAGGTCGGTCGAGCTGCCGGTGAGGAAGCGCGCGGTGACGAGCGACTTTATGGCTCCGCACTATTTGCGGTTTGTGGTGGATGATAAGCCGGGGATTGTTTCGGCGATCTCGGGCGCGCTGGCGAAGGTGGGGGCGAATATTGATTCGCTGCTGCAACGGCGCGGCTATCCGAAGCATAAGCTGCCGTTTGTGATTACGACGGAGCCGAGCCTGACTTCGACGATCGAGAAGGCGATGGTGTCGATTGGCAAGATGGACTGCATGTTGGAGAAGCCGCTTTGTCTGCAGATTCTGGTGCCGGAGGATAAGGCGGAGTAGGGTTCGTGCCTCGCCCGCAATACAACGGCGGAATGGATGGAGCGTCCGGCAAGGTGTTCGATTCAAGGCAGAAACCCGCAAATTTATGGGACTTATTGAAGGGATGCTTAGAAGTCGATGATCGATCAAATCTTAAAAGATGCTATCGAACACCCCCATATCTTTTTATGGTGCGGCACTCCGGATGAAACAAAAATCAATAAATGGATACCACCCAATGGTGTCCAAGTTCCTCTTGATTTAAGAAAATTGTGGATTGCGACAGGAGGCGGAGAGATGTTTGAAAGTGAAACTCTCCTAAGTCCGTTTGCAGTTAATCCTGAGTATGACATTAATGCTAGAAATGAATTCTATTGGACATCTGGTGTCGACAAAACCCTCCTGGTTTTTCATTGCGGGACCTGGATATCTGCGATAAGGGATAGCGCCCCCCATTTCGTCTCTTTTAAAGAAGATGAGATGGAAAACAAATTGCAGTTCGAGAGTGTTAGCGCATGGTATAGCCAAACCTTGCGTAGAGAGTACGCGAACCGCTATGGTCTGAAAGATTAACGTTAGCGTGACAATGGTCTTCGATGCTCCGAGCTTAATTTCCCAAGCCAATCCCGCTATACCGGCAAAGAACTGCGTTTGTTTGGACAGAATTTGGGTCTTCTTAGGGAAGATGTGACTTCGCCATACTAGGTTTGAAAGTCGAAAACGCAGATTCCTCCGCTGCGCTAGGGAATGGGAATGCAAAGAGGCGCGAAAAAGAAGGGCGCATCCGAGGTGGGATGCGCCGTTGTTTTTTCTGCGAAGTGGTTTTGGTTTAGTACTTGGGCAGGGACTTGTCGATCTTGTCGGCCCAGGCGGTGATGCCTCCGGTGAGGTTGGAGACGTTGGTGAAGCCGGCGTTCTTCAGGAGGATGGAGGCCTTCTGGCTGCGTGCTCCTGATTTGCAGTGAACGATGACTTCGTCGTTTTTGTGTGCGGCGATCTCGCTCAGGCGTGACTCGATGGTGCCGAGCGGGATGAGCGGTGCGCCGATGTTGACGATCTGGTACTCGTGCGGCTCGCGGACGTCGAGGACGAAGATGTTCTCCTTCGCGTCGAGCTTTTTCTTAAGCTGCTCGACGGAGATCTGCGGGATGCCGTCGACGATGGGCAGGTCGGCTACGGCCTTGTCGCGGGCGACTTCGAGCGGACCGACCTCGGTGGGCTTCTCGATGCCGCAGAACTGGTCGTAGTCGATCAGCTCGGTGACGGTGGGGTGCGTGCCGCAGACGGGGCAGTCGGGGTTCTTGCGCAGCTTGAGCTGGCGGAAGTTCATGCCGAGCGCGTCGACGAGCAGGAGACGGCCGACGAGCGGCTCGCCGATGCCGAGGATGAGCTTGATGGTCTCGGTGGCCTGGATGATGCCGAGCAGGCCGGGGAGAATGCCGAGCACGCCGCCTTCGGCGCAGGAGGGCACCAGGCCCGGCGGTGGCGGCTCGGGATAGAGGCAGCGGTAGCAGGGGCCGAGCGGCGCGCCGAAGACGCTGGCCTGGCCCTCGAAGCGGTAGATGGAGGCGTAGGCGTTGGGCTTGCCGAGCAGGACGCAGGCGTCGTTGACGAGGTAGCGCGTCTGGAAGTTGTCGGTGCCGTCGGCGATGACGTCGTAGTCCTTGAGGATGTCGAGCGCGTTGTGGCTCGTGAGCATCGTGTTGTGCTTGACGACGTTGAGGTTCGGGTTGAGGCCCTTGAGCATGATCTCGGCCGAGTCGACTTTGAGCTTGCCGACGGTGGCTTCGGAGTGGATGATCTGGCGCTGGAGGTTGCTCTTGTCGACGACGTCGAAGTCGATGAGGCCGATGGTGCCTACGCCGGCGGCGGCGAGGTAGAGCGCGAGGGGCGCGCCGAGGCCGCCGGTGCCGACGCAGAGGACCTTTGCCGCTTTCAATTTACGCTGGCCCTCCATGCCGACCTCGGGCAGGATGAGGTGGCGGGAGTAGCGGGCGATCTCGTCGTTGGAGAGCTTGGGTAGTTCTTTGTTGATTTCGGTGGCTTCTTCGATGGCAGTTGGCATTCGGGATCTTCCTCAATGCTTCGTGGCGTTTGCTTAATTCTAGATGCTTTTGGGAGCAGAAAGGCTCAGACCGGCTGCTGTGGGTGGCGCGGCTTGCAAGTTGTTGATTTTAGGTGCTGCTTGTTCTGGGCTCGTGAGGGCGTGTAGATTTTTATGGTTGAAAAATTGTTTTTGAGGGGGATGTGGATGCGGATTGCTTTGCGGTGTGCGGTGTGGGTGGTTTGCGTTGGGTTTGCGGTCTCGGCGGGTGTGGCTCAGGCGCGGCATGCGGCTGGGGGCAAGAGCATTCTGGAGAAGATTGAGTGGACGTGGGCGGCGCAGCCGGATGCGGTGGATGCCGCGTTGCCGAATGTGTTGCTGGTGGGGGATTCGATTACGCGTGGGTACTATCCGGAGGTGGCGAAGCTGCTGGCGGGGCGGGCGAACTGTTATTTGTTTGCGACGTCGGCGGCTTCGGGTGATCCGCGGCTGGATGCTCAGGTGAGGGATTATTTTCGGATGATGCCGCTGCACTTTGCCGTGATTCACTTCAACAACGGGATGCATGGGTGGAAGTACACCGAGGCGGAGTATGCGGAGGGGTTGCCGGGGCTGGTGGAGACGCTGCGGACGAATGGGCGTGGCGCGAAGCTGGTGTGGGCGACGACGACTCCGGTGCATGCGAGCGATGCCGGTGGGGCTACGAATGCTCGGATCGATGTGCGGAATGCGGATGCGCTGGCGGTGATGAAGCGGTTTCGTGTGCAGGTGGATGATCAGCATGGGTTGATGCTTGGGCATGATGATTTGCATAACGGGAATGTTCACTATACCCCAGCGGGGTATGAGGTGCAGGCGGAGCAGGCGGTGAAGGTGATTGAGGGGTTGTTGCCGGGGCGGTAGGTGGTGCATATGGGCATACGGACTGCTATCGAGCAGGTGGCGAGGCTCGCGGAAGAAATACAGGGGTCTCTCCACTTCGCTCCGCTCCGGTCGAGATGACGTGCGTTTGTGTTGGATTAGAAGCCGCAGCGTTGGAGGAGTTGGTCGATGTCTTCCGGGCTGGCGTTGAGTTTGGGGGCGGCCTGGATGAGGTCGTTGGCATCGACAGGATACCAGTTGCGGCGGGTTGCGTTGCCGAGGCTGGCTACATTGATGGGGTCGATGGCGCCGAGGATGTCTTCGCGGAGCTCGGCGGCTTGTGCGGGAGTTGCGATGTGGAGGGCGCGTTCGCAGAGGCTTTTGCTCGCCGGACCGAAGGTCGGGTGGGTGTGGAGGAGGAAGGATGGGGCGAGTTCTGGCTTGTTGAGACGGTGGGCGGTTTCGGCGTAGCTGACGGCGGCGAAGTAGAGCAGCGAGAGCGCGCTGAAGGTGGGGAAGTCGTGCATGTTGGCGTAGAGCGCGGCGATGAGGCGGGTGGCGGCGAGTTGGTCGGCTTCGGTTTCGGCGGCGTAGGTTTGGAGTTCGTGCGCGAGGCTGGGTGAGTCGAATGATTGAGCGTCGGTCGATTGATTTAGGATGCGGGCGAGGCGGTCGATGCCTGTCAGGGTGAGTGGGAAGCCGGTGGAGAGGAGTGGGTCGACGAAGCCTGCGGCGGAGGGGAGAAGCGCCCAGCGTTTGCCGGTGATGGCTGCGCTTTGGAAGGAGAGGTGTGGGATGTGGCGGAAGGGTTGGGTGGGTTTTGCATCGGAGAATTGATGCTGGAGCGCGGGGATGTGGGTGAGGATGCGTTGCCAGGCGGGTGCGCCTTCGCTGAGGTTGAGTTTTGTGGCGAGCGCGTCTGTGGCGGCGATGCCTGCGCTGGTGATGCCGTTGTTGAATTGGAGGACCCAGATCCAGCCTCCATCGAAGATGTGATGGACTGCGGCGGCGTCTACGGGATAGGGCGGGGCTTGGTGTGAGGGTTCGATTTTGCCTGCGCCGGTGAAGTGGGTGTAGAGGGCTTGGGTGTGGGGGAGGTTGGGGAGCGGCTTTTCACCCAGATTGAGCGCGTGGTGGAGCAGGCCGCGCGGGCCGGTGGCGTCGATGAGGAGCTTTGCGGAGATGGTGATGGGGTTGTTGTGGCGTGTGGCTTCGAATTGGATTGCTGAATCGTGCTCGGTGATTTTGGTGAGGGTGGTTTCGTCGAGGTAGTCGACGCCGAGGGACTGGGCTTCGCGGACGAGGAGGTGATCGAAGTCGGCGCGGTACCAGTGGGTGTCGGCGATGCGGTCGTGCGGGCTGGCGGCGACGAGGAGTTGGTGGCTGCGGTCGGGTGGGAAGGGTTGTGGGTCTTCGAGATCGTGATGGTAGAAGGTGAAGCCGCGCTTGAGACCGCAGGCTATTTGTGGGTGTGCTTGTTGCCATGTGCCCCACTTGCTGAGCGGGCGGATGGTGGGGAGATCGTAGCGGGTGGTGAGCTCTTCGAGCAGCAGGTTGGTGAGTGGGGTGGAGGATTCGCCGATGACTGTGCGGGGGTGCGTGCCTCGTTCGATGAGGACGACGGAGTGGCCGAGGCGGTGGGCGATCATGCTGAGGAGTGAGCCTCCGAAGCCTGAGCCTGCGATGGCGATGTCGTAGTGGCGGGTCACGTGCGGCCCTCGCACGTGGAGCATTCGATCGGCGCGAGGATGGTCTGGTGCAGGTTCATCTGGTGGAGGCGCTCGATGCGTTGCGGGCCGCAGTGTGGGCAGGTGGGCTTTGCGTCCCAGAGGTCGGTGAAGACTCGGCCACGGTTGAGGGTGAGGCCGTAGTTTGCTGCGGCTTCGAGAGTGCTGAGTTTTGGTGGGGAAAATTGGCCGATGATTTGGAGGTGTTCCATTGCGCCGTTGCCTGCGCGGGTGGGGATGAGGGTGGCGGCGGTGGCTCCGGAGTTGAAGGCGAAGTCGAGTGAGCGGGCAGCCCATTCGAGCGATTCTTCTTCGCGCATGAATGGTGGCTGGACGAGGATGAAGACGCGGAGGGCGATTTCGTTTTGCTGGAGGAAGTCTGCGGCGCGCTTGAACTGGTCGAGCGTCATGCGCTTGTTGAGCTGGGTGAGGACTTCGGGGTGGGCGGTTTCGAGGCCCATGGCTACTTCGAGCTTGCCGGTGAGGTTACTTTTGAATTGCAAGCATCTTTGATTTGCGAGCGATGGGTGGCACTCGACGATAACTCGCTCGAAGTGGACTGTTTGCGTGGCGATGGCGGCGTAGTCTTCGGGTGGGATGGCTTGCGGGTCGAAGAAGCTGCCGGCGTTGTAGAGCTTGATTTGGCGGGATGGTGGGAGCTGCGAGAGTGCGTATTGGATTTGTGCGGGGATGGCTCCGGTAGGGACGGTTGTGGTGAGTGTGTTCTTCCAGAGGTCGCACATCACGCAGCGGAATGGGCACTCGCGGTTGGTGAGGAAGATGGTGGCTACGGGGACGATTTCGTTTTCGGCGGAGCGTTCGTCTTCGACGAGGAAGGCATAGGGGCGTAGTGGGTCGAGATGGTTGCGATCGGGGCGTTGGGCGATGATCCATTGATCGCGTGCGGCAGTCGATGCGGGGTAGGTGCTCATTGGTAGAGCGAGAGGAATTGTTTGCGGTACTCGGCTTCGCGATAGGGGAGGCGTCGACGCATCGAGTCTTCCGGGAGTGCGCCGTGCTGGAAGCGGCGTTTGGGGAAGACGGGCATCTTCATGCCGGTGACGGAGGCGATGCCGCGGGAGACGATCTCGCCTTTGAGTTCGTAGAGGCGCGGGACGTTGTATTGGGTGATGTCGATGAAGGGGATGGCTTCGGCTACGGCGATGACTTCGGAGCGCGTGAAGGGACTGAAGCCCTGGAAGCCGAAGTGGTGCGCGGGCGCGTAGGTGCGGGTGTAGGAGCGGCTGAGTCCGCCGGAGTAGGTGAGCGAGTGTTTGATTTTGCCGACGCCCCAGCCTTCCTGGTAGAGCATTCGGTTGTTAATGACGCTGGTGATGGTGAGCTCGGGGTTTTCTTCGATGGGATAGTCTTTGAGGTTTTCGTCGCCGCCGTCGCCGTCGATGAGGTGCAGCCAGTCGGGGTAGCGGGCGCGGATGCCTCGGCATAGAGCGAGAGCCATGGTGGCGGATTCGATGTCGAGGGGCTTGTAGTCTTCGGTGATGCGGATGGTCTCGGCGGCGTTGAGTGTGGCGGCATCGGCTTCGATGGGTTCGAGGAAGAGTTCGAGGTCGACGGCTTGGAGGAAGGAGCGGGCTTGCTCGACGTCGGGACCGTTGCCGAGGTCGAGCGTGAAGGCTTTGAGGCGTGAAGGGTTCATGCCGAGCTTGCGCATGACGTGGTAGGTGGTGAGGAAGACGCTGCCGCTGTCGATGCCTCCGGAGAACGCGACGCCGATGGGTTCGGCGGCGGGGATGCGCTGGAGCCACTGCGCGATCTCTTCGGCGACGGCGGAGATGTAGGCGTGGCCGATGTGGTCGAGGTCGGCGGGCAGCGCGGCGGAGACGGGTGTGAAGAAGCGGGTGTAGACGGGGTCGGGGTCGGGGCAGCCGATGAGCTGGATGTCGACGATGTGGTGCGCGGGCACCATGCGGGTGTAGCTGGGGTGGAATTGGGAGTCGAGGCCTTCGGCGCGGAGCCAGTTGTAGATGGTGTCGATGCGCGAGGCGACGATGAGTGCGGGGCCTTCTGCGCGCTTGGCGAGGAAGTAGCGCATGGGGCGGTCGAGCGAGCGGACCATGCGGACGTTCTTGCCGGATTTGGCGAGGAGGGCGAAGGAGCCGTGGATGGTGCGGATGGCTTCGGCGGGCTGGCTGAAGAGCAGGGCGCGGGCCTCGTCGAGGGTGAGGTTGTAGAGGTTGTTGTACTCGGGCTCGATGAGGTCGACGACGCGTTCGATGTAGTGGTTCATGTGTGGTCTTCTTTGGGATTGAGTTTATCAAGTGGAGAGTGCGAGTGGCGTGGGGGCTCTGCTAGCATCGGCATAGCGATGTGGGTTTTCTCGCGTCCAATTTTTAATTATGTCGTCGAATCTTTCGGACAAGAGCGCTGCTTCTGCGCAAAAGAGCGCGGAGCCGCAGGCGAAACCTATCGAACAGGTTCGGCCCGTTGTCCCGTCGGATGGGCTTGGCGCGCGGCTTGCGGCGCTGGCTCGCTACATGATGCGGACCGAGGTGCATACCTATGCGTTCAGCGTCGCGGCGAATGCGATCCTCTCGCTGTTTCCGTTTATTGTGCTGCTGCTTTCGATTACGCGTAATGTGTTTCATTCGCGGACGATGGAGATCGTTGTCAGCGACATGATGAAGACGTTTCTGCCGGTGGGGCAGGATTTTGTGATGCGGAATATGCAACTGTTGACGCATCCGCATAAAGGGACTGAAGTCTTTTCGCTGGTGATGCTGCTGATTACTTCAACGGGCGTGTTTTTGCCGCTGGAGGTGGCGCTGAACAACGTCTGGGGCGTGAAGAAAAACCGCAGCTATCTGCATAATCAAGGGATTTCGCTAGGACTCGCATTTGCGGTGGGTTTGCTGGCGCTGGGCTCGGTGGCTTCGACGGCAGGGCAGCAGGCGATTCTGTCCTGGGTGTTCTTTGGACACACGCAGAATCTGGTTTACCGGTTTATGTCGTTCTGGTTTTTGAGATTTTCGGCAGGGTTTGCGAGTATCCTGCTGTTCTTCTTGATTTATTGGATTTTGCCCTACAGGAAGGTGCCAGCGCGGGCGGTGCTGCCGACGGCGATTGTGGTGGGACTGCTGTGGGCGCTGGCGCGGCACATCTATATATGGGCGCTGCCGTGGATTGACTTCCAGTCGATTTATGGACCGTTCTATATTTCTGTTGGGCTGATGATGTGGGCGTTTCTGTCGGGGCTGCTATTGTTGGCGGGAGCGCATTTTTCGGCTACGCGGTATACGCTGCGCCTGGCGCGGCAGGCAAAGGCGGAGGAGTAAGAGGCAGATGCAGGGCGGAACAGGAGCGCGCGTTGCGGACTGGGTGAGGACGCACATTCCTTCGGGGCTGGCGGGGGCGGCGTTCTGGCTCGCGTTGCAATTCTGTGTGCTGGTGGGATTGAGCCGGTTGCCGGGTGAGTTCGGGAAGTTCTTTGGCGTGGTGGAGTTTTTTGTTGGTGTGGCGCTGGTGGTGGTTGGTGTGGCGCTGGCGGTGCAGTTGGTGCGTAAGCACATGCTGTGGAGTCTGCGGAACAAGCTGGTAGTGACGTATCTGCTGATTGGCGTGGCGCCGGTGGTGCTGTTTGCGACGCTGGTGTTGATCTCGGCTTACATCGCGGCAGGACAGTTTGCGATTCACCTGGCGGACTCGCGGTTGCAGAGCGAAGTGGAACAGATGAGCGCGGAGAATGGGCACCGCGCGGACTTTCTGGCACTGGTGATGAATGGGAATTTGCCCGGGCCGGCTGCGGGGCCGTCGACGACAAGTGAGAGTGTGCGGGGCACGGATGGTGAGCGGTTCAAGCTGCACTCGACGACGACGACGTATGTGGATGGCGCGCGCGTGGCGACGGGAACGAATGGGGACAGCAATACTCCGTTTGGGTTGCCGCTATGGGCGGCGAACCTGCATGGCGGCGAGTTTCATGGGATGGTGATCGATGGCGGCAAGCTGTACCTGGTGGCGTTGAACCAGCAAAGGCTGCACGACAAGAGGATGTTTACGGTCGTGGACAGCATGTCGGTGAATTCGACGCTGATGGACATGGTCGCCGCGGGGCTGGGCAGGGCGGTGCTGTTTCCGCTAAGAATTGAGAACTCGGACGAGACGACGCAGAGCGGCGGGTTCAAGCGGGAGTCGCGGGCGAGGACGCTGGAGAAGGCAGAAGAGGGCCACGGCGCGGGAGGACCGATTGAGGGAGGCGGCGAGGTCCGAGGGGTGAACCTGGCGGACATTCGCGTGCGTTTTCTTTCGACGGTGGCGATGACGGAGTGGGACACGGGCGCGCCGTATGGGGTGGCGATTGAGGTGGATTCGCGGCCGTCGCTGTTGTACCGGCAGTTGTTTGGCGGATCGCTGGGCGGGATTGTGACCAGCGTGATCCGGTTGTTCCTGATTGTGCTGTGCGTGGTGTTTGCGCTGATTGAGCTGCTGGCGCTGTGGATGGCGATTCGGTTGAGCAAGACGATTACGGCTTCGGTGTCGGATCTTTATCAGGCGACGCAGCAGATTGATAAAGGATCTCTGAGCCACAGGATTGGTGTCGAGCGTACGGACCAGCTTGCGGAGCTGAGCCGGTCGTTCAACAAGATGGCTGAGTCGCTGGAACGGCTGATCGAAGAGCAGAAGGAAAAGGAGCGGTTGCAGAACGAGATCTCGATTGCGCAGGAGGTGCAGGCGAACCTGTTTCCGCACCACATCTCGAATTTGAAGACGCTGGAGCTGCATGGGGTTTGCAGGCCGGCGCGGTCGGTGAGCGGAGACTACTACGACTTCCTGGTGTTTCACGAGGAGGCGCACAATGGGCATGCGCGGCGCGAGACGGGTGTGGGGATTGCAATTGGCGATATCAGCGGGAAGGGAATTTCGGCTGCACTGCTGATGGCGACGCTGCACTCGGCGGTGCGGGCGTACAGGTTTGCGAGCGAGGAGCTGGTGTACAGCGAGTCGGTAGTGGATGGGCTGATGTCCAGCCGCGATGGGCGTGGGGGTGATTGCGATGAGCTGTTTCATTCGCCGGGGCGGATTCTGTCGTTGCTGAACAGGCATCTTTACCGGAGCACGCAGCCGGAGAAGTACGCGACGCTGTTTTTAGCGCACTATGATGTGGAGTCGTCGTTGATGACGTACTCGAATGCGGGACAGTTGCCGCCGCTGGTGCTGGGACGCGACGGCGCTGTGCGCAGGCTCGACCAGGGTGGGACGGTGGTAGGGCTGATGGACGGGATGCGGTATGAAGAAGGCCGTGTGCAGATGCAGCCGGGCGACATTATGGTTGCGTATTCGGATGGGGTGACGGAGCCGGAGAATGACTTCGGCGAGTTTGGCGAAGAGCGGATGATTGAAGTTATTCGGCGCTATAGGGACCAGCCTCTGCATGTGATTTCGACGCAGGTGATGCATGCGCTGGACGCGTGGATTGGCGCGGCGGAGCAGCCGGACGATATTACGCTGGTGTTGGCGCGGCAGATGTAAGCCAGCTGGCTGGGCGCCAGCAAGCTGGCCCAGGTCCCCGTTGTATAGGGTGAGACGGTTTGCCTGAAATCTGATAAGCAATCATAGGCAGTCTGTGACAGACTGTATGGGCTCGCGCGAGCTGCCGATTGTTGCGTCTGAAAAAGGACGCTCGGTGGAGGTGTGGGCGCATACTACCCGGCTTGCGAGACAGCGGGCGGGACGCAGATTCAGGATGGCAGATGGCGATCAATTCTTATGTGATTAAAAGCACCGTGGTGGGCGCGCTGGGCGGTCTACTGTTCGGCTTCGACACGGCGGTGATCTCAGGCACGACGAATGCGCTGACTCAGACCTATCATCTTTCTCCTACGCTGCTGGGCGTAACGGTTTCGAGCGCGCTGGTGGGCACGGTGATTGGCGCGATGTCCGCGGGTATTCCAGGGCAGAAGTATGGGCGGCGCGACAGCCTGCGGGTGATGGCGTTTTTTTATGTTGTCTCGGCGCTGGGTTGCGCGCTGGCGTGGAACTGGCCGGCGCTGATCTTCTTTCGGTTTATCGGCGGGCTGGGGATTGGCGGATCTTCGGTGCTGGGGCCGATGTATATCGCTGAGATCTCGCCGCCGGAGTGGCGTGGACGGCTGGTGGGGTTCTTTCAGGTGAACATCGTGGTCGGCATTCTGCTGGCGTATATGTCGAACGCGATCATCGACACGATGCGCCTGGGTGCGATGGAGTGGCGATGGCAGCTTGGCATCTCGGCGGTGCCTGCGGTGCTGTTTTTGATTGCGCTGTTTGGGATTCCGCGCAGCCCGCGCTGGCTGGTGATGAAGGCGCGGCTGGATGAAGCGCTGGAGGTGCTGCACCTGACGGGCGTGACGAAGGCGAAGGAAGAGCTGGATGAGATTGTGGCTTCGGTCCACCTGGAGCGGAGCGGTTCGAGCGATCCGCTGTTCTCGAAGCAGTATCGGTTTCCGGTGTTTCTGGCGATTACGGTGGGGATGTTCTGCCAGTTGTCGGGCATCAATGCGATTCTTTACTACCTGAACGACATCTTTGCGTTTGCAGGTGCGAGCAAGGTTTCGGGCGCGCTGCAGGCTGTGGCCGTGGGCGCGATGAACCTGGTGGCGACGCTGGTGGCGATGTCGGTGATTGATAAGTTTGGGCGCAAGAAGCTGCTGCTGGTGGGTACGGCAGGGCTGGTGGTGTGTCTGGCGGGCGTGTCGTATATCTTTGAGGCGCACAAGCATCTGGACTGGCTGGTGTGGCTGCTGATGGCGTACATTGCCTGCTTTGCGATCTCGCAGGGAGCGGTGGTCTGGGTGTACATCAGCGAGGTGTTTCCGAACCGCGTGAGGGCGAAGGGGCAGGCGCTGGGCAGCTCGTCGCACTGGGTGACGAATGCGATTATCTCGCTGGTGTTTCCGATTATGGCGGGGTCGAGCGGCGCGTATCCGTTTATGTTTTTCGCGGTGATGATGGTCGTCGACTTCTTCATGATTCTGCGGTACTACCCGGAGACAAAGGGGATTTCGCTGGAGCAGGTGCAGCATAGCTTCGGCATTGACTAGCGCATTTCGCAAACGATGAGGTGCAGATGAAGGCGCGTCTTTTTGTTGTGGCTTTGCTTGCTGCGGGTTTTGCGGCGATGGCTGTGGCGCAGCGTCCGACGGACTGGCCAGATGTGACGCAGCAGCAGAACTACGTGCTGCATCGCGCATCGAGCACGGACCCGACGGGCGCGAATGCCGACTTTCGCCGGATTGAGCCGGGCGCGACGCTGACGGCGTTGGATGTGGATGGGCCCGGTGAGGTGTCGCACCTGTGGTTTACGATTGCGAGCGGTGAGCCCTATCACCTGAAGCGCATTGTGCTGCGCATCTACTGGGACGGCGAGCAGAGCCCGAGTGTCGAGACGCCGATTGGCGACTTCTTCGGACTAGGGTTGGGTGAGTATTATCGCTGGCAGTCGGAGATGCTTTCAGTGGGCAGCGACAAGAGCCTGAACTCGTTTTTCCCGATGCCGTTCCGGCATCATGCGCGCATCACGATTACGAATGAGGGCAAGCAGCCGGTTCACAGCTTCTACTACAACATCGACTATCGAACGTATGCGCACGAGTTGCCGCGCGATACGCTGTACTTTCATGCGGAGTACCGGCAGGCGCAGCCGAACCGCGGCTGGACGAACAAGTGGACGGGCAATGGCGATCCGCTGGTGAATGGGAAGACGAACCTGGATGGCAAGGACAACTACGTCTGGATGGAGGCGAAGGGACATGGGCAGTATGTGGGGGTGACCATGTCGGTGCTGCAGAACCAGGATGGATGGTGGGGCGAGGGCGACGACATGTTTTTTGTCGATGACGAGAAGACGCCGTCGATTGTTGGGACGGGGTCGGAGGATTACTTTCTGGGCGCGTGGGGATTTTCCGGGGGACCATTTTCGTATCAGCTTTATGGCGCTCCGGTAGTGGGTGGGGATGTGGCGGGGAGCAGGTCGAGTGTGTATCGCTTTCATCTTGACTCGCCGATTCCGTTTACGAAGTCGTTCAAGGCGACGATTGAGTATGGCAATGCGAATCATCGCTCGGACAACTTCTATTCGGTAGCGTACTGGTATCAGGCTGAGCCGCACGAGGCGTTTCCTCCGCTGCCTCCGGTGGAAGCGCGGCTGCCTGCGTTGCAGGATGTCGGGGGGCCGGGGAACGGTGCGCCTGCGAAATGATGTGTCTGGCTACTGGCGCATCTGAAGAGAGTTGCACCGGAGCGCGTTGATACTGGCTGCTCCGGTGCGTCTCGTCTGTGTGCTACTTGCGTCCGACTTCTACGATCATGAAGGTTCCAGGTTTGGGCCTGGGGCGACCTGTGCCGTTTGGTTGCATCTCAGCCGTGGGTAGGAATATCTGGCCGGTTCTCCGGTCAAGTCCCATGGTGCGGGCGCCTGCCGCGGTTTTTACTGTCTGGTCGACTTCCCACGTGCCGTTCTTCTCGGAGGCTACGATGAGCGTGCCGTCGCCGCAGCTGGCAAATGCGTGGCCGTCGGCGAACTGCGTCGCGTCGACGCCGGTACCGATCGGCAGCGATGCTTCGACCTTGCCGTTGTCGGTGTTCATGACGACGAGCACGTGCGGATTGCGGCAACCGATGAAGAGGTGGTGTCCTGCGCGATCGATGGCCATGCCTACGGGGTGGCCTCCGGGAGCGACGGGCCAGCGGGCGATGACTTTGCGCGAGTGCAGATCGACGACCGCGACGAGGTCCTTGTTTTCGAGATTGACGTAGACTTTGCCGTTGCCGTCGGATGCGAGGAACTCGGGCGCGCCGCCGAGATCGATGGGCGGGTCAATCTTGCCGTTCTTCGGGTCGATGTCGGGGCTGAAGGTCATGAGGGCGTTGCCGTCGCCGGAGACGGCGATGACTTTGTCGAGCTTGCGGTCGTAGATGATGCCGTCGGAGTCGGGCATGGTGGGGATGCGGCCGAGCACGGCGTAGGTTTTGAGATCGAAGATGATGATGGCCCCGCTGCCGCCACCGTCGGTGATGAAGCCGCGGCCCAGCTTCGGAACCAAGGCCACGCCGTGGGAGCGGACCTGTCCGGGTATGTCGCCGAGCACTTTGCCGGAGTCTTCGTCGATGGCCAGGGTGTGGGTTGCACGGGTAACGAAGAGCCGATGCTGCGGCGCGTCGATGGTGACGTAGTCCCAGCCGCCTTCGCCGCCGATGTGGAAGGTGTTTGTTACCTGCCAGTTGGTCTGCGCGGTGGCAGACAGGACTCCTGCGCTGATGCATAGCGCGAGAGTCATGAAAATCCGCTTCATTGTCATCTAAATTCTCCTTTGCGACCTCATGCTTCTGTTCTGTCAGAGTGCCAGATAGGAAGAGGCTAATCGCGAGAGATTAAGTGTGCCTTAAAAAGGGCCCGTTCGTTCAAGCAGGAACGGCAGTCTGGAGCAAGAAAACGGGCCGTTTCATCACCTGGGCTACACTAACAAGGCTCCTGATACAAAATATCGGTCAGGCCCATCGGCAGCGAATTCACTCAGCAAGCGGGGGCGAAACCTAACTCAATGGCAACGATCGTGGAAGTGGCACAACGCGCCGGCGTTTCGATTGCAACGGTTTCCAATGTCATCCGTGGCACCAAGCGAGTGAGCGCTCCGGTGCTGGCACGGGTTCAGGCTGCCATTCGCGAGTTGGACTACTACCCCAATGAGATTGCGCGCAGCCTGAAGGTGAAACAAACCCGGATGATGGGAATCGTCGTACCCGACATTACGAATCCCTTTTTTCCAGAGGTGATTCGAGGTGCGGAGGACAGTGCGTACGAACGCGGCTATTTTCTTGTCACCGCGAATACGGACGAGCAGATCGGACGTGAGCGACGCGTCGTATCCGCGCTCCGCTCCTATCGTGTCGATGGGATACTGCTTGCGTCAGCGCCTGGTCACGATACCAACCACATTCAAAGCGCGATCGCCTCTGGATTGCCGGTGGTGTGCATCGACCGGCCTGTTTCCGGAGTCAAGACCGATGCTGTGCTTCTGGACAATGTCCGCGGCGCACACGAGTGCTTGCGGCACCTCATCCAGATGGGGCACAGAAAGATTGCGATCATTACCGGAAAGCTTGACGCCCAGATAGCGCGCGAGCGCCTTGCAGGATACGAGAAGGCACTGCATGAAGCAGACATATCGGTTGATCCTGCGCTGGTGCTGGAGGGCGACTTTCGCGATGAGTCCGGCTACAGGCTTGGCAAACAACTGCTTCGAGGAAGAAGCAAGGCCACTGCGGTCTTTGTCTGCAATGGCGTCATGACACTAGGGTTGCTGAAGGCGCTCGAAGAGTCGGGGAAACGATGTCCGGAAGATATCGCCCTGGCTACGTTTGATGATCTTGCAGTGGACCGCTCCTTCCACCCGCATCTGACGGCGGTGGTGCAGCCTAGCTATGAAATGGGCGCGCGTGCGGCTACGATTCTGATGGACCGCATCGAAGGGAAGCGGACGGGAGAGCCTTCGGCGGTGCGGATTGTGCCTACGCTTGTTGTCCGGGAGTCGACCCGGCAGCGGCGCTGACGGCGGCATGATGGGCTGAGGGCTCACCCAAAAATATTTTCTTGACAGTGAATGCATCCTGGTGCTTGAATGCGTGGTGTCGTTGAGTTAAAGGTTTCACTTTATTCGAGGCGAAGACTCGAAGGGTCCCTCGCACCAGCAGCACGGCTCCGTTTCCTGTGTTTTCTGTATATTCGTTGTCCCGGAGCCTCGTAGTGTTCCATATTGCGCTCGCTTGAAGAGCATCGTTCGGAGGCTGAAAATGAATCGTTTCACCAAAGGAATTCGTTCGCCGCGTTTTTTGAGCCATCTGCGTCTGGCCCTGAGGGCCGGGCTGGCCATATTCGCTGCGTTGTGTATCTGCTCGGTACCGCTCTTCGCGCAAACGGCGACCGGCTCCATTACGGGGACGGTTGAAGATGTCTCCGGGCACGTGATTGCCGGCGCCGGTGTCACCCTGACCAACGTCGCCACGAATGAGACTCGTACGGCGACGACCAACAACAGCGGCTACTATTCGCTGACGCTTCTGCCGCCGGCAAGCTACAAGATCGCAATCCAGGCGTCCGGCTTCAGCCAATATCTGCAATCCAATATCGTGCTGAACGTCCAGGACGCGCTTACCATCAATTGCACGCTCCAGGTCGGACAGGTTGCGCAGCAGGTCACTGTTACCGAGCTGCCCTCGCAGTTGCAGACTGAGACCTCCTCGCTTGGCCAGGTCATCTCCAACAAGACCATCGTCGACCTGCCTGTGAACGGCCGGAACAGCTACAGCTTTGCAGCGCTTGTTCCTGGCGTGTTGCCTTCCGCCGGATTCACCCAGACGGCCTTTGACGAGTACAACGATCAGTTCATCTCCATCAATGGAGCGCGTCCCAACCAGAACGTATTTCTTCTCGATGGCGGTATGAACACTCAGCCTGCGTTGAACGGGCCGGGTTTTTATCCCAGCATCGATATGGTGCAGCAGTACAAGGTGCAGACCAACAACTTCAGCGCGCAGTTTTCGAACTCTTCCGGCGGCGTCATCAACGTCATTACGAAGTCCGGAAGCAACAAGTTTCATGGCACGCTGTATGAGTTCTATCGGAGCACCGGCCTGAATGCGAATAACTTCTTCGCCAATCAAGCCGGGCTTGCACGCGCACCCTTCCGTTACAACCAGTTTGGCGGCAGCGTCGGAGGGCCCATCTTTCGTAACAAGACCTTCTTCTTCTTTTCCTATGAAGGACTGCGCTGGACCCAGGCCCTGACTACGACCGGCACGCTTCCAACTGCCGCGGAGCGCACGGGTGATTTTTCCGCGGGGCCTCTTGATCAGAATGGCAACGTCGTTCCCATCTATGATCCCTTCTCCACTGTGGCCGATCCGGCGCATCCGGGGCAGTTTATTCGCACGCAGTTTCCAGGCAACAAGATTCCTCAGGGTGAGATCGATCAGGTTGCGTCCAATCTGCTGAACTACATTCCTTTGCCCAACCAGCCGGGCAAAGGTGCGGGTGTGAATAACTTCATCTCCAACTCTAGTTCACCGATCAACAAGGATGACTACTCGGTCCGCATCGACCAGGCACTGTCGCAAAACTCCAAGCTCTTCGGCCGGTTTTCCATCTCGACCACGCACCAGGTACGTCCGCCGATCTTCGGCAATACTCCCAATTTCAAAGTCAGTTCGCCGATTCTGGGACCAGACACGCTGCGCCAGATGCAGGCAACCATCGACGACACGACTGTGCTGGGCCCGCACGTTGTGCTGGAGCTTAACTCGAGCTATGTCCGCTTCCATCTGGCGCGAACGCCTCCGGGGCTTGGCTTCGATCCGACACAGCTCGGCTTCCCGTCCTATTTCGCAGATCTTGCGAAGAAGACGCCTCCTTGCTTTCCGACGGCAATCATTGGAGGCCTGGGCACGGGTGAGTCGATCCCCAATGTTGGCTGGGGCGGTTTGCTTGGGCAACTCTGCTGGATCGGCATTCTGAATGATGCGAACCAGATCTACCACGAGGATGGCAATCTCACGATCGTTGCCGGGACGCACACGCTCAAGATGGGCGGGGATTTCGGTATCGGCATGTTCACGACCGCGCGGTTCAACAACGGCGCCGGGTTCTATGTCTTTGGGCCTGATTGGACTCAAGGGCCGAACCCCTTCAATGCAGGTACGGGCGTAGGGTTTGCCTCGTTCCTCACAGGTTCAGGCGACTTCGGCTTCAACTATACGGGTGGGCCTGACGAGATCAATAGTTTCCGCTACTACGGTGGCTACTTTCAAGATGACTGGAAGGCTACTCCTTCTCTTACGCTCAATCTCGGCATTCGTTATGACTACAACACACCATGGCGTGAACGCGACAATCGCATCACAGATTGGGACCCCACGTCGGCTTCACCGCTTCAGGTGCCGGGCATGCATCTTGTTGGTGGTCTCTCCTTTCCGGGTGTGAATGGGCTCTCACGCTATCAGTTCAATCCGGATAAACGAGCCGGCATCCAGCCGCGTCTTGGCTTCTCGTACGGCATTGGCAGCAACACGGCAGTGCGCGGCGGCTTCGGCATCTTCATGGGGCCGACGGTAGGGAGCGGATACAACAATAACGGCGTTCCCAGTACGGGCTTCATCGGCAGCACGCCGTGGGTTACAACGCTCGATGGTGTCCATCCGCTCAATCTGCTCAGCAATCCTTATCCGCAGGGATTCATTTATGCCACGGGGAGTTCGCAAGGACTCGCCACCGACCTTGGCCAGTCTGTTGTTGGCATGGACCGCAATCGCCATACTGCCTACTCGGAGGAATGGGATTTCGATGTGCAGCGAACTCTGCCTAAGGATGTGCTGGTTGACCTCGCCTATGCCGGCAGCCACGGCGTTCACCTGTATGGCGACTACAACGCCGATCAGCTTCCGGACCAATATCTGAGTATGGGAACGCAGCTTCAGGCGCAGGTGACGAATCCCTTCTATGGACAGATCACTACGGGTGGACTCAGTGGTCCTACTGTCGCGAAGAGCCAGCTGCTGCTGCCTTATCCGCAGTTCACGGGAGTTACGCTGGGCAATGGGTCTTCCTACGGCGCCTCGGTTTACAACTCGCTGCAATTGAAGGTAGAACGCCGCTTCAATAATGGCTTCAGTCTGCTTGGTTCGTGGACGTGGTCCAAGCTGATGGACAACGTCGGGGCCACAACGACGGGCTTCCCTGGAGGTAACTTTGGCGGCGGCGCAGTGCAGGATTGGGACAATCTTCGCGGTGAGTGGTCGCTGGCAACGTTCGATACTCCGAATTACCTTGCCATCAATGGCATCTATGAGCTTCCTTTTGGTAAGGGAAAGCCCTGGGCGCATAGCAGCAGGTTTGCGGACTATCTTATCGGCGGATGGCAGATCAATGGCATCGGCACTGTTTTGGGCGGCACACCGCAGCAGGTTACGATGGCTGCCAATACGCTGTTCAACAATGGCGGGACACAGCGCGCTAACTGGAACGGAAAGAATCCGTCTCTGCATACACCAATCAGCAAGCGCCTGAACGCCTACTTCAACGTAGCTGATTTCAGCGCGCCCGCTGCGTTCACCTACGGCAACTCCCCGCGTTCGATTGGCTCGCTTCGGGCTCCTGGGGTGGCGAACCTTGATCTTTCCGGGGTTAAGAATACGCACCTGTTCGAAAACGTGAATCTTCAGTTCCGTGCGGAGGCCTTCAACATCTTCAACCACCCGCAGTTCGGTCCTCCGGATACTAATCTTGGAGACGGCACTACGGGGTCGATTTCAACGCAAGTCAACAATCCGCGAGAACTACAATTTGCGTTGAAGCTGATCTTCTAAAACACACCCCGATACCGGCCAACGGGAATCTCCTGTTGGCCGGGCGGTGACAGGGGTATGGACAAAGGATTGCGCATGCGTGCAGGCCAAAGTGGAAGAATTTCTCCACAAAGCAGCTTAGATCGGCGTGCAATCTCTCCACATTTCACCATTCGGAATTTCTGTAATTCGTTTTTGAGCATGTCAGGCAGAATGGTGGCTGAGGTTTGTAGTTGTCGCAAGATCAATCTCGAATCAGTAAACGTCCATACAACAGGGGTGAATCGATGAAAGAAGTTGTACTTGTTACCAGCGGCGATTTGCGGGAATCCGCCAACAAAGTGTGCTGGCCGGCGCAGCAGGAATTGGAGAAGCTCCTGACGGAGCGGTTTGCTGCTGAAGGCGTCACAGTCCGGCGTGCCTTTCCGGTGGATACCGCTAAGGGACATGGGTTCATCTCCAGCCAGCGGATGGGCATGGATGTTTTTGCCGGAATCGATCCGGAGGCGAACATGGTGTTCGCCACTGCGGCGTGGCAGTACACGCATCATGTTCTGCCGGGAATGCGCAGCCATCGCGGTCCGATTCTTACGGTGGCGAATTGGTCGGGGCAGTGGCCTGGTCTGGTCGGTCTGCTGAACCTGAATGGATCGCTGGTGAAGGCTGGAGTGAAGTTCAACACCTTGTGGAGCGAACGATTTGATGACGCATATTTCCTGTCGCGCCTGCGGGAATGGATTAAGCAAGGAAAGGTTACGCATGATCTGTCGCATGTGCGTGGTTTGAACGTAGATGTGCTGCCAGCGAGCGAGCGCAGTATTGGAGAGAAGCTGGCAGCTGAGGTGCAGAAGAAGAAAGCCATTCTGGGGGTCTTCGATGAAGGCTGCATGGGGATGTATAACGCCATCATCGACGACGAACTGTTGAACCCGCTTGGCGTTTATAAGGAACGTCTGAGCCAGTCGGCGCTGGTTGCGCGGATGCGGACCGTTCGCGATGATGACGCGAGCGCGATAAGACGGTGGCTGGATGAGAAAGGAATGCGCTTCCATACCGGCAAGGATGCGAAGACAGAGCTGACCGATGCGCAGATTCAGGAGCAGTGCAAGATGTATATTGCTGCCGTTCGAATTGCCAGCGAATTCGGCTGTGATGCGATTGGCATTCAGTATCAGCAGGGATTGAAGGACATGGTCCCGGCGTCTGATCTGGTGGAAGGGCTGCTCAACAATACTGATCGGCCTCCCGTGTATAGCGAAGCGGGAGAGGAGTTGTTTGCTGGAAGAGCGTTGCCTCATTTCAATGAAGTGGATGAGTGCGCTGGGCTGGATGCGCTGGTGACGAACCGTTGCTGGACCGCGCTTGGGCTTGATCCGGCCACGACTCTGCATGATCTTCGCTGGGGCGAACACTATCGCGGGGATGGTGTGGATGACTTTGTCTGGGTGCTGCAAATCTCTGGAGCGGCTCCGGCGAGTCATTTCGTGGATGGATATCGCGGCGCGGCGAGCGATCGGCAGCCGCCGATGTACTTTCCGTTGGGCGGTGGAACGCTGAAGGGAATTGGCCGGCCGGGAAAGATTGTCTGGAGCCGTGTGTTTGTAGAAGGCGGCGGTCTGCATGTCGATATGGGGCTCGGCTCTGTCGTGAAGCTGCCTGACGAGGAGAC
The DNA here is from genome assembly GCF_014642855.1 of Edaphobacter acidisoli. Lineage (NCBI taxonomy): Bacteria > Pseudomonadati > Acidobacteriota > Terriglobia > Terriglobales > Acidobacteriaceae > Edaphobacter > Edaphobacter acidisoli. The sequence continues at coordinate 1,623,844 of NZ_BMJB01000001.1, read as the reverse complement.
GCAGCGTCGCTGGAGTCAGACGACGTCTCAGTGGCCGATGGTAAGCGCAGTATTCGATGGTGTGTCGCGCGACTCGTTTATGGCTCGGCACCGTGCCAATCACGTAAATATCGTCTATGCTCCCACGGCGGAGGATGCCGCGCGTGCGCTCGCAGTGAAGGCGGCGATGTTTCATGCGTTGGGCGTTCAGGTACATCTGTGCGGCGCGGTTGAGTTCAAATAAGCGGGAGATGCGGTGAGTATCGTCGCTGGAATTGATTTTGGGACTCTGAGCGTGCGCGTTTCTCTGTTCGACAGCCAGGAAGGCCGGTTGGGGACAGGTGTTGCGGAGTATCCGCTCTGCCGCTCTGCACGTGATCCCAATTTTGCTACGCAGAGCCATCAGGCGCAGATGGATGCGCTGGAGAAGGCAATGCGCGCCGCATTGAAAAGCAGCGGGGTAAAGGGAAGCCAGGTGAAGGCCCTCGCCGTGGATGCGACAGGATCGAGTGTGATTCCTGTGGATGATGAGCTCAATCCGCTCGATGATTACTACTTGTGGTGTGATCACCGCGCATGGCGTGAAGCGGAGGAGATTACTGCTCGAGCACACGCTCAAAATCTGAAGGCGATTGACTGGTGCGGAGGGATGTACTCCTCTGAATGGGGATTCGCCAAACTACTGCACTGGATGCGGCACAATCCAGAGAAGCGCGAACGCCTGGCCACTGCGCTTGAAAACTGCGACATGGTGGTTGCCACGCTGTGCGGTGTCCATTCTGTGCAGGATGTTGCGCGCAGCGTTTGCGCCATGGGGCATAAGTGGATGTGGAACCCACAGTGGGGCGGGCTTCCGTCTGATGATTTTCTCGTCTCGGTCGATCCTCTCCTAAAAGGTGTTCGGCAGAAGCTTGCGGGGCGTTATGCTGCGTCGGACCGCATCGCAGGTTCGCTGTGTGCGGAGTGGGCTGCGCGACTGTGCTTAGAGGAGGGCATTCCTATTCCAACGGCTGCGCTGGATGCGCACTGGGATGCTGTGGGGGCGAACATTCGGCTGGGCGATGTCGTGAATGTGATCGGCACTTCGACTTGCATGATCGGTGTGAGCGAAGCGCAGTCGCTGGTGCCGGGAGTGTGCGGTGTCGTGCCGGGGTCTGTGCTGCCGGGGTATACGGGGATTGAGGCAGGGCTTTCGGCGGTGGGCGATCTCTTCGATGGAATTGCGAGGCGTGCGGGCTCTTCAGTTGCTGTTCTCAGCGAAGGGATGGATTCGTGGTGCGCAGGCCGCACAGGTCTTCTACGGATGACGTGGGACAACGGCGACCGCACCGTGCTGGTGAATCCGCGATTGGGCGGGATGACTATTGGCTGGAATCCAACGCACACAGCGCAGGATGAGTTGTTTGCTGCTATTGAGGGAACGGCGCTGCATACGCGGATCATTCTGGAGCAAATGAGCGAGTACGGATCGCAGGTGAACCGCATCATCAATGGCGGCGGTATTCCCCAGAAGAGCCCTCTGCTCAACCGCATCTATGCCAATGCACTGAACAAGCCGGTGTTGGTCCCATCGGGAGACGTAACAAGTCTGGGGTCTGCGATCTTCGCATTTTTGGCATGTGGTGAGTTTGAGACGGTGCAAGAGGCGCAGGAGGCATTGTGTCCGCCGTGCACGAGCTACCTGCCTGATGAATATGGGGCCGCAGTGTATGACGAATTGTATCCGCTGTTCAGCGGCGTGTACTTTGCCTTTGGACAACCGACTGCTCCGCCGGCAGAGATGGGACGGATTCTTCCATCTCTTCGAGAGATCGCTTCCAATGCTGTTGCGATGGAGAGTGCATGAACATTAACTCATATGTTGTGAAGGGAACAGTAGTCGCTGCTCTGGGTGGATTGCTGTTCGGCTTTGATACTGCTGTTATCTCCGGCACGACTCAGGCGTTGACCAGCGTATTTCACTTGTCGCCTTTTCTTCTGGGCGTAACGGTGTTCAGCGCGCTTCTTGGGACTGTGATAGCGGCACTCGGCGCAGGGATCCCAGGGCAACGGTATGGGCGACGCGACTCGTTGCGTGTGATGGCGCTCTTCTATGTGGTTTCCGCGCTGGGCTGCGCCTTTGCGTGGAACTGGACGTCGTTGATCGTATTTCGCTTTATTGGCGGTCTCGGCATTGGAGGGTCGTCCGTACTTGGCCCGATGTACATTGCTGAGATTGCGCCACCGAACTGGCGAGGGCGACTTGTAGGCTTCTTTCAGGTAAACATCGTTGTGGGCATTCTTCTGGCTTACCTGTCGAACTACCTTATCGGGACGATGCATTTTGGAGCGATGGAGTGGCGATGGGAGCTTGGCGTTTCGGGCATTCCGGCGCTGCTCTTCCTTCTCGCGCTGTTTACGATTCCGCGAAGCCCGCGCTGGCTCGCAATGCAGAAGAGACTCGGTGAAGCGCTGGATGTGCTGCGGTTGATCGGTGTGACGGATGCGAAGGCGGAGCTGGATGAGATTGTGGCGTCGGTTCACCTTGAGCGTGCGGCTTCAAAGGAGCCACTGTTCTCGCGCAAATATGCAAAGCCTATTTTCCTGGCCATTACGGTGGGGATGTTCTGTCAGTTGTCGGGAATCAATGCAATCCTCTATTACCTCAATGACATCTTTGCGCTCGCTGGAGCGAGCCAGATGTCGGGCAATCTGCAGGCCGTAGCTGTTGGCGCCATGAACCTCGTAGCTACGCTGGCCGCAATGTCCGTGATTGACCATATTGGAAGAAAGAAGCTGCTGCTCATCGGCACAAGTGGCTTGGTGGTGTGCCTGGCGGGAGTTTCGGCGATCTTCTATACGCGCGAGCACATGGACTGGCTTGTATGGTTTTTGATGGCCTACATTGCGTGCTTTGCAATTTCGCAGGGCGCCGTCATCTGGGTTTATGTGAGCGAGGTCTTTCCGAACCGCGTGCGGTCCAAGGGGCAAAGCGTGGGGAGCTCATCGCACTGGATTACGAACGCGATTATCTCGCTGGTATTTCCTGTCATGGCCACCTCATCGGGGGCGTATCCGTTTATATTTTTTGGCGTGATGATGGTTCTCGATCTTTTTGTTATCGCCTTCTACTATCCGGAGACCTCCGGCATATCGCTGGAGAGGATGCAGCATGAGTTTGGAATTGACTAGCGAAGAAATGAGGACGCAGTGATGAAACGATTTGTATCGATGTCGCTCCTGTTGGGAGTGTGTGTGGCAGCATGGGGCCAGAGTCCGAGCTCATGGCCCGACCTGACGCAGCAGCAGACGTACACGCCTCATCGTGCGTCGAGCACGGACCCGACCGGGGCGAATCAAGACTTTCGTACAGTCGGTCCGGGGGCGACCGCGACTGTGCTGGATGTCGATGGGCCGGGAACGATTGCGCATATATGGTTCACCATTGCCGATAACGAACCTTACAACCTCAAACGCATCGTCCTTCGCATGTACTGGGACGGAGAGACCAGCCCTAGCGTAGAGGCCCCGATTGGTGACTTCTTCGGCCTCGGGCTTGGCGAATACCACACATGGCAATCAGAGATGCTCTCGGTTGGCAATGACAAGTCTCTCAACTGCTTTTTCCCGATGCCATTCGCGAGTCATGCGCGCATTACTGTTACGAATGAGGGGAACCAACCCATCAATGCCCTCTACTACAACATTGATTACAGAACTTACTCGCATCCGCTGTCTCGGGACACGCTGTACTTTCACGCCGAGTACCAGCAGGCGCAGCCGAATCGTGGTTGGACAAATAACTGGAAGACAAACCAGGACGCGCTGGTTAATGACAAGACTAATTCCGACGGCCAAGGCAACTATGTGTGGATGGAGGCGAAAGGACATGGACAATATGTTGGTGTGACGATGTCGGTGCTCCAGAACCAGGACATGTGGTGGGGCGAAGGAGATGACATGTTCTTCATCGATGGGGCGAAGACGCCACAGATTATCGGCACGGGAACGGAAGATTATTTTCTCGGTGCGTGGGATTTTGGCGGGCGCCCTTTTTCTTATCAACTCTACGGCGCTCCGGTAGTCGGGGCTGAACTTGCCGGCAGCCGCTCCAGCGTGTATCGGTTCCATCTTGCGCAGCCTATTCCTTTTCAAAAATCTTTCAAGGCAACGATTGAGCACGGAAACGCGAACCATCGTTCGGATAACTTTTACTCCGTTGCGTATTGGTATCAGGCCGATCCCCACGAACCTCTGCCGCCATTGCCTCCTGTAGAGCAGCGTTTGCCTGCGCTTCAGCCAGCTGGTGGTCCGGGGAATAGTGGCGCAGGCGTGCACTAACTTTCCTCATGCTCACGGAGGAGCCATGTTGAAGATCATCGCTGCAGGCTACATACTCGCCGCTTCCACGCTTGCACTGGGAGCGGCAACGCTCGAGTCATCTGCTGGTTCGGTGCGCATGGTCGTCGAGCTCGGCCCATCGCCCATCGAACGTGTCGAAATTAAAGTGGATGGTCAATGGGTGCCCGCGCTTTTCTCTGCGCAGGCTGCGACGCGAGTGGTGACTCTGGGAACTCCTAATACTCCCCACTCGTGCGTTCTTCAGACTGAGGATGTAATTCCTAACGGCATCCTCTTGCGTGGAGACTGCGGCATCGGGAAATTCGAGCAGCGTATCCATCTCACGCCGGAGCCGGATGAACTTAACGTCACGGTAAGATTTATGCCCGAGTCTGGTGTCCGAATTAACTCCGTAGAGGACCGGTATGACTTTGCGCCTGGAAGGCGAGCGGCAGACGATCCTGAGGGCCCCGTCGATTTCGTCTGGAGCCAGAACATCAAGAACGAAGCGGATGACGACATTCCCAGCTGGTCATTCAAATCTCCGGTGGTGATGCTTCAGCAGGGGCCGGTTTTTGCGGCACTTATGCCGAAGTTGAGCGAGCGCCTGAGCGTTCCGCTTGCACTCGATCTCGACGTTACTTCGCAAAAACTCCCATGGCTCGCCTATGGAGCTATTCCGTCTCAGCCCTACGGTCATAGTTATTTTCGACGTTCGACAACCGGCGAGCCTAAGGTCATCGAAACGAGTACACCTGTTGGTCAGGAGGGAGTGATCGAATACAGATATTCGATCGTAGCGTCTCAACAGCCTTCCAAACTTGGTTACAGGCGCGCGGTACGTCTTCTTTGGCAACAACAGGGGCGAGAAGAGTTACTGTCTTCCTACGATGCGCAGCGGAATGTGACGCGTCCATGGCTGGTCACCTTTCAGGACTGGTCAACCGACACGTGGCTGCGCTATGCGGATGAGGTATACCGAGGTTTTCCGTGCGGCAGCAAACAGTGCGGTACGTTAGCGAGCTTCCGAAATCCAGGCGGGCATTGGGAGCAGCAAACCGGACCGGATGCGTGGTTCAACCCCTGGTTTGAAACCCTGCGCACCGCCTATGGTTGGTACCTCTATGGCCGCCGGACGGATAATGCTGATATTCAGCACAAAGCGGAATCTGTGCTGAATCTGGTATTGAGTAGCCCGCGAGATGGTGGAGCTTTTTCGACGATCTATCTGGTGGACAGCAAACAATGGCTTCACTCCGATGGGTGGGCTGGCTACGGCGATGACTATCATGCCTTCGGAATGTCGTGGACCGGCTATTGGATGCTGAAGTGGGGCAAGGATCTGACACCGGACCGCGAGCAGGAAATTGTGGCGTTTCTGCGCCCCTTTGGGGATTTTCTTGTAAAGCAACAACTTGCGAGCGGAGTTATCCCGGCGTGGTATGACAGCGATCTTAAACCTCGTGAGGAATTCCGTGACTTCAACGCTGAGACTGCGGCCTCAGGCTTGTTCCTTGCTTCTTTGGCCGAGGCTACGGGAGATCATGATTATCTCGCGGCTGCCCGGAAGACGATGGACTTTGTCACACGCGAGGTGTTGCCGCGTCAGCGCTGGTTCGATTTTGAGACGTTTCTTTCCTGTGCGCGCAAGCCGTTTGACTTCTACGATCCATGGACCGCGCAGTATCCGCAAAACAATCTCTCGCAAATTCAGGCAGCGGCGGCTTATCTGAAGCTATACCAGATCACGAAGGAGCAAGAGTATCTCACCACGGGCACTCATGTTCTGGACTATCTGCTGCTCACGCAGCAGGTATGGAACAACCCCGCGTTTTCGCCGAAGCTTGTAGGCGGCTTTACCACTCAGAACACTGATGCTGAGTGGAGCGACGCCCGCGAAGCCTACGCCGCCGTGCTGCTGTGGCATTACTACCAGGCAACTGGAAACCAGGAATATCTGGAGCGTGCTGTTGGGGCAGCTCGTTCTACCTTTGCTATCGCGCCGTGGGAAAACTGGGCGCATACCGGATTCACCGACGAATCGGGTGCGCTTACCGGGTTTCACTGGGGACCGGGCAGCGGCATGACGTCGGTCGAAATGATGCATCCCATGCTGGGCGACGCTTATATCGATTTGTCGAATGACGCAGGAGTGTGCTTCAACGCGTGCTCTATTCGCGATCTTAGGATTAGAGGCGATCACATCTTCTTCAACCTCGACGCCGTTTCGTCTCTCGGCAAGATAAACATCCATTTCGCTGGAGCGAACGAGGCTGCGACCTATCAAATTATTTGGAATGGCAATCAGTCGGACATGATTGCTGGCAAGAGCATTGTGCAAAACGGATTTGCCGTGTCCCTGACAACGGATAAGAAGAAGTAATTGAACTCATGCAGATGCTGGTTGCTTCCTCGTATCTTTCCTCGGACGGCTCGCAAACGCAATTCACGGTAATTGAATCGCCTATCGGAAAGCAACGTTAGCAGCGCCTGGCTACAATGATCGGCTTGCCTCTTAGTTCGCTTTGCAGCGCGGCTTTCAAAACAGTGTTAGCGACTCACCAGAGAACCGTGCTCTTGCATGGAACTCTTCAAGACAAGGGTATTCATGATAATCATTGAGCGTAGCTTCTCAAGGAGATTAGATGAACCCTGAGTGTGATGGAAACTCAACGCACCTTTCTGTACTCGATCGCCGACAGTTCCTCCAGCTGGGTGCCGCTGGCGCAGCGTTTTTATTTGCGCAAGGAGTGCACGCGGCAGAAGGTGCTCCGGCCACATCTACCCACGGCGCCTTCGTCGAGCTTGCTCCCGGTGCCGTTGAGCCGCAGGGTTGGTTGCGCAATTATCTTTCCCGACAGGCAGCCCAACTTGGCTCTCAGTTACCAGATATCTCCTGGCCTTTTAGCGCGAGCTACTGGGACGGTCTCGAACAGGGGCCCAGTTGGTGGCCATGGGAGCAGCGCGCTTACTGGATCGACGGTGCTACACGGCTGGCCATCGTGATGCGCGACACCGCGCTTCTCCAGAAGACCCAAATACCCATTCTGTTCACGCTGCAGCATACCAAGGCAAATGGTTACCTTGGCCCTGCCTTCTTTGAAAACCCGGTAGGCGATGAGCACCGCTGGCCGCAATTAGTTTTTTTCCGTTCTTTGATGGCCTGTGCAGAAGCCCATGTGGGTCCGGTTGGCATCGTCGAGGCTATGCAGCGACACTACCTCAACGACCCTGCGGATTATGGGCTGCCCGAACGCAATATCACGAACCTCGAACCGATGCTGTGGTGCTACGGCCAGACCGGCAATACGAAGTTGCTTGCACTCGCTGAAGACTCATGGCGGCGCTACCTGGCGCAGGTAGCTGCGAAACCCGACAGCGGGGACCTTGGGGAAGCGCGCGTCTTTGCAGGTGGCCCCATTCACGCGCATGGTGTTACGTATGCCGAGACCGCGAAGCTGCCGGCAATTCTCTACATGTACACCGGCAATCCGGAATACCTGCGCTTCGCGCTGGCGGCGCAGCAACGCATCTTCTCGCATCACATGCTGGTCGACGGTATACCCTCAACATCGGAATGGTTCCGCACGCGCACTTCCCTCGACTCGCACGAAACCTGCGACATAGTAGACCATACCTGGGGTTGGGGCTATATGCTGCAAGCCACCGGTGATGGTCGATGGGGCGACCGCATCGAACGCGCCTGTTTCAATGCGGGCCCGGGGGCTATTCGTAACGATTGGAAGGCGCTGCAATACTTCTCCTGTCCCAATCAGTTCCTCGCAACCGAAAAGTCGGACCACAACGTGATGGAACATGGTGGTTACATGATGGCCTACCAACCAAATCCAGGCCGTCGCACCGCGTGCTGTGGCGGTAATGTGCATCGTCTCTATCCCAACTATGTCAGCCGCATGTGGATGCGCTCTGCGAATGGTGGTTTGGCCGCGACGCTCTATGGTCCATCAACGGTTCGCACCACGGTAGGCTTCGAGCGCACGCCAGTCGAGATTGTGCAGACGACAGACTATCCCTTCCGCGACAGTATCGCGTTCAAATTTGAGGGCCAGCATGAGGCACGGTTTCCGCTCTCGCTTCGCATACCAGCCTGGTGCCGTCATCCACAGCTCAGAATGAATGGAGAACTCGTTGCCATCACGCCGCGAAATGGTTTCGTTACTCTGGACCGTCTTTTTCATCCCGGCGACACGCTGACTCTTACACTCCCGATGGAGTTGGGGCGTACGTCCTGGCCCTACGGGGGAGTCGCGCTCGAGCGCGGACCACTGGTTTTCTCTCTGCCTATTCAGGAGGATTGGTCCACCTTTACTGTACCGGACTATTCAACTGCCGCCTTCCCGGGATACAACGCCAACCCTGCCGGTTCGTGGAACTACGCTCTCGTCCTCGGCTCTGAAGCGCTCGAAAATCAGGTGAAGGTAGAGCAGTCCACAGAAGAACTTGCAGACGATCCGTGGTCGCATCCAGCCGTCACCCTCTCTGTAGCCGCGCGTAAGGTTGAAGGTTACACGCTGCAAGATAGGACAAATCAGAGCGACCAGCTGTTCACTCCGCCCCTACCGGACCTAGCCTTTGCGCAGGTAGATTCAGAAACCGAGAAGATTACGCTGGTACCTTACGGGGCGACGCATCTGCGCGTGACGATCTTTCCGGAAATCGCAAGTTAGCCGCTGACCCGATTCAGCTCAAGGAAAAGGATCCGATGGAGCAATCGTTTATCAGCTTCCTTCGCTTTCTGATGTCGATGCCCTCAATGGCCCGAGTAGAAACCAGGCTAGCGCGAGCTGAAGTCTGGCTCGCGCGCTTGTGTCTGCAACGGATTTAGAAAGAGTAGATGGAAAGATCAAAGATGATGAGATCAGTGGCGTTCAAATTTGCTGCAAAAGAAGGCGAGTCCCTATGCTATTGAGGTGTCAAGGTATGGCGTTTGTTTGAGATGAAATTGCGTCATGAGTGTGGCGGGCCGATCGTTTTCAGGCCGACGGTTCGTGGGGATGAAGGTCGCGATCGCGAACGCCAATCAAATAGAGCAATCCATCCAAGCCCAATGACGAGATGGACTGAGGGGCACTTTGGCGTACCAACGGTTTGGCGCGATAGGCGATACCCATTCCCGCGAGCCTCAGCATCGGGATGTCGTTCGCTCCGTCTCCGACAGCCACTACCTGTTCCAGTGAAATGTCTTCGTCGCGGGCAATTTCCGCTAGAAGATCGGCTTTGCGATCGCCATTCACGATGGGAGGTATCACGCGACCAGTTACGACCCCGTCGATGATTTCGAGCTCATTCGCGTGGACATAGTCGATACCGAGCATTTGCTGAAGATGATGGGCAAAGAACGTAAAGCCACCAGAAAGGATGGCCGTTTTGTACCCAAGCAGCCGAAGAGTGCGGATGAGTCTCTCTGCGCCTTCTGCAAGCGGAATCTTACGCAACAATGTGTGGATGTGCTGTTCTTCTAGACCTTTGAGCAGTGCAACGCGCTGGCGGAAGCTCTCGTCGAAGTTCAATTGACCCCGCATCGCCTCTTCTGTAATCCGTGAAACCTGATCGCCAACGCCAGCCAGTTTTGCAAGTTCATCGATTACCTCACCCTGAATCAGCGTCGAATCCATATCGAATGCGAACAAGCGTCGGTTGCGGCGGAAGATGCTTTCACGTTGAAAGGCGATGTCGATGGAGAGTTGCTGCGCTGCGACGAGGAACTCGGCACGCATGGCGGGCTCGCGCGCGCCTTCGCCGCTGACTGCCAGTTCGATGCAAGCATTTCCGGAAGGATCGTCGGACGAGAGTTGGCCGGAGAGACGGTCAATGCGATCCACGTTCATTTCATGTGCCGCGACGATGGAAGTTACGCGCGCAAGATGGTTTGCGCAAATGGAGCGACCGAGGACGGTAATGATGAAGTGCTGCTTGTGCAACCCGCGCAGCCAGTGATGGAGCGAGTCATCGGGAACGGAGACGAACCGCACCTGGAGATTGAGTTCGTTCGCGCGGGCCGTCAAGTCAGTCTTCGCGGAAGCGAAGCTGCCGGCAGTAGGCATTTGGATCAGAATTCCGAGCGAGACGCTTTCGTGGACGACTGCCTGCCCAATATCCAGTACTACGATCTGATGACGGGCGAGTGAGCTGGTAAGTTCTGCCGTGAGTCCGGGATGATCGTGCCCGGAAAAATGGATGAGGACTGCCTTATCTGACGTCATACTGTATCTAGTTTAGGTTACAGTTCTCGCCGTGTGCAGGATGCCTGGGCGAACTGCCTGTTGGGGACAGTTGACGGAAGACGCTGGCTGACCGACTCGGAGGCGATCAAGGTAATTCTAAACATGAAGATAATTCTGCGACTAAGATACCGGGCCGGGGCCATACTCGTTTGGCCTTTGCTTCTTGAATGTGGCGTAGCAAGGAATAACGGCTCGGAGCAGTCGAGCCGTTATTCCTTGCGAAGCAATATTTGAGGCAAGGCAAATGCGGAATAGCTTTGGAAAAGAGGGCGGTGGGAGTACCGGGTACCGACTCGTTCCGGCCGCCCTGTACTCCTCACCACCTGGAGGCTAAAAGAAGAAGCGGCTCGATAGTTGCAATCTTCGCGAAGGCTGCGTGCCGGTAATCTGGCCGAAACTTGTGCTGTTGAGGAACGTTGCGGCAGCCGAGTTCGATGTTGTGGTAACGGATAGCGACGAATTCGGCTGAGTGAAGTTCGTGTGATTGATGACGTTGAATGCGTCTAAACGGATCTGGAAGCTTAGCTCCCGCCATAACGAGAAGTCCTTCGCGATAGAGGCATCGAAGTCCACTTCGCCTGGAGCGCGGTTGGAGTCACGTGGAACATTGCCGAACCCAGTGGGAATAATGCGAGTGCGCGCGCCGCTGATCGTGGAGTACACAGGAGTGCTGCGCATATTGTTTGATTTCGCTGACGACTGCGGAGCTGCCGGGAGATACGGTGATCGTGATCCAGCTCGTGCGGGTTCCTCCTGGCAGAGCGCCGTGTTTCGCCGGCACAGCGTGACCGTTGGCATACAACACCGCGACATCTCCCTTGAATGCAGCTTTCCAGCGGATGGAGAGGCCCTGGCGGTTGCTGAAGTCGATGGTGGTGGCTCCATGCGATGCAATGTCCAATAAATTGCCCCGGATGCGCAGCGAGGAAACTTTCATGGTCTCATTGTTGGTTAGTGGTTGCGGGAGAGTTTGTACATCATAGGCATCGCCGGCATGTGATGGCTCAATGCCCATCGTGCCTCTAACGATCGCGTCGATGACGGCGTAAGAAACTTCGGGGTATTCACGGCGTTGCTTATCTGGAGAAGCAAGATCGAAGAGCACACGGTATGCGGCGGCGGTGCGGCCATATCGAAAGAGTATGAGCGGGACATAGCTTTCCTCTTCAATATTGATCTGTTTCCAGTAGGCGGGATCGGACAGGTATGCGAGTGCGCCTTGAATGTGTGCTGGATCTTTGACTGCGTCGAAGTAGAGCGCCATTGCGTCACCAGAACCGAATCCGCTGAGATTCTTTCTGATGACGCCATTGAAATGCTTGCCCGTATCGGACCATGCGACGGTTTCTAGCCGCTGTTGAATCTGTTCGGCAGTTTTTTGCAGGCGCGCAGCGAGCACTTTGTCCTGGGACGAAACCGCAATTTCCTTGTAGGAGCGCATGGCGCGGTATTCGGCGGCAAGTAAATCGGCGCCGAAGATGAAATCCTTTGGACCTTCGGTATAGCTTGGTATGCCCCGGGAGTGGACGAATTTTCCTTCGGCTTGCCGTTGATTGGCGATGCGCGGGCGTTTAAGAATATCGTCGGGCGCGAGTTGCCATTGCGAGATGTAGTTCGTCATCGTTTCGCGAAAAAATGCTTGGATACGTGGATCGTCTCGATAGGAGTTGTCGCCTGTCCAGCGCCACATACGCACAATCGCATCGAGCACGTCGAAGTTTGCAGGCAGGTTATACCAAAAGTCTGAATCGGAGACGTAATCGGCTGTGGAAGGATTGCCCTCGCCGTCGATCTCCCAATAGCCAGCCCAGTTGCGAGACGGCGCAACTGCGTCGGCGAAGCGGCCAAGCATATTTCGATTTGCAGGAAATAGTCCGAGAGCAGCGGCCCCCGTAGTTTGATGGGATACGTCGCGCATGCAGAAGGCGTTGCGGCCAGGAAGCGCGGCCTCATACCATTCCCCGATCGGCGACGTTGCCGGTCGCGCATAGTCAAGCGCCTGCTGTTTGGCCCAGGTGAACGCCTGGTTCAACTGTTCGTCGGATGCATGGAACTCAAGATCGGAACTTACCGTGGCCTTTTGCGCAGATGCATATTCACAGCTCAGCACAGCAAGTGCACATAACACTCCGATCCATCGAGTGATCTTTCTCGTGTTCATAACGCTCCGAGTTATAGGATGATCTTCTTTCCAGTAGCAGGCTCTTTGTCTCTTACGCTCATTTCATGTTCAGACTAAAGCGATTACGGCTCCCGGCGAGGAGAGATCGCCTGGAGTGCGGTTGAACAGCCCGGTTGTGCGAAGGATGCTTCCGTCAAAATGGACGCTTGCACCATCGAAGTTTGCATGGCGAGTCACATCGATTGATGTATCACCGGCAAGGTCTTGTGCGAGCACTCGCTTACCTTTTTGCGGCTTGTCAAAGACCAGTGTTAGCTGTTCGTATTCTCCGAAGATTCCGAAGGGCCCGGATGCGTCGCCCACATGCAGCGTAACCTTTGCAGGATTCATGCGCCATGCTGATCCAGGTTGTGTGCGCTCCTGAGCGCCAATTGCGACTGCGCCGTTGGGAAAACGCGCAGCGAAGACAAATGGCTTACTGCCCGAAGCCTGAACCCCGGGTAGATCGATGTTGCGCGCGAGCACGGCGGGAGCGCTTTGCCATACGGTTTGTCCCACCAGTTCATGCTGCCAGGTCTCTCCTGCAGAAAACGTCCATCCATCTCGCAGAATCTCAGAGCTTGTGTGAAATGTTCCCATGCCGCAGGGGTAAGGTGCGGCGATACGCTGCCAGCGCAGAGCGCGTACTACCTCGTCGATGCGCTGTTTGGTTCTGCGCTGGCCATTGAAGAACAGGTCCACATCATTTTGTGGACGTAATCCATGCAGTGGGTGCCGCATAACTCCCATGGTGCATCCCAGAACCGCGGCAACATATACTTCGTCTTCCACGTTCAACAAGCTATGCAACTCATGGTGGCCAGCAGCGCTGCTGAGCAGCTCGGAGGCGCGGTCAAGTGTTGTCGGCAGCGAAAGAATCGACGTAACATCGTAGGTTCGATACACGTCGGTGTGGCGCAGGATGTCCATTCTCCGCGAGTTCCACGGTTGAGGTCCGAAGCGTCCATCTTTCTTCCAGTCTCCGTTGACGGGTGGTTCGCTGTGTACATGCTCGAGCGTCAAAGGAATCTGAGCGCGGTTCCGTGTGCGAACCAGATCAAATTCCGGGTCGCCTATATCGATCTTCCAGTAATGGATTCCGGCGTTGCCACATTCGCTTTCCAGGGAAAGGCCAGCTGGTCCGTCTGGTGTGTTGCGACACCACAATGCCGCTCCTCTCCATCCGTGACCCGCAACATCCTTGTTCAGCAAATGCAGGCGCTGCGCGGAACTTCCTTTGTACGAGGGAAATTTGACTGGATCGAGATCGAAGGTAGCCGTGCCGCCGATCTGCCAACCATCATCGAGCAGGAGATAGATGTTTCTGCGGACACGCGGATAGAATCTCGCTGCCCAGCCTCTTCTGCCGAATAGAGCTTCTTCGGTCATTGCGTTGTGTGCAAGGAGACTGCCTGAGCTGCCTTCGAGCATGGTTGTGTTCAATGCAGGTTCGCCCTGGCCAAACATGTAGTTCTGCACGGCCCAGGTGCACCAATAGTTCGGTATCCCTGGGGACTCCGCGGGCACCAGGCTGGCTCGTTTGTGCTGCGTGGAGCCTGGAGATGTTATTCCCTGCGCTGCGCCGGCGATAGAAGTTGCAACAAGAGCCGTCAGGAACTCCCTGCGATTTGGCAAAACTGTCTCCCTTTGCTTTGAATCTGAAGCGACGCTCAGTCAGTGGAGGCTGCCGAGATGAACGTCCGGCAGCCTCCGCGCAACAGTTAGAAGGTGAAGTGCATCCCCAATTGAATCTCCCGGGGAATGCCGTTTGTGCCTCCGATCTGGCCGAAATTAGAATCGCCCAGCGTGGTGTTGGGGTTCGAATAATGAGGAGTATTCGATAGGTTGAAGGCGTCTACCTGGAGCTTGAGCAACATGCCCTCACGCAGGGTAGAGGTCTTCGACAGCGACACATCGGAGTTGTAAAAGCCGGGGCCGCGCACTTTGCCGATGCCGGAATTTCCTAGCTGGAGCGCAGCAGGGTAGGCAAAGCAGCTTGTGTCAAACCATTTCGATACCGAACCAAAAGTCTTCACCGATTGGCAGGTGGCGTCTGCATGGTTGGTCACTCCGCTGCCGAGGTTGTCGATGTTCGTTGTGATGGTGAGAGGTTGCCCCGACTGCAGAGTCGTGAGGGTACTTAGCTGCCAGCCACCCAATATTGCATTTACCGGAGCAGAAGACGAAGACAACCACCGCCGTCCCTTACCGAACGGGAGTTGATACGTTAAGCTCGCGATCATGCTTTGCGGAACATCCGGAGCCTGATTGGTACCGACGCCTCGATTGAGTCGGTCATTGAGAGGCCACCAGATGCTCATGTTGTCGATTTCTTTGGACCAGGTGTAGGCAATTCTTCCTTCGAGCCCATACGAAGTGCTCTTCTTCAGCTGCACTTGAAGGCCGTGATAGATCGACGATCCGTCTGCGGCTGCATAACCGATATTTGTCGCATATTGGTCGCCAGTGGAGTTGAAGTATTGATAAGGCAGCCGTGAGTTGTACGACGTTGTTCCTGGCGGCGGCGTGTTGATATTCCAACGACGGAAGAGATGGGTCCCCTTGGTTCCAACATAAGTTACCTGCAGTGCAGTCGTCGTGGAGAGCTGTTGTTGCACGCCAAAGTTCCATGCATTCGCCAGATCGGGCTGCATGTTTCTCGCCATCAGCTCGGGAGAAACTGCAGGTGGTGGCGCCACTGGAGCGGACGTCGGAGTGGGAATGTAGCTGGGCAATCCCGTCGTGCTGAGCGAGGGCAATGGTACGTTCAGCAACTGGGCCTGCGTGCTGAAAACTTCGAAGAACGGGAAGTTGCGTTCCAGGAAGCCGCCCATCGCGCCGAAGTTGCCAGGGAAGTGGGTGATGCCGAAGGCCCCCGAGATGAGTGTTTTGCCGTTATTGGGTGAATAGGCAAACCCAACGCGCGGCGAATATCCGCCAAAGTATGTGTCCACATTGGGGCCGCGATTGCCTGACGATGCGAAGTCGAGGACACCCTGCGCCAAATCGAAGTTCGACTGACGATTATTCTTGTCGATGGCTGGCGTAATCAGGTCCCAGCGCAGTGCGAGGTTCAGGGTCAGGTTGTTCGTCACGCGGTACTGGTCCTGCGCGTAAACGCCCAATAGATTCGCGCGTGTTGCCGGGTCTGTGGCGACAAAGCCGCGATCTTCGTACGACGGCATTCCCAGCAGGAAGCTGGCGAATTCATTGCCGCCTGTAGGGTTGGAGCAACTGGGCTGCATGGTGCAGCTGCTCGTGTAGTTCGATGAGAAGGTGAAATCGCCGTTCTTATTGCTGTCGGAATTTGTAAGAGATGCCTGGAGGAGACGGTAATCCTCGCCAACGGTGAAGGCATGACGGCCCAAAGTTTTGGTGAAGTTATCCGTGATCTCAAAAGAATTGGAGATGCGGTGGGAGTTCGTCCAACCCTGCGAGCCCGTGTTGGCGATGTTGCCGATCTGGAAGTTGCCGATGCCGGTAGCGCCAAAGTTTGGGTCGTTCCCGTTTGGTATCCCCAGCGCGGTGTTCTCATTCGTCCCGAGATCATTGCCGAAGTCTTTGGTGTAGAAACGATTGAATCCAACGCGGAATTCGTTGAGCGCGGTCGGCGAAAACGTGTGATCGTAGCCGACGGCTGTGTTATGGTCGCGCGACATCGCGTTGACATCGCCGATCTGAATGAATGGAGTGCCGGGTGAAGGAGCTTCCAGATCGCGCCGCTGATAGGATTCGCGCACAAAGACGTGATCGCCGTTACCCAGTTGATAGTCGCCTTTGATATCGAACTGGTGGTTGTTGTCGGGCTCGGTCGTGTTTGCATTGAAGTTGTTGCTGGTGCTGGCCTGACTTGTTGCCGTTGGCCATATCGTGCTTCCGGAGACCATCTTGGCGGAGACCGAGTCGAAGCGCGAAGTGGGAATTTGCCACGCGTCTCCCTGGTTGGTGGAGATCGTAGGGAAGGGCTGCATCGTTTGTGGATCATAGATGGCGTTCGGGAACTGGCTCTTCAGGAAAGTGCCCTGTTTCATCAGGTCAGTCGGTACAGTGAGGATGTAGCTGATGCCGTGCTGTAACAGAAGTCCCTGATAGTCGACGAAGAAGAACGCTTTATTCCTGAGAATCGGCCCGCCGAATGATCCGCCGAACTGGTTGCTGCGATAGGGTGCCTTGGATGATGCTCGCCATTGATAGGCATTCAGGGAGTCACCACGATAGAACTCGTAGGCTGAGCCATGAAATGCGTTGGCGCCCGATTTGACGAAGGCGTTTACCTGCGCTCCGCCGTAGGTCCCTACTGTGGCATCGGCGTTGTTGGTGGATATTTTTACTTCCTGCAACGAGTCCAGAGGAGGTGTGACGTTGATGAAGGCGTTCAGCAACTCCATGTTATTTACGCCATCGAGCGTGTATGTGGTGCCTCCCCAGGGCATGCCGTTTACACTGGCGGTGATCGATGAAACAGCGCCTGCGCCGGCTGCCGCTTCGGGCGCGCTGCCGAAACCGGCTGCAACAGAGCCAGGAACCGTCTGGACCAGTTGAGAGAAGATGCGCCCGTTCAGTGGTAGATTGGCAATCTCCTTCTGATCCACCACCTGACCGAGTGAGGAACTCGTCGGGTCTATCAGCGGTTGCGCCGCGGAGACCTCGATGGTTTGGTCCTGCCCGCCTACCTTCAGTGTGGCATCTACACGGATGGCGCCATCGACCACGACAGCGTTTCCGTTGGATACAAATGGACTGAAGCCCTGAGCTGTAAAACGGATGCTGTACGTCCCCGGCTGAAGATTGTCGAAACGGTAGTCGCCATTGGAATCGGTTGACATCGTCGAGGAGGTCCCTGTCCCAATGTTGGTGGCCGTTACGGCCGCCTTGGCGATGACGGCACCGGTCGAGTCCTGTACATTGCCCAGAATCCTGCCCGATACTCCTTGTCCGAGGAGCGCCGGTCCCATTGCAAGCAGGACTAAAGCCATCAGCACGGGAGAAAGACGCTTGAGCAGACGCGTGCACCTTCTGCTCCTGGAATAGATTCCACAATTCATACTGCCTCCTTATCAATTACCTATCGCTTACATCTCGGCCTTCTCGCGCTAAAGGCGCTTCATATCCATTGCTTGATGAAGGCTGCTCGCAGAATTTCCGGATGGATATCTCTGTTTGG